>JAWOGN010000345.1:0-6187 GCA_046496815.1 Desulfatiglandaceae bacterium
TTGGCAATTCTGGGAACAAAGTACCTGATGACGGGACCCGTATATCCGGATGCCTTGGAAAAATTCGGAATCGGCCATGAGATACCGGATGAGACCGAGAGAGAGAAAATCGACGAAATAATTTTTCGGGAATTGGTGAATGCCGTTTTTCGCGAAGAATCGCGAATGTACTTTAATGAAGTGATGGGGAGGATGAAACAGAGAGGCTGTGATGCAGCGGTGCTTGGGTGCACGGAGATTCCGCTGATCGTCGATCCGGATGATTGTCCCTTGCCCACGCTGGACTCTACCCGCCTGCTTGCCAGAGCCGCCCTCAAGCATGCGCTGGAAAAATAAGCAGCAAGCGGAGCCGGTCTCATGAGTGCAGGTTGGTTTTTCGAAATGCCGAGGTGTCGTTAATTTTGTGGGGAGAAAAATTGGTCTGATTTTTTGTCAATCAAATAGCAGAAGGAAACATTGTGAACATACTCGTAACAGGCGGTGCCGGCTACATTGGCAGTCATACGTGCCTGGAACTCCTCCAGGCAGGCCATGAAGTCATCGTGGTCGACAATTTGTCGAACAGCAAAGAGGAATCGTTGAGAAGGGTTCAACGTCTCAGCGGAAGACGTCTGGAATTTTTTGAAGTCGATCTTCTGGATAAGCAGGCATTGAACCGGGTATTTCAGGGTGTTCTTATCGATGCCGTGGTTCATTTTGCAGGGCTCAAGGCGGTTGGAGAATCCGTTGCCGTTCCGCTCCGGTACTATCAGAACAATGTGGCGGGGACAACCGTGTTGTGTGAGGTAATGGAAACGCATGAGGTCAAAAATATTGTTTTCAGTTCATCCGCCACTGTCTATGGGGATCCACACACCGTTCCCATTCGTGAGGATTTTCCACTCTCTCCGACAAACCCCTATGGGAGAACCAAATGGATGATTGAGGAGATATTGCGAGATTTGCACCGTGCGGATGGCGCATGGAACATTGCGCTGTTGCGCTACTTCAATCCCGTGGGTTCACATCCAAGCGGACAGATCGGTGAGGATCCGAATGGGATACCGAACAACCTGCTTCCGTATATCGCTCAGGTCGCGGTCGGCAAACTCCCGGATCTGCCCGTTTTCGGAAAAGACTACCCCACCCCTGACGGCACGGGTGTTCGAGACTATATCCACGTTGTGGATCTCGCGATAGGTCATATCGCCGCGCTGCTGAAACTTGGGTCGAATCCGGGGGTGGTTACGTATAACCTGGGGACCGGCCGAGGATACAGTGTGCTGGAAATGATATCGGCCTTCGAGAAAGTGTCGCGAAAAAAGATACCTTATAAGTTTGTCGAGCGCAGAGCCGGCGATATTGCATCATGCTATGCAGATCCTGCTTTAGCAAAAAGAGAGCTGAATTGGTCGGCCGATAGAGGTATCGATGCCATGTGTGCGGATTCATGGCGGTGGCAATCCGCCAATCCGAACGGCTACGAGACATCGTAATTCCCGAGGCGTCTTCAAGGAAACAGGGATGCGTCAGGCCCCGGATAGACCGAAGTGGCGCACGCGGCCGGGGTCAAGGAAGCGGTCGACTTTGGCGCGAAGGGACACGATTGATGAGGACGTTTGCGAAACGTATTACGCTCGTGTTTGCCGCCGGTTGTTTGGGTGGACTGGCGAACAGTGTGACGGTGTGGGCGTTTGGCGCGTATGGGATCACCCGAGCGCTGGGCGTTCGGTTGGCTCCGAATCTATCCGCCGGATGGCTCTACCCGCGCCTTGTATGGGGAGGGCTGTGGGGATTGCTTTTTTTGTTGCCGGTGCTTCGAAGCAATCCTCTGAAGCGGGGGGTTTTGTTAAGTCTCGGCCCTACGCTGGTGCAGCTCTTTGTTGTATTTCCTTACCAAGGAAAGGAGGGAGTGTTGGGGATGGGTCTCGGGGCACTGACCCCACTGTTTGTATTTGTGTTCAATGCCGTTTGGGGAATTGTGACGGCGATCTGGATACACTATATCCGAGAGTAGCTGCGACAAAGAAATAGGGAGACAAGACATCTCCGCAGGAGAAACACGGAGGGAGAGGAGCGGAATCGGAAAGGTCGAAGTCGCCTTTTTGCCGCGGTCGGGGGGATACCATGCAAGACCAAGGGGCATATGAGAAAGCCAGGAAAAAAGTGGAGGCCAAGATAGGATTCTATATCCATCTGGCCGCCTATGCAGGGGTGAATATCCTGCTCATGATTATTAACCTTGTCACATCGACTCAATACCTCTGGTTTAAATGGCCGCTCATCGGCTGGGGTATCGGGCTGTTGTTTCACGGGTTCGCCGTATTTGCATTTTCGAGAGGATTATCATTCAAGGAGCGGATGATCGAGAAGGAACTAAAAAGAGAAGTCCGCAAAAAACAACATGACGAGGAATCACATGAGGCGAAGAGAAAAGGAAATTCCGGATAAAACCGAAGTGGAAGGAATCATTCGCAAATCATTGGTCTGCCGCCTGGCCCTATCGCGCAATAATTTCCCTTATATCGTACCGCTTTGTTTCGGGTATGAGGAGAATGCCTTGTACTTTCACATGGCGCGTGAAGGTGAAAAATTAGACATTCTAATGAAGAACCGAAATGTGTGTTTTGAATTTGACGCGGATCATGAGATCGTAAGAGGCGAAAACGCCTGCAAATGGGGGATGAAATACCGAAGTGTCATTGGATTCGGTACCGTTTCCTTCCTAGAGGATTCTGAATCAAAGCGGCATGCCCTCGATACCATTATGGGACAGTATTCGGAAGGAACGTTTGCGTTTCCAAAGGAAGTACTCGAAAAAACAGTAGTCATCAAAGTTGACATCACCCGCATGACTGGGAAGAAATCCGGTTATGATCGGGGCTAGATTCGAAAAGGAGACTGAAGTGGCCTTAGCGTTGGCCCGCAAGGCCGTAAATGCCACAGAGCGAATTCGGAAAAAGGGCATTGAAGCTGAGACCAAAGAAGACGGTACGCCGGTCACGCAGGCGGATATCGTTTCTCAGGCGATCATTTTGGCAGGGCTGCAACGGCATTTTCCAAATGACAGAATTGCCGCCGAGGAGACGCTGAACTTGGATGGCGAGACTGTGCTAAAAAGGCGTGCAGGGGAAATGATTCAAGAATTGATGAAGGCGGGTGATGCGGCAGAACACCTCGAGGATTGGGTGAATTACCGCGGTGATCCCCAAGGCTCCCGCACTTGGATGATTGATCCGATTGACGGAACCAAGGGGTTCAAGAAAGGCCTTTGTTATGCCATTGCGATTGGACTCTATTTCGATGGGAAACCACAATTTGGGTGTATGGCCGTGCCATCTTTTCCGGAAATAGCGGGGACAAGAGAAGAAACGGTGATCGCATATGCGGGGGCGGGGATCGGCGCCTTCTGGGCGAAGGCCGAGGGTGAACGGCCGAAGAGACTCCATGTGTCCGATATCAATCGAATTTCAGAACTGAGGGTGGTCGGCTCCCGCGCGCATGACCGTGGGGATATCTGTGGGAAATTTGTGAAGGCGGCGGGGATCGCGCGGAGCGGCCGCATGGACGGGCAGGCAAAATACCTGATGCTGGCATCGGGTCAGGCAGATGTTTATATCCGTAGCGCTGATCCGGACTACGGGATTGCATTTGCGTGGGACCATTGTGCGGGTCAGGTGATTTTGGAAGAAGCGGGTGGCAGGGTCACCGACTTTGCGGGCAAAGCCTTAAACTACGATCAATTCACCGGAGACCCCATCAGAGATTTGGATGGCCTGGTTGCAAGCAATGCAACGTGCCATGATGAGATTTTGGCGCTTATCGGAACTTTGGGTGTGTGACAGTGAACACGCTATGAACGTAATGAATGTTCAGCAGAGCGGATGAAACGGTTTGTTTCTCAAGGAGGAAAAAGATGTTCGATAAGGAAGATCTTAAGCGAGAACCGGCTGCCGATAGATTGGCAGCTTTCAGGGACTTACCCGTTGAGATCTTAGAAAAGCTCACAAAGGCGGAGGTCAAAACATTCCTTTATGACGATGAATGGCCGAATTCACTTCGAGAAAAGTTAAAAGATTATTTGACGGACGCGATGTAGTCACTTTAAATTCCCGGAATTTGCATTTTCCGCCCTGTTCAGGAGCGGATGCAGATGCCGGCCGATTTCCCGCGTAAATTTTGGGGCGAAAAGGCGATATGGGGAAATTCTTGAAGAAATGAAGATGGAAGATATTCAGAATCATAAGGATTACAGGAACATAGATATCGATCAGGTGGGAGTGAAAGGGATCCGCTATCCCATCACGGTCCTGGATAAAGATATGGGCGAGCAGCAGACGGTCGCGGAGATCAACATGTATGTGAACCTGCCCCGCTACTACAAGGGGACCCACATGAGCCGATTTGTTGAAATACTCAATGAGCACAGTCGTCGAATCTCTCTCCAAAACTTTTCCGATATCCTGGAGGAGATGAAGCTGAGGCTCAATGCGGAAAGCGCCCATATGGAGATGACCTTCCCTTACTTTATTAACAAGGCAGCGCCCGTGACAGGCACAGAGGGGTTGATGGAATATAAGTGCATCTTCAAGGGATCTCTCAATGAGGGAACCGACCTGACTGTCATGATCTTTGTTCCCATATGCACGTTGTGTCCCTGCTCCAAGGAGATCAGTGAATTCGGCGCCCACAATCAACGAGGCGAAGTGCGCCTCCAGGTCAAGTTTAATAAGTTTGTGTGGATAGAGGATTTGATCAAGCTGGTGGAGGCATCGGCATCGAGCGATGTGTTTTCGATTTTAAAGCGGGAAGATGAAAAGTATGTGACGGAAAAAGCTTACAAAAATCCAATGTTTGTCGAAGACATCGTCCGAGAGATTGCGCTAAAACTGGAAAGAGACCCCAACATCACATGGTTCGCTGTTGAATCCGAGAATTTCGAATCAATCCACAACCATAATGCCTATGCATACATCGAAAGAAGTAAAGTCAGTAAAGTTAGGTGATGGATACCTAGAAATTAACCTCCTGATTTTGCGGATAAATCGACATAATTGCAGCAGAGGAGGATCCCATGGGTGATGATCTCAAGAAAATGTATCGGACCGTGATGGATGATCATTTTCCTTCCGAGATGACTATTTCCTTTGGCGATCAGACGTTGGTGTATCGAAAGCGAACGTGGAAAATCGCTGAGGAAAAGCGTGGCGAACTCGTTGAAAAGGGCCTTCGCTATGGCGAAAACCCTGGGCAAGAGGCGGCACTGTATGAGCTTGTAAACGGGAATCTGGTTTTGGGTCAGTGCCGATTCATCGAGCCTGGAAGGGGTCTGGTCTCGGCGATTTCCGAAGAAGATATGATCCAAAGCGGTAAGCACCCCGGCAAAACCAATCTGACGGATGTGGACAATGCCCTCAATATCATGAAATACCTGACCGCCGGTCCGGCGGTGGTCATCGTTAAACATAATAATCCCTGTGGTGTTGCATATGCGTCGACGCTTGCCGAAGCCTACCGAAAGGCGGATAGGGCGGACCGGATTGCCGCTTTCGGAGGATGTGCGCTTTTTAACCGCCCCATCGATTTAACGACGGCCGAAATGATTTCAAAAAATTATCTCGAAGTTGTCGCAGCGCCGGACTTTGAATCGGGAACGGTTGGGATTCTATCGCAGCGGGCCAATCTGCGGATCATACGAATTGCCCGGATGGATCGGCTTTCTCAATATGCGCCTATGAGATTTGTGGACTTCAAGAGTCTCATTGATGGCAAATACCGACGCTGCCTCGGTGGACATCACCAGTCCGGCCATGAGCGAGAATATCGATTCCGCGAGTTTTACCGTAGAGGGGACTGCGAAGGATGCCAACGGCATTACCGATATCGATGTCAGCCTGGACAACGGCTCCAGCTGGCAGCCGGTCGCGACAGCCTCGCCGAGCCTGCCGAGCGGTGAAAATATAGAGGTGAACTGGTCCTATGCCGCCTCCGGCGTCAGCGACGGCATGGTAGCCCTGAAGGTCAGGGCATCGGATGACGGGGGCGACACCTGGGCCTACTCCAACCTGCAGTTCACCGTGGATACCCAGCTGCCGACGGTGCAGTTCAAGAGTCCGGCCTTCGAGAGCCAGGTTAACGGTGTGCTGTCGATCAGCGGCATCATCTGGTCATTGCCGGGCTGGCGATCTATGCCCTGCTGCATAACTTT
>JAWOGN010000386.1:0-36036 GCA_046496815.1 Desulfatiglandaceae bacterium
CGACGGGATATGTACTGTCTATGTTCCCCATACCACCGCAGGCGTAACCATCAATGAAGGCGCAGATCCGGATGTCTTTCGGGATATCATGCAAAAATGAAATGAACTGGTACCTCCCGATGCGGGGTATCGACACATGGAGGGAAACGCCGACAGTCATATCAAGGCATCCATGATGGGTAGTTCGGTGACGGTGCCGATTCAAAACGGACGTCTTGTCCTTGGAACCTGGCAAAAGATTTTCTTTTGTGAATTTGATGGATCCAGGTCTCGAAAAGTCTGCATCCAGATCTCCTAGATCCTTGCGCACGCGAGACCGGACTCAAAAAACTGCCACCGCGCCGGGTGTATGCCGCTATGCGCCTAATGCCCTTTCACATCACTCACGGCCCCGAGGGACTTGGATCATCGAGCCGAACCCAGGAAAAAAACGGGCTGTTCAACAGCCGACGGGTGTTTTTCAGATCAGTCTTACCGCACCCGGATCCAGCCCCTTCTCCACCAGCCATTCCCGAATCGCACGGTAAAGAAAATGATAGAAGTTCTCTATCCCCCCCAATCCGCGTCTCCCAAAGAAGTAGTTGATCTCCAATATCAAAGGTGTCGGATCCCTAACGCCGGCAGGGAACACCCAATCAATCGCCGCCAAATTGATGCCGGTTTTGAGAGACAATCCTTGAGTGTACTCTCCCCCCTTTTTCTGGAGATCGGGGCGCCAGTGATGATCGATTGTTGCGCCGCGGCCAATCGTGGTGATGACCTCGCCGGAATTTCCAGGCCGTTTCCAGTAAGTCAGAATCCGCTTCCCGATAACGACCGCCCGAAGTACGTTTCCCCCGCAAGGCACAAACGCCTGCGTGACAAACCCTGAAAGCCCGGATGCTTCCAGAAGAATCATATGTTGCAATGCCTCGAACAGGGACCCATTGTCCCTTACCAGGTGGACGCCTTCCGCCTCATGGGCTTTGTCCGCCTTGACCAAAAAGGGCAATTCATGGGGGAGTTCCGTTTCCTCCGGGCAGGTTTCCTTCCATTGCCTAACGGATGACCAGCGAAATGTCTCCGGATGCGGACAGCCGAAATCCCGGAAGAGTAAGCTTTGGCCGGTTTTTCCAGGGTATCTGAAACGATTTTCATAGCCTGGAAAAATGGCCCTCTCCGAACTGTTGCAGGCTTGAAAAAGATCTTTCGTACATCCTTGCGGCAAAATGATCGCGTTTGCTGTTTCTATGAGGGCCCGGTCGCTTGAATTCAGAGCGCGATCCGCCAAAATAATCTGAACGTCTGCTTCAAAGCATGGGTGAAAGGACAGTATCATGGTGCAGGATATGGGTATGGTTTGACTTTGATTCCCTAAATGACTATGTTTTACGCCTAAGTCTAACTTATGAAACGGGAGCGGAACAATGCCGATTTTTGAATTTCGATGTCTCGCGTGCGGAGACGTGTTCGAAAAGCTTTTTGTCAATTCGGATGAAATAATCGAAGTCGTATGCCCCGCATGTCAAGGCCGATCCTGTGCGCGGGTTGTCAGCAAAACCAATTATGCCATGGGCGTTGGACCGGGGGGTAAACAACCCAAGATCACAACAAAATCTTGCGGTCCTTCAAACCAATGTACAACATTGGACTTGCCCGGGCCAACAAAATAACGGTTTTCATCCGCCCTTCTCATTCTCTGACTTTCATCGAAGCACATCTTTTTATCTCGTAGCATTGCAGGATGACGAGGGGCGGTAGATACATTTAACAGGTGGAATCCATGATGAAGCGAGCGAACCAAGACGCCGCCTCCTGTGAGCTAAATGAAGCGGACAAGATTTACATCACTGAAATTTTTCTTGAGAGTATCGTCCCAAGGCTCCAAAAGCTGAACGCGCGAATCGGAGTCCTCAACTGTGATTTCGCAGGGGAGCGTTTTAAGAAGTGGAATGCTCGGTTCAGATCCGTTCGTGAAGACTTCGAAATCCTCGAATTCGAATACGAGGAAGAAGGATCCGGATTCACTTTGAAAGGGTAACTCAAGATTATGAAACATGATTGAAAGCAAACTTATGGGAAGAAAACCTTTTGAGAAACCGACCTGTCCATTTTGCGGACTAAACTTAGAAAGGCCCAAAGAGCTACAGACGCGCATGCCTGGAGAGATGCCCGTCGGCTCATGTGCCTGCGGTGCCGTCTATGCTTATGATGCCACCGGCCATAATCTCGGCACAGCCATGGTCGATGCCCTTGTCTTTGGATGTAACGGCGACTGGGATCTGGCCTGGGATCTTCTCCCGGAAGAGGATTATCTTGAAAAGCAAGTCAAGAATTATGATCTCGACACGCATCTCATTTTCCCGGGAGGTGCCTACGAAGGGCGGCAGGTCGCAGGAACTCTCTTCTTTATTAGGCTGCATAGAGATGTTCGAGAGGTTACCCAGGAGGGTGCTTTGCGACGACTGGAAAGCGCTACCCAAGTCCCACAGAAATCCGCGTTCACAAAGAGAACCGGAAAGTCATTTTCGAAGAAAGAAGTGGAGGCATGGGTAAAAGAATACAAGCTGAATGCCCTGCTGAGCATCGCCGAGAAAGACCCAAGAATTATCAGGGACCTGCAGCGTCTCCTCTATTTTCCTGAAAAGGGACTTCGCCGGCGGAGTGCTGAGATCCTGGGAAAGGTATCCGCGTTGATCGCTCAGAAAAATCCCGGGACCATCTCCAAACTTCTTCAAGGATTGTTCACTGCCCTGACGGATACCGCCGCGTCAAGCTGGGGATCCATTGATGCCATTGGGGAAATCATATGTCACAGTCCCAAGCAGTTTGCCGGGTACATGCCCCAACTTTACCAATTCGTGAAGGACAGAGCATTGCTACCGGATATTCTTCGGGCGCTCGGAAAAATTGCAGCGAAACGGCCCGATCTCATTCAAAAAAAGTCGTTCTATTTCATTCCGCTTCTCCAGGACCGGAATCCTGAGATTCGCGGTTATGCCGCCGTACTTCTTGGAAATCTGGGCACGCAGGAAGCAAAAGATGATTTGACAAAACTTCGGAAGGATGATGCCGTTTTGGAGATATACGAGGATGGCAAGCTGGAAAAAAGAACCATCGGCCAACTGGCTTCGGAAGCCCTGAGAACTCTGGGAAAAGGTCCTACCGCTTCTTTTTCCGAATCGCTTCAGTCATAAAAAACAATTTACCCGGTCATGAAGGCCCTTCAAAGGGATCCCGAAACGTCTCGTTGATGAGTTCATCAACCGGAGTCCTCATGGCCTTACAAACAGAGATCAATAAGGATGCCTTGTCAAGGTCTTTTTTTCCGAAATCTTCCAGTAGTTCCTTAGAGAGATTAAAAAGATCCCCGTAGACACCATCTAGGTCAAAGGCGGGATAGGATGGCCCCCTTTCGAATCCCGACTTTCCACAAACGTGCGGCTTGCCGTGGATCTTCGTTGGAGTTCCATAGACTCGGCATGTGATCGGTCGGTAGGGGTAAAGGATGCACTCCGCATTATCATCCAAGAGCGGACAACGAATCCTTTCCGTTGCGAATATACGGGCTCCCATTTGTGGATCCGTTTCGTGTGCCTTTAGCTTTATTTCTAATCGCTTAAGTGCCCGTTCCGTGTCATTGCAGCGCCATAGAGCTTCCTTTATTTTGTCTCCGTTCAATTCGTCGAAATGCCGCTTCAGGTGGACTGCCTCCACAAGAAACAGTCCAAACACAGCATGGCAACAGTCGGAACAATGGGGCACGCATTTGACGCAGGTGCCATGGGTTTCTTGCATGCTTTGGAAGAATGCATCCGCCTTGTCCACCAAGTGTTCGTAGCCCTGAAGCGATTCAAAAGGATTTGTTGTCATCGGCTACCCGCCTTTTTCTCCGGCCAAATGCTTGCACATTACAAAAAAATGCTGCCGATAGAACCGGCAGCATTCAATGCGATTCTCCAAAAAAATATGCCCTCACAAATCTTCTAAACGCGACAGCCCCGTCCTCTGATCAAAAGTGGCGTGCCGCCCCTTTTCCGTTTGCTTTGGAGTGAAAACCTTTTTCTTGAGAACAATTCCTTCCGCATTCCCATAAGAAAAAAAAACGATTCCATATTCCAAAAAATAGGGCAGTGTCTCTATCCGCCTATTTCCTGAATACTTCTTTAAAAATCATACGTTGAATGGCAAAGTCGCGAGAGGCCAAAGACCTAATGGACCTTACTCCGCAGTGCCTTGCCCGCAAGCGGGTTATAAAGCTTCACAATCGCGAACTTCATAACATCCAGGGTCTTGTTCTCCAATATAATATCCATCAGTTTATTCTCGGCCTCTCCCGGAAGCACACATGCGTCAGAGGAATCAAATTCCAGGTCGGGAAACGCCTTGAGAAGTTTCTTTTGCTCCTTCCTGCCAACCGCAACCTGAACGGCTTCTTTTCCTGCCACGGTTTTTATTTGGTCCTCTAATCCGGCGTCTTCAATCTTTTTCTTTAATTCCTCATCCAAAAAGACATTGATACAATAATCTGCCATAAAGGTACCTCCTTTCATCTAAGTCCTCACGGCCTACCAGCGTAAGTGAAGCCGTTCCGGTCGGTATCTCCTCGACCTCGACGCTATCGCTTCCTCTCGTTTCTCCGCTGATCGACATGTCGGATATATTGAAATATTGGAATTTCTTATATTACGCCGATTCTTGCATTGTCAAGAATTTTGAACGTCAATTCAAGCATCGTCATCTGCCGTCGAATCTCCCGCAAGCCTCGCACTTGCCAACAGCCGATGGCGCTTTAGCATACCGGAGCTTTTATCCCTATGGCAGGACATCAAATCTTGGAACGAGTGCCGTCGGGTCTCGGATCCAGCTCGGCTATTTACGATGAGGTTCTAATTTCTTAATAAACTCCGGAGGAGCCTCAAACCCCAGAGATAAGGCCTTGTCCAGGTACTTGATCGCTTTTTCATAATCCCCTCGGCTGTAATAGGCAAAGGCAAGGTTGTTATGGCCGAGTCCAAAAGTCGGCGCGACCTTCACCATTTTCTCTCCCGTCTCGATTGCCGTGTCAATATCCTCCTTTTGGAGATACGCATTGACCAGGTTACTCCAGGCCTGAACGATCTCCGGGTTGAGCTCAAGAGCCTTTTTCAAGGCATCGATCGCCGCTTCGGTTTCCATCATTTGAAGATAAGCAAAGCCGAGATTGGCATACCCGCGAGCGTATCTGGGTTCAACTTCAACGGCTTTCCGGTTGGCTTCCACCACCCGTTCCAAATTCCCTTTCTTGAAATAAATATATCCCAGGTTGACCCAGCCTTCAAACATCCTGCCGCTATTCTCGATCGCCTCCTCAAAGTAGGGAATCGCCTCGTCGAGTTTGCCCTGTTCCATGAGAGTAACTCCTAAATTATACTGGGAGTTCGCGCATTCCGGATTTTCTGCGAGCATTCGTTTTTGCTCCGCTATGAATTCTTCCGCGCCCTGTGGTTCTTTCATCCTAAACCTCTTATCCGTCAATTGCCTGCGTTTACAAAAGCCGTCACGGTCTTCTCATTGCCTGGATCCCGGCTCCGAATCCCGAATTCACGCCTGCAAATTGAGACAAAAAGAGGTCGCATTCCGACACGGAAAGCGACCTCCGCCGCTAAATTGCAAACTCAATTCAACAGTTGAGTCTAATGATCCTCAGTCTGACCTCTTCCCTTCAAACCGTACATCGTCGTGCTTCCGGTAGAAAAGTAGACCAGTTTTTCCTCATTGACAAGAGCGGTCGCGGCCTTTTTGATTTCCCGGGCCTTGGCGTCGGGGAAAACCTTTCTCACGCCCTTTTCCATATCGCTAAAATAAAACTTGGTCTTTTTACTGTTCTCAGCAAAATCGAGGATCGCTTTCTTAAAGTCCTCCATAATATTGCTCCTTTGATCCTAAGGGTGGTGCCTAATCGATGCCTCCGGCTGCCTTTGAGACCTCCCACGCAGCATCGGTATACTTAAAGAGGGTAGAGGTTCTGTAAGTATCATAGGCCAATCGGTAATCATCAATGAGATGGTCGCTGAAGGGCAGATCACACTTCTCGAAGAACCTTTCCCATCCGATCCGCTCGGCCCAGTCCCCAATTCGCTCATACTTATTGGCGCCTGCGGCATACGCCTCTACAATCTTTTTGACGTTCTCACAGACTTCGGGGTAGCGGGGGAAGTTGTTCGGCGCGGCAGGAACGACGACCTTAGAAAACTTAGGCGCAGAGAGTCGGTTGGAGACCTTACCCCCCGCCATGATCGTCACACAGTCCCCTTCCTTATCGGAAAGAGGGACCGCCATACACATCGTGTAGCAGTTGCCGCAGAACATGCAGCGTTCTTCTTTAATCTTCACACTCTTCTTTCCGTCCTCGGTTTTGGTGGGTGAAATGGCCGCTGTCGGGCAGGCCGCAATAACCAAGGGGATTTCGCACAAAGAATCCATAACCTCGTGATCAACCACGGGCGGTTTGCGATGATACCCCAGAAGCGCAATATCCGAGCAATGAACCGCACCGCACATGTTCAGGCAACACGCCATGGAAATCCGAATTTGGGCGGGAAATGTCATGCCTTGGAAATATTCAAACAGATCATCCATAACTGCCTTCACCATGGAAGAGGCGTCCGTTGCCGGGGTATGGCAATGGAGATAGCCCTGGGTATGGACGATATTGGTGAGCCCTGCTCCGGTCCCGCCGATGGGGAATTTATAGCTTCCGGAGACATGTTTCCGACTCATCAGGTCCTTTTTCAGCGCCTCCATTTTGTCCTGACTGTCCACCATGAATTCAAGGTTGTTTCGCGTCGTGAACCGCACAAAGCCGTCACAATGTTTATCTGCGATTTCACAAATTTCTCTCACATGCTCAACGCTCATGAATCTGACACCCCCACATCTCACCGTGAACACTTTGTCGCCGGTTTCCGATACATGCACCAAAACGCCGGGCTCAAGGATATCATGGTATTTCCACTTTCCGTAATTGTTCTGAATTATGGGAGGAAAATACTGCCAAAAGTGCCTCGGGCCAAGATCCGTAAGACGATTTTCCATCGGTTTCTTTGGGTTGAATAGTCCCAATCTTTCTTGAGATAATGCCATCGTTTTCTACCTCCTGTTCCGTAACTATCTGACGTGTCTTTTTCGATAGTCTTCGATTGTGCGTTTCCATCCCCCGGGAACATCTTCCTCTTTCCAGAAAATGTAGGGGTTGCTCCGCGGTTCTTTGACCATTTGCGGCATTGCGGGTAATCCGATGACCTCCAGAAATTTCGGCACACCCCACCGCTGGATGAGCTCACCCAGGCGCTCGCGGTTCTTGCCCTCTTCCATCCACCAATCCCATACCTTTTCAATAAGTTCCTTTACATTGTCGTAAGGATGTTCCACCTTCATGAACGGCACGGTCAAAAGGGACATCTGGGCTCCCTCTAGGATGGGGGCCTTGGCGCCAAAAAGAATGCTTACACCGGTATCTTCTCCCGGCCGCAGGGCCTGGGGCATGACATTGATGCAATGCATGCACCGCGTGCACTCTTTGTCGTCGATCATGAGCTTGCCGTCTTCCATCCACATGCACTGGGTGGGACAAAGATTGATGACTTCTTTATCGATATCGAACTTGCCCCAATCTTTTCCCGCATGCGCGCCGCCGTTGGGGGCGATTTCTCCGCCGATGTATGCCTGCACGGCCTTCTGATCAATACGGATATTGTCTTTCCAGGTGCCGATGAAAGACATGTCTGCGCGAGCAATGGAAGCCACGCAGCAGTTGGGACACCCGTCGAACTTGAATTTGAATTTGTACGGGAAAGCGGGACGGTGCAATTCATCCTGATAGAAGTGGGTCAACTCGTAACACATGGCCTGGGTATCATAGCAGGACCACTCACAACGGGCCTTACCGATGCAACAGGAAGGGGTGCGCAGATTCGATCCGGAACCTCCCAGATCTTGCTGAAGCACATGGCCCAACTCGTAAAAAATAGGCTCTAACTGTTCAGTGAATGTCCCAAGGAAAATGATGTCCCCGGTAGACCCGTGAAAATTCATCAACCCGCTTCCTCTGTATTCCCATAGGTCGCAAATACTCCTCAGGTAGTCCGAGCTGTAGAACTTACTCGCCGGTTGATTGACCCGGAGGGTATGAAAGTGCGCAATGGAGGGATATTTCGCGGGAAGATCCGAGTACCTTCCGATGACACCGCCGCCGTAACCGAACACCCCGACGATGCCGCCATGTTTCCAGTGCGTTTCCCCATCTTTGAATGAGTCTTCGAGCTGCCCCAGCAAATCATCCACGACATCTCTTTCAATCATCATCCGATCATCGGCAAGTTTTTTTCGATGCAGCGCTTCTCTTTTTGCATCCGCCACAAAACTCGGCCATGGACCTTTTTCCAGCTCATCACACATGGGAATGTCATGTTTAATTTTGAAATTTTTCAGCTCCTCTTCCGTATAGTTATTCAGTTCTTCATCGGAATAGATTCTGAGTTCATCGTACTTTAACTCTTTTTGTTCCTCTCTTGGTTCGAAAGCCATTATGTATGCCTCCTTCGCTGACTGTGTTTAAACTTTAAGGAGTAAGTCCCCATATTGAATAATATTACGCTCACCTCCTCCCTCAAGAAAATCTCAACGCCATAACACGATGCATGCAAATATCTTGAAGCGCATGTCCGCCCTTTATCCGTCACTCGGGGAAAAGCATTTCCTTCAAGTACTTGTGAATATTGGAACTAGTTAATTTTTCAAATAGTTAACGCGTCTCTTATACGCAGAATCCCCAAGTGTTGTCAATAAAAAAAGCATCATATTTTCTGATTGACAATATTATCAACCCATGGTCCTAATTTCCATTTGAGCAGCCTGAAAAGTCCGCTCGGAGAACATGGGGTTGCTAACGCAAAATGCACACAACACAGCCACGAATTATTATCGCTGCACTGAAGGGAGGGTCCGGCAAAACCATTTTCTCGTTGGGGCTTCTCGCCGCCTGGCGGGATCAGGGCCTTCAGGTCGCTCCGTTCAAAAAGGGACCCGATTTTATTGACGCCGGGTGGCTCACCTGTGCTGCGGGTCGACCATGCCATAATCTGGACTCGTTTATGATGGACAAAGACCAGATTCTTCGCTCCTTTTTCGCCAATTCAAATCAGGCGGATGTCTCTGTCATAGAAGGGAACCGGGGTCTTTTTGACGGCTTGGATATAGAAGGGCGCTGCAGCACGGCGGAGTTGGCCAAATGCCTGAATGCACCGGTCATTCTCATCGTGGATGTAACCATGGCCACCCGGACCGTTGCTGCGGTCGTTAAGGGGTGTCAAATCTTCGATCCAGGGTTGAACATTGCCGGTGTCATCTTAAACAGGGTTGCCGGATTCAGGCAGGAAGCGCTGATCACGAAAAGCATTGAAAGATATTGTGGCATAGATGTGGTCGGCACGGTTCCCAAACTGAAGGAAAACTGTTTTCCGGAAAGGCACATGGGGCTTGTTCCCCACCAGGAACGAAATCATGCGGAAAAGGCGGTAATTTGGACCAAACGCAATGTTCAGAAGCATCTCCAACTGGATCGCATCCTGAAAATCGCAAAAGATGTGGAACCCATCGGCGCCCGTTTTCAGCATCATGAACTTGTTCCGATTTCCCAAGTCAAAAACGATTCACCTCGGATCGGTTTCATACGGGACAATGCTTTCTGGTTCTATTATCCGGAAAACTTAGATCAGCTGAAGCGCATGGGGGCTGATTTAATTCAAATCAACTCAATTTCACAGAAGGCGTTACCTCCATTGGATGCCCTTTACATCGGCGGTGGGTTTCCCGAGGTCCAAGCGAAAGCATTATCGGATAATCAGGCTTTCCGTAGCTCTCTGAAAAACGAAATCGATAAAGGCCTACCTGTTTACGCCGAGTGTGGGGGGTTCATGTACATGGGGGAAAACCTTTTACTGGACGGCAAAACCTACCCCATGGTCGGGGCGGTCCCCGTTGACTTCGTTCTTCAAAACAAACCCCACGGACATGGGTATACCATCATGGAGGTGGTTCGACCCAACCCCTATTACCCGATCGGAGAAATCTTGAAGGGCCATGAATTTCATTATTCCAAAGCAATTCTTACAAAAAAAGGGCAGACGGAATTTCTCTTCAAAGTGAGCCGTGGCCGCGGTGTCGACGGACGGCGAGACGGCATATGCCGCAAAAATCTTCTGGCGACTTACACCCATTTGCACGCAGCGGGGTGTCCGCTATGGGCCAAAAGCCTTTTCAGGGCCACACAAAATTATAAAAACACAATGAACGGTAGTAAATAAAATGCATTTATAAAGTGCGAAAAGAACAGTTGACAATTTTAGAAACGATAACTATAAGAACCATATTTCTCAATTTAAGTCAGTCACCCAACTGAAATGTTTGAATAAAGACATCTTAAACAAGGAGGGTATGTGTTATGCCAAGTGTAGAGTTTGAAGGAAAAACTTTCAACGTTGATGAAGATGGTTTCATTGACGACTTCAACAACTGGAATGAGGCTTGGGTTCAGCACGTGAAACAAACGGAAGGCATTGAGGAACTCACCGATGAGCACTGGAAGGTCATCAATGTCCTCCAGGACTATTACAAAAAGAACGGAATTGCCCCCATGGTGAGGATTCTCTCCAAGGTTACGGGTTTCAAATTGAAATACATTTACGAACTATTTCCATCCGGACCGGGAAAGGGCGCCTGTAAAATGGCGGGACTGCCAAAGCCCACTGGGTGTGTATAATTCCAGGAATTTCTCGTTCTCCAGAAAAACCGAACCGAACCTATGGGGTGCAAAAGATGCTATTGGGGGGATCTTTTGCGCCCTTTTCTTTTCCGGTTGGCCCCAAGTGTCGACCGCGCTTCCGTTTCCAGTTCGTCAACGGTGAATCCGCCTCAAATTCGCGGGTCGGCGGCACTTGGAGCTTGCTAGATCTCAACAATTTTCTTGTATAATTTGGGTCGCCGCCGTGGAATAAAATATTTCATCCGGTGTTCCCGTGTGCTCCGAAGTACCGCCGCCTTTAGGTCCGCAAGAAGAATCCGCTCCGCATCTCCGGTATATTGGGCCAAAACCTGTCCATCCGGCCCCAGCACAAGGGAAACGCCCGGAAAGGAAAAACCCTCGGCCGTATCCCCCACCTGATTACATGCCACGACAAAGACGCCGTTATCGAAGGCCCTGCTCGGCAGATGTCTCAGCCAGCTTTGCGACTTGCCTTCCGGGTCTCCTCGTGGGGACGCATGAGGAAAAAAAAGAATGTCGGCGCCCTGGAGGGCCAGCACAGTGCTAATCTCCGGAAAATGCGCTTCATAACAAAGCGCCACGCCAAATGTTGTATTTCCGAAAGGATAGGCCTTGATCTCCTGACCCCTCTGATAACGGTCCTTTTCGGCCGGCGAGAGGTGCGTTTTACGGTATCGGCCGATAACACCTTCAGGTCCGACGATTACCTGGGTGATCCACGGTCTCCTCCCAGGACAAAGCTCAATCATTCCGGCAATGATAATCAGGCCTGTTTCTTTGGCCACGTGGAGCAATCGTTCCGGCGCCGTTTCCGGATCTGCCCCGACATAGGCCTTTTCGGGATGTTCCAAAACGTACCCCGTCACGGATAGCTCCGGAAAACAGACGATCTGTGCACCCGCTCTTGCGGCTTGGAAAACAAACGATCGAATGCGGTCAAGATTCCTATTCACCTGCCCCGGTTCGGAATTCATGCAAACCGCCGCAACCCTCATGTCCTCCATTTTTCTCACCCGGACTCGGGGTTGTCCCGGATGTAGCCGACCACCCGGTCGCCAACCTCACGCGTGCCGAGGCCCATTCGCCCGGCCTCCATGCTCACAAGATCATTCCTCACAACCTCCTTGATGGCGCTAAGGAGAATATCCGCCCCACGGAACTCTCCAAGATGCTCCAACATCATTTGGGCTGCACAAATTGCCGCCAACGGATTGATCCGGTTCAGCCCGGCATATTTTGGGGCCGAGCCTCCGATCGGTTCAAACATGGCGGCACCTTCGGGATTAATATTGGCCCCCGCTGCGATACCAAGCCCTCCTTGGATCACCGCCCCGATGTCGGTGATAATATCTCCAAACATGTTGTTCGTCACCACCACATCAAAACGCTCCGGATTTTTAATCATCCACATGCACAGCGCGTCAACGTGCTGATAATCAATCTGAATGTCCCGATACTCCGAATGGAGTTCATGAAACACCCGGTACCAAAGATCAGATTCGTAGACCAGCACATTGTTTTTTGCGCAAAGCGTCAGGTGCTTGCCTCTATTTCTTCTTCTGCAGGTTTCATAGGCATACCGAACACAACGCTCCACCCCTTTTCGCGTCGTGATTGATTCCTGTGTGGCAATTTCATCAGGGGTTCCCTTTTTGAAAAACCCGCCGCCGCCCGCGTATATCCCTTCCGTGTTCTCCCGCACCACCACAAAATCGATGTCTTTGGGGCCCTTAGACCGAAGGGGTGTCGCCACGCCCGGAAACAGCACCACAGGCCGGAGGTTTACATACAGGTCCAGTTCAAAGCGCAACTTGAGAAGGATTTCTTTTTCCAAAATGCCCGGTTTGACATCCGGATGACCGATCGCGCCTAAAAAGATGGAATCCACACCGCCAAGCTGCGCCAAAACTCCTTCAGGCAAAAGGATCCCTTTTTTAAGGTACGGATCTCCTCCCAAGTCGAATTCCTTGAATTTGAAATCAATACTGCATCTCTCCGAAACCGCTTGAAGGGCCTTCACCCCTTCTCTCACGACCTCAGGCCCGATACCATCACCCGGTATCACCGCAATCGCGTATGTCTTTGACATCGTGTTTCCCGGCCCCCCTTTTCAATGGAGTGACGAATTTCAAATAACTTACGTTATTTTCGGTTACAGTGCCGCAGCGCGGCATCCAGTAGCTTTTTACGAGGTCGCCAGTCTTTTCTTCATAACATATTCCACAAGTCCTCCCGCATGAATAATCTCCCGCATGAACTCAGGAATTGGATTTGCATAACACCGTTTCGAACGATTCAGATCCGACAGCTCCCCTGAACTCAAATCCACCGAGACTCGGTCGCCGTCCGAAAACACCTCGAAGGCCGCTTCCGACTCCAGGATGGGCAAGCCGATGTTGAAGGCATTCCTGTAGAATATTCTTGCAAAACTCTTGGCGATTACACACGAGACCCCTTTCGCCTTGATGGCGATGGGCGCATGCTCGCGAGAGGATCCGCACCCAAAATTCGATCCGGCGACGATGATATCTCCCTTTTTCGCCGCTTCGACGAATTGC
Source organism: Desulfatiglandaceae bacterium (assembly GCA_046496815.1). Lineage (GTDB taxonomy): Bacteria > Desulfobacterota > DSM-4660 > Desulfatiglandales > Desulfatiglandaceae > JAWOGN01. The sequence continues at coordinate 13,342 of JAWOGN010000386.1, forward strand.
GGCCGCTCGTCCTCCATACAGTGTTTCGCCAGTTCCTCCGGATCGCTGACATTCAGATACCTGGCAGCGATGATGGCGTCCGTATCAATATTGGAGCCGAACTTCCATACCCGTCCCTCTATGATCATTTAGCCGATCCCTTCTTTTTTCAATCCCTCAGATCCAGTTCTTCCGGACTCCCTATCCTGCCCAAAACCGCCGATGCAGCCCCCACGGCCGGACTCGAAAGATACACTTCGCTTTCAGGATGCCCCATCCGGCCGATGAAATTCCGGTTGGTTGTGGAAAGCGCCCTTTCACCCCGGGCCAAAACCCCCAAATGCCCGCCCAGGCAGGGTCCGCAACAGGGCGGACCGATGACCGCCCCCGCGTCCAGCAACGTCTCAATAATTCCCTCCTGAACGGCCTGTTTGTAAGTCAGGGCGGAACCCGGAATGACGATAAGCCGGGTACCGCCGGCGACGGAATGACCTTTTATTATGCCCGCCGCGATCCTAAGGTCTTCAATCCGTCCATTCGTGCATGATCCGATGAAAACCTGATCCAACCTGACTGTTCCGACATGCGACACCGGTTGAACATGATCCGGGGAATGGGGCAACGCAACCTGCGGCTCAATCCGATCTGCACGGATGTCGACGACTTTTTCATATTGCGCCGCCGCATCGCTTCGCCGGTAGCGTCCCTTTTTTTCGGCCCGCGCTTCGACATAGGCTCGCGTAACGTCATCCGGCGCGAAGATACCATTTTTCGCCCCTGCCTCAACAGCCATGTTGGCCATAGTCAATCGCTGATCCATTGAAAGCTTTCTCAGCGTTTCGCCTGAAAACTCCAGCGATTTGTAGACGGCGCCTTCGACGCCCAAGAGGCCCAATGTATGCAGAATCAGATCCTTTCCTCCCACCCATGGCCGAAGGTTCCCTTCGTACACCAGTTTTATGGTCGGCGGCACCTTGAGCCAGATCCGTCCTGTAGCCATAATGACACCCAGATCGGTGCTACCCACACCCGTGGAAAAGGCCCCCAAGGCACCGTAGGTGCAGGTATGACTATCCGCACCGATAACCACATCCCCCGGCAGCACCAGCCCCTTCTCCGGGAGGATTACATGTTCGATGCCTGAGTCACCGGGCTCAAAGCAGTGTTTGATGCGGTGTAGTCGGGCAAATTCCATCATCAGTTTGGTCTGCTGAGCCGATGCAATATCTTTGTTCGGGACAAAATGATCCGCCACCAGTGCGATTTTATCCGGATCAAATACCTGTTTCACACCCAGAGATTCAAATACCCGAATGGCAAGCGGGGCGGTAATGTCGTTTGCCAAAGCGAGGTCGACGTTTACCTGAAGCAATTCTCCAGGGTTCACGGAGTCTTTTCCCGCGTGTGCGGCGAGAATTTTTTCTGTAAGAGTCATTGGCATCGTAAATGCTTTCTATTATTAAATCTACAATTCGATTGATCGGTTCGGTACCTTGATTGGTAACCGTTCACGGGTTCAAAGGTTCAGGGGTTCAAGGTTCAATTTTCGTCCACGGAGTGCATTTGGGTTACGTAATTATGAGAAAATCGTCAGCTTTGTCAGGCCGAATCCAAAATTTGGAACTAAATTGACAATTACTTGGGAAAATGAGAATTTTTAACGACGATTTCAAGTCCTCAATCCTCTCTTTGTCCTTAACCCTGAATCCCGATTTCATCGGGAAACCCTGAACCTGTGAAAGCTTACCTTGATTGTTTATCTGCGTCACTATCCGGGGCATCCGCCGGGTAATTCCTATAGAAGCCTTTCCTCCGGTATCAGCGAAGGGTTTCGCTTCATGTATTCAAGACGATTCAGCCCATTGAGAAAGGCCTTTGCACTCGCGATGATTATATCCGGATCACCGCCTTTGCCAAGTGCCACAAGGCCGTTTTCTTTGAGCCGCACGGTCACCTCGCCCTGCGCATCCATGCCACCGGTGATCGCGTTGACCGAGAACCTCAGCAACTCGGCTCGGCTGCCTATCATTTGCTTGATGGTGTTGAAGGTCGCGTCAATGGGGCCTACGCCGAACCCTGCACTTTGCGATTCATTCCCTCTGATCTTCAGCTTCACCGTAGCCGTGGGCACCGCCATATTGCCGCTCACGACATTGAGATAATCCAGCTCATAAACGTCGGGCACTCGCAGAATTTCCTCTGCGACCAAAACTTCGATGTCTTCGTCAAAAATCTCCTTGCGCTTGTCAGCCAGTGATTTAAATTTTTCAAACAGCCGATTGACCTCGGTTTCGGAAAACTCATATCCCAACTCTCCGAGCTTCTTTCTGAACGCATGTCGTCCCGAGTGTTTGCCCAGCACCAAACGGTTACTGACGAGGCCGACCGTCTCCGGTTCCATGATCTCGTAAGTCGTCCTGTTTTTCAGGACACCGTCCTGATGAATGCCCGACGCATGGGCAAAGGCATTGGCACCGACCACGGCCTTATTGGGCTGGATCACAATGCCCGTCACCATGCTCACCAGTCGGCTGGTTGGATGAATCTCTCCGGTCTTGACACCCGTGGTAAGCCCTAAATGCCCTCTATGCGTATACAGGCTCATGACCACCTCCTCGAGCGATGTATTGCCCGCCCGCTCGCCGATTCCGTTGATGGTCACTTCAGCCTGGCGCGCCCCTGCCCGGAGCCCGGCCAAGGTGTTGGCGGTCGCCAATCCCAAATCGTTATGACAATGGACGCTCAAAACCGCACGATGGATATTGGGCGTATGGTCCCGGACATAGGAGACCAGTTCCGCAAACTCATCCGGCATTGCGTAGCCAACCGTATCCGGCAAGTTGACTGTGGTAGCCCCTGCCGCGATGGTGGCTTCAAAAATCCGGCTCAGAAAGTCCCGGTCACTCCGTGATCCGTCCTCTGCGGAAAACTCTACATTGTCGGTGAGTCTCTTCGCATATCGCACGGCATCAACCGCCGTCCGGATCACTTGTTCACGGCTTCGTTTGAGTTTATGTTCCAAATGGATGTCCGAGGTGGCAATAAAGGTATGGATCCTCGGGGTTGCGGCGGCCTTGATCGCCTCCCAGGCCTGATCGATATCCGCCTTTGAGGCCCTGGCCAACGCGGTCACCTGGGTGTTTCGAATCCTTTCGGCAATCAGTTTGACGGATTCGAAATCGCCCGGAGACGCCGCCGGAAAACCCGCTTCGATGGCGTCCACACCCAACCGCTCCAGCTGTCCCGCCAGGCGCAGCTTCTCCGCGGAATTCATACTGGCACCCGGTGACTGCTCTCCGTCGCGAAGCGTTGTGTCAAAAATAATTACGCGGTCTTTCATGGAATATCCTCCGTATCACTCACAGTCGCATGGACATCCGGAATCCGCTTTCGATGTCCTTTCCATCGCACATTCAGCACGTGAGGCTATCCCGTAAGGACCCACCGCAGATTCCCGCGGGGGTGGAAATCTGCGGCAGGGTCTCCAATTGCTTGATTGTTGATACTTTCCATCTCCTACTTTCCGTTCAATTCTTTAGAGAGTTTGTATTGTACACTGTCCACCAGAGCTTGCCAGCTGGCTTCGATGACGTTTTCCGATACGCCGATGGTCGACCAGATTTCACGGGTGTCTCTTGATTCAATCTGAACTCTCACCTTTGCGGCGGTCGCCTCGCTGCCGTCAATCACACGAACCTTGAAATCCACCAGCCCCATTTCTTCGATGTATGGAAAGAACTTGGTGAGCGCCTTCCTCAAGGCATTGTCGAGGGCATTGACGGGACCGCGTCCCTCAGCGGCCGTAATCTCTTGCTCTTTGCCGACTGAAATCTTTATGGTCGCTTGAGACGTGCTGGGGCCGCTTCGATTCTTTTCAATGGTGACGCGGAATGACTCCAGAATAAAAGGGTCTTCAAACTGCCCCGTCACCTTCTTGATCAGGAGTTCCAGCGAACCCTCGGCTGCATCGAACTGGTATCCTTGGTCTTCCAGCATCTTTATTTCGTTCACGATTTTTCGACTGTCATATCCATTCCCGCCCAGTTTAAGACCCAGTTCTCGGGTTTTGTACTCGATGTTGCTTTTCCCCGAAAGATCTGAAACCAGCACGCGTCTGCGGTTTCCCACGGTTTTCGGATCGATATGCTCATAGGCGAACGAATTCTTCTGAATGGCCGCCACATGGACGCCACCCTTGTGGGCGAAAGCACTTCTACCCACAAAAGGGCGCTGATTAAAAGGCGGGATGTTGGCCACTTCGCTCACAAACCGCGAGAGTTCCGTCAGTTGTCTTAATCGTTCGGCCGAAATGCACGGGTAACCCATCTTGAGCTGGAGGGTGCCGATCATGGCAATTAGGTCCGCATTTCCACAGCGTTCCCCATATCCATTGATGGTCCCTTGAACCATGCTTGCCCCGGATCGAACAGCCACCAAAGAATTCGCAAGGGCCAAGCCGCAATCATTGTGGGCATGAATCCCATAAGGCACCTTCAAGTGCGGAACCGCCTCATCCAGAATGTGTTGAATTTCATGCGGCATGCAACCCCCATTGGTGTCGCACAAAACAATCCGGTCCGCGCCGCCGGACGCGGCCGCTCTCAGGGTTTTCAGGGCATAGGCAGGGTTAACTTTATACCCGTCGAAAAAGTGTTCGGCGTCATAGATGACTTCTCGTTCCTGTTTTTTAAGGTACGTAACGGTATCTTCAATCATCGCGGCATTTTCATCCAGGGAAACACCCAGAATCTGTGTCGCATGGAGGTCCCAACTCTTTCCGAAAACCGCGACCGTTTTCACCTCGGTCTTGAGAAGCGCCTGAATGTTATTGTCCTTATCCGGGTGCTGCCGCCATAATCGGCTGCTTCCAAAAGCGACAAGCCGGGCGTGTTGGAAGGATTTGCCCTTGGCCAAGTCGAAGAATCGGGCATCCTTCGGATTGGATCCAGGCCAACCGCCCTCCACATAGTGGAAACCGAAGTCATCCAATCTTTCGGCAATCCGAAGCTTATCCTCCGCCGACAGGCTCACCTGCTCTCCCTGGCTGCCATCCCGTAGGGTCGTATCATAGAGCATGATTTGTTCAGACATGATCTGTCTCCGGTTCTGAAGGCTTCCTAAAAACGCATTCCGTCTTCATGGGCATGCGCTAACTCAATAACCTGCTGTTTCTTTTTCTCTGAATTCCGGTGCCTGCCTCGGACCCGGCGATCGGGGGTTGGCCGAAACGTTTAAATCGCTACTTCACCATTTGAAACCATCTTATTCAGGTAGAGGCTTTCGCAGACCATTCGTTTGGTTCAAAAAAAAACCGTTATCAGGCAGGACTGATAACGGTTTTTTTTACTTTATGTGGGGTTAATACCTCATTATCAGGTCCCGTCGCATATTTATGCGCACCGTAAGGAAACGCAACAAGGACAAAAGTATCCCTGTTGCGCTGATAATGAGGATAGCCGGATGTACCATGGAATTCATGCTTGATAACCTGCTGATATTAGGTTTTGATTTTAAACCTATTTATTTTTTCCTGTCAAGGTTTTTTAGAGATCCCGTTATTGTGGGCTCCAACCCGGCCCAAACTCAAAATATCTGAACCCCTTCGATGGATCCGCCTCCGAATTCACTCATGGTGTCCGCAGCAACGGTGAGGCCCTCCTCAATATGGCTCGCTTCAATTCCGGGCACTGCATAGGCATAGAAAAGCACGTTTCTGGTTTCATCCCTGACCCTGGTTTTCTCGTCCGCCCCCTGGCAAAGAACACAGACAATGTCTTTTTCATCCCTGAAAACGATCTCTCCATCTATGGTCCTGAATTCCCGCCGGCCCATTCCCCTGCATATTTCACCTGCCTCCGCCAGGTCCAGGGCCAATTTTCCCTCAAAACAGTCATAATCGGTCACGGCAACCAGAATGCCCGCACACATCTCCGCCATAAAGTGGGCATCCACCATGAGATTGTATCTTGGAAATCCGCTATCGACGGTTCTTTTCAAGTGCTTGGGAAGTGGACATTCAAATCCGAAGCTCTCGAAAAATCGATCATAGGTTTCAATTCGCTCGGTAATGGCTGCCAGGGTCTCCCGTCTTCTCATTTTTCTGAGCAATTTCCGCTTGTATGGATCGAAACCCGACGGGTTCAAATGGTTTCGGCATCCGGAGATTAACGCGAGCCCAAAGGCCACATCCGGATACCGGGATTTGTATTTTGAGGACTTAGAAAATTCCGGAAACGTCGCCATCTTCCATCCTTTCAGCAATATCGTTCACTAAAGGTTCTGGATGCAATTGCAGAAAGGGTAATCCGGGGGTAAATGGGTCCCTGTAATTTGAATTTGCCATGGCGCACCTTTTCATCAGATTCAATGATTCAAGTTCAATAATTCACTTTCCCAAAAATGTCAAAGCACGCTTTCCAGTTACCCTGAACCCCCGAGCATCCCATTTGACAACCAAAACCCATTGGGATAGGAAAACCAACATCAACACGCAAACTGAAAGCAAAGCCGCTGCCATTGAAAATCTTACTCATATATCCCTACTGTCTTGAAGATCGGCTTCATGCAGAGGATGTCGCCGTCATACCGATCGGTGTATACTATATTGGCGCCATGTTAAAGGAGCATGGGTACGATGTGGAAATCTTGAACTGGTACGATGCCGATCAAAACCCGCAGAAAATCGAGGGAACCCTCATTGAAAAAAAGCCGGACGTAATCGGTTTTTCCATCCTGCACGCAAACCGTTGGGGCGGCATCGAGATCGCCCGAATCGCCAAGAGAATTTGCCATAACGTTAAAATAGTCTTTGGGGGCATCGGCGCGACCTTTCTTTGGAAACACTTCCTGACGCATTTCAAGGAAATCGATTTTGCCGTAATCGGCGAAGGAGAATACAGCTTTCTAAACCTGATCAAGTGCATCGAGCAGGAAAAATATGAGGATATGGACAAAATCAAAGGCATTGCCTTTCGAAAGGACGATGCAGTTCTTCGGACCTCCGTCGCTGAGCCTACAATCAATATTGATACCCTGCCGAACCCCGCGACGTATTTTACATTTCAGCATGTTTCTTCGTCGCGGGGATGTCCCGGGAACTGCACATTCTGCGGTTCTCCCGGGTTTTGGGGGCACACGGTCAGATTCCACTCATCCGATTATTTTGTCGACCAGCTGGAACTCCTCTACAAGCGGAATATTCGCTTTTTCTATTTTTCAGACGATACCTTCACCATCAAGAAGGATCGCGTTATCGAGATTTGTAGAAAAATCCTCGAAAGGAACCTTCAAATCACATGGGTCGCCATCTCCCGCGTAAACCATGTCAGCGAAGAAATCCTCTCCTGGATGAGAAAGGCCGGATGCATTCAAATCAGTTATGGGGTGGAAAGCGGCTCTGAGAAAATCAGAAAACGCCTCGGCAAGAACATCACCACCCAACAGATTAGGACTGCATTTGCGAGCACCATGAAATGTGGAATCCTGGCTCGTGCTTACTTCATTTACGGTTGCCCGGGTGAAAACTTTGAGACGGTCAGAGAGACAACGGACCTAATCCATGAAATCAAACCGCTGAGCATCATCTTCTATATCCTCGATCTGTTTCCCGGAACGGCACTTTATTTGGATTATTTAAAAAGATCACGGCTCACAGATGACATCTGGCTAAATAAGATCGAAGATATTATGTATTTCGAGACCGACCCAAGTTTAACCCGGGAATTGATCTTGGCATTTGGCGAGAAACTCCGCTCAGACTATTATGGACACCTTCCCCGCTTTGTGGATGAAATCGAGCTGTTAGACAAAAAGGAATTTTATCGGACGCACGCCGATTTTCTATCAAGGCTCGCCATGACCTTCACCCATGGAGATTATTCCAAAATTCAAAAGATCAAGGGAAAGGAAGCGGTTGCTGAAAAGTTGTATCGGCGGGCTTTGGCCTATTACCCGGATCATCGCGCCTACCTGGGACTGGGCATCATCCGGCAGAAAGCCGGCGCCTCCGGGAAATCCATTGAGATTCTTGCTCAAGGCATCAGGAATTACCCCAATAGCGAGCAGCTAACCCTGTGCCTCGGAGTCAGTTATATGAACCTGGGAGACTATCAGCGAGCCTTGTCGACCCTCCTTAAGTTTCAAGATTCCAAAGATGTAATTCCATTTATCGCGGCGTGCTATCAGGCATTGGGAGAAATTGATAAGGCTTCAACTTTTCAAAGGAAACTTGAAGATCTTTAAAGTAACACCGTCCAAACTCATTCCTGTTAGATTTCTATGCGGCGATACTTTCGAAGACTCCCTTCCCATTGATTTTATGCGGGTTGGTGGAGGGTGAGATATGGAGTCGTCTCTGGGGAATGGAGATCTTTTTGCGATTTGAAATTGTTTCTGCCTGAATCTTTTGCCAAATAGAGCGCCTTGTCCGCCCTTTCAACAACGGTGTCAGTGGAGTCTCCTGCCGTTATCTCAGAAACGCCCAGACTCACTGTGATGTTGCCCAGATCTTCGCCTGTTTTCACCAGCTTGATTCTTTTCTCCGATATTTGCTGCCGTATCTGCTCCGCCACAATACAGGCATTGTCGAGAATTGTGTTCGGAAGCAGAACGATGAATTCCTCCCCTCCGTAGCGAACGGGGAAATCCCTCCCTTTGAGGCATTCATAGAGTGTGATTCCCACCTTCTCCAATACCCCATCGCCGATCTTATGACCATAGTTGTCATTGAACTTCTTGAAGGAATCAATGTCCAGCATGACAATAGAGAAGGCAGTGCCGGTTTCAATATATTCCGCATAAAGGTCATTCAGTTTCCGATCAAACGCCTTCCGATTGTGCAGACCGGTAAGGGCGTCGATCAGTGTCTCTTTTTCGGTCTTCTCAAGTCGCTGTTTCAGTTTTTCAGTGTGACGGGTGGCCTCCTCGAGATTCTTTTCCAAGCGCGCACTGGACGCTGCCATCGCATGGGTGTCTTTTACGATATTTCCGACGATTTCCTTGATGTGTGACGGACCTTCAGCCGCTTCCAGCTTAAGAGAATATCCTTGCAGTTTGTCTGAATACGCTGAAGTGAAGTTGTTCGTGGTCAGAATTTCCTGCAACATATTTTTGAGTATTTTCCGGGACTCCGATTGAACTTCCTCCATCAGTTTTTTGCCTTTTTCTTCACCGAAATACTTCTCGTAGAGGCGCGCATTCATTTCTTGGTCAAAACTTTTTCCCGATGCAAGAATTTCATCGAGATGCGCTGTTAAGTCCTTATCGCCGCCGGCAAAATATATAAACCAGAGTTTATAGTTCTCCGGTGTTAATGGAATCTCGCACTCGGTAGTTTTCAGTATCACTCGCTTGGCAATTTGTGCGGTCGCGTTTGTATCGTCGCTGGAGTTTGCCATTTCGGCTTGCATTACCTGCGCGCTGTTCACAAGAAATGCGCCCCATCGTTTGCCGGTCACAAAAGGCGCTCGGCGAGAAAAGCATCGCGCATCTTTCTCACCTCGGGTACAGACACTTCGGAGACACACCGGTTCAAAAAAAAAAGCAACATCTGTGCCGTTTAGTTTCTCCCGAGGCTTATCCCTCTAACTATTTGCGTCTACATATAAAATTCCGGATGATGGGGTGAGCACAGACGGGAATGATGTCCATGCTGACCCGTCCAAAATGAACTCCTTTTCCCACGCTTACAGCCTAAGGTGCCTGAATCAACCGTTTCCCATTCCGCCACCGGGAGAGGTAACGTACTCAATCTATAGTAACAATTTAGATTTTTGAAAGGACTCGTGAGCAGAACAACAGGGGCCGTTGGGATCTCTTTCAGAAGACCGCAAAGCCCTCCCTCACGCCATGGAACGGCAGCTGGGCCTCAAAACTCATCCCCGGACAGCCCCAGAAGGGAATCGCTGTTGCAACTTGGGTCTTCTCTGCCTTTACCGAGCCGCCTATTTCGGGATTGGGGGCGTTCTACGTGTCCCGATGTATCGGGATTGCGGTCATCTGAAAGAGATCCCAACGGCCCCTATCGCAGTGTTTCAAAAATCTAAATTGATACAATCTATACAATTCGACGTATGCCATCGATGCGCTTCTAAGTGGTTGAGAAATGGTTGTGGGGTCTTGTGTGACCTAAGCGTAACGTGCTATAAAGCTCGACATAGCACTCGGGGAGATTCCATTTGAAAAAGCGATTGATCATCATCCTGCTTTTGGTCATTCTTCTGGGGGTGGGTGCCCTTGTCTATGTGGGTCAACGGGAGGAGCGAACCGCGGCACTTTATTACTCGGGCACTATTGAAGCCACGCAGGCCGAGCTTTCCTTCCAGGTGAGCGGCCGCGTGACAAAAGTCTGGGTCCATGAGGGAGAGTCCGCCGAAAATAAGCAGCTTTTGGCCGAACTGGATCAAGCCGAGCTGATGGCCCGAAAAAACCAAGCCCTGGCGCACCTGCGTCAAGCGGTGGAAAGCGTTAAGCAAAAGGAAGCGGTTTTGGATCTTTATCGAGGCACACTCCCGGCTGAAGTCGCACGGGCGGAGGCTGCTGTGAGAGCCCTCAAATCCAATCTCGACGAACTCGAGACCGGTTACAGAGGGCAGGAAGTTGAGCAAGCCCGACTGGCCTACGAATCGGCAAGAATCACCATGGAGGAAGCACGGAAGGACAAAATCCGCATTCAAGGACTTTTCCAGCGAAGGATCGTACCTGAAAAATCCAAAGACGATGCGGAGTTGAAATATGAAACCGCATCCAAAGAATATGAGCGAGCAAAGGAGAATCTTGACCTGGTGAGGGAGGGATTTCGCAAGGAATCCAAGGAGGCGGCAAAAGCTCGGTTGGCTGAGGGGCAAGCGACGCTTCGACAAGCCAGAAGCAATCTCAAAAGGATTGCGGCCACTGAAAAAGAGGTGGATGTCGCCAAAGCAGGCGTCCTAGGGGCTGAGGCGGCGCTTGAACTGGCGGAAATACAGCTTCGGTACACACAGCTGACGGCCCCTTTCAGAGGGATTGTGGTGAGCCGGAACCTGGAGCCGGGAGAAGTGGTCTCTCCAGGACGCGAGGTTCTCTCCCTGGCGGATTTATCCACCGTAGACCTGAAGATATTCGTGGATGAGACGGAAATCGGAAAAGTCAAACCGGGGCAAGACGTAGAAGTAAAGATCGATACATTCCCGGACAAAACTTACCGCGGTCAAGTGTCGTTCATCTCGCCCGAAGGGGAATTCACGCCCAAGATCATTCAAACCCGCAAAGAAAGGGTCAAACTGGTTTATCTCGTCAAAATTGCAATCCCAAACCCAGACCTGGAGCTGAAGTCGGGGATGCCTGCCGATGCCTGGTTCCGATAACTATTTTCATACATTAAAAGCTTCAGAGCGTGCCGGCGAGCCCTTCATTGAAGTGGCAAATCTCTCCAAAAGCTTCGGGGCGCTGAAAGCGGTTTCAGACGTGTCTTTCACTGTCGATAAAGGCACCATCTTTGGTCTGGTGGGATCCGACGGTGCCGGCAAAACCACCCTCTTGCGGATGATCGCCACCATGATAAAGCCTTCTGCGGGCAACATTGTTTTGAGGGGTCTGGATGTGGTCAAAGAGAAAACAAAAGTGAAGGATCTGATCGGTTACATGCCGCAGCGTTTCGGTCTGTACCAAGACCTGACGGTTGGCGAAAATCTGGATTTCTTCATGGATATTTTCGGGGTGTTTGGTGCGGAGCGAAAAAAGCGACGAGACCAATATCTCGGCTTTTCCGGTCTCCTCAACTTCATCGACAGGCAGGCAAGAGATCTTTCGGGCGGTATGAAGCAGAAATTGGGCCTCGCCTGCGTTTTGGTTCATGAACCGAAAGCGCTCATTCTGGACGAACCCACCAATGGCGTGGACCCGGTTTCCCGCCAGGAATTCTGGGACATCTTGGCTGAAATGAAACGAGAGGGCATGACGATTCTTATTTCAACGGCCTATTTGGACGAGGGAGAGAAGTGCGATCGATTGATCCTCATGCACCGTTCTAAAGTCCTGGATACGGCAACTCCGCGGGAAATCCAATCGCATTTTCCTGATCTTGAAGCGGCGATGATCCATCGAATCGAGGCAGTGGACAAAGGCCTGATCAATGAGCGCTTTAAAACCTGATGCATCCTGTCAAGCTCGGAAAGCCTCAAGCCTCACCCCGGCAGCGCAAAGAAAAAGAGGCTCAGCGCACTTTGCCCGTGCCGCTTTATGATGAATCGTGAAAGAAAAATTTTCTATGGCAATTGAGCATGTTGTAGAGGTCAGGAATTTGGAGAAGAGATTCGGCCAATTTGTTGCTGTCGACAGGATCTCTTTTTCCGTCCGAACGGGAGAAATTTTTGGGTTCCTGGGGCCAAACGGGGCCGGAAAATCCACCACCATTCGCATGCTCTGCGGTATTATCACGCCGACTTCGGGGTATGGCCGGGTGGCCGGATATGACATTTTCACGCAGGCGGAAGCAATCAAGCACACCATTGGTTACATGTCACAGAAATTTTCCTTGTACGAAGATATGACCCCCTTTGAGAATGTGCGTTTCTATCTCGGTATCTACAATGTTCCACTATCCCTCTGGAAGGATCGAACGGAATGGGTTTTGGAAATGACCCGACTCGGGGATGTCCAAAACCGCCTGACCGGAGAATTGCCGACCGGTTGGCGACAGCGCCTTGCCCTCGGCTGTGCGCTGCTTCACCAACCCCGAATCCTCTTTCTCGATGAACCCACTTCCGGCGTCGACCCCATCACCCGAAGACACTTCTGGGACTTCATCAAACAACTGGCCGGACAGGGTGTCACGGTGTTTGTAACAACCCACTACATGGACGAAGCACTCAACTGTGAACGGATTGTGATGATCAATGAAGGGAGAATCGTTACGACCGGGACCCCTTCTAAAATTATTTCCGACCGCTTTCCCGACAGACCCGATGCAGACCTCAACGATGTGTTTGTTCAATTGATGCCGAGGAGCATCCCTTGAACCCGATAAAAGTCCAAGCGATTGCCCGCAAGGAGTTCTACCACCTCCTCAGGGACTTCCGGAGCCTTTACCTGGCATTCTTCATTCCCCTCCTTCTAATCCTGCTTTTTGGATATGCCCTCAGTCTCGACGTAGAAAATGTCAAGACCGTGGTAGTGGATCACGACAAAACCGAATTGAGTCGCGATCTCATCCGCAAATTGGATGCCTCTTCCTATTTTCAAGTTACGCACCATCTGCCCGACACGGAATCCGTTACTAAATACCTTGATCATGGCTGGGCGACTTTGGGAATCGTTATCCCGCCAAAATGGACGGAGAACATCAAAGCGGACCGTCTCAGTGAGCTCCAGGTGCTTTTTGATGGGACCGATCCAAATTTTGCCGGAATCTCAAGCGGCTATATCACCGCATTTATTGAGGATTACAACCGGAAGCGACGCATCGAGTTTCTCAACCGAAAAGGGATGGAAAAAATCCATGCACCCGTGGAAGGGCAAATCCGAGTCTGGTTCAATGAAGACCTGGAGAGTCGCAACTTCATTCTCCCCGGGATCATAGCCATCATCATTATGATCGTCGGCGCCATGTTGACATCGCTTGTCATCGCCCGGGAGTATGAAAATGGGACCATGGAAACCATCCGTTCTCTTCCCATACGCGCAGAGGAGTTCCTGGTGGGGAAAGCAATTCCGTATTTTTTCATTGGCCTGATCGATGTATTTGTTTCGATTTTTATGGGACAGGTGCTTTTCGGTATTGTGATGAAGTCCAGCTTTTGGTTGATGGTGCTTGCCTCCTCCGTTTATCTGGGGGTGGCCCTGAACCTGGGCCTTCTGATCTCCGTGATCACCCAGTCACAGCTGGTGGCAAACCAAATGGCGGTTTTGCTTACCTATCTGCCGTCCCTTCTCCTGTCTAATTTTGTGTTTCCCGTGTTGAACATGCCCAAGATTCTGCAGAAGTTGACCACGATCGTGCCGGCCACCTATTTCATTGACATCCTCAACGGACTCTATCTAAGGAACCTCGGGCTTGACCATCTCTGGCCCAGCTATCTGGTGCTTTTTTGCATGTTCGCATTTCTGAGCACCTTGAACCTCGTCGCCTTGAAGCGGGAAGGACTCTAAGGTGAACTGGCTCAGGATCCGGGAATTGGTTCGAAAAGAGTTTATTCAGCTCTTCAGAGACAAAAAGAACAGGCCCCTCCTGATTATCGCCCCACTGGTTCAGTTGATCGTTTTCGGATACGTGGTCACCACCGATGTCCGAGATATCCGGGTGGGGCTCCTGGATCAGAGCAAGACGCGTGAGAGCCGGATGCTGATCGATGCGGTCGGCGGTAACCAAACATTCAGGGTCACGCATCATACGGATCAACCGAGCGATCTGGAGGGGCTGATGCTTAAGAGAGAAGTCGATATGGTCATCAAAATACCACCCGACTTCAGCACACACATCCGCAAGGGAAATACCGCAAACGTGCAAATTCTGGTGGACGGCAGTATGAGCAACATGGCGTCCGTGAGGATTGCCTACACCATGCGTGTCTTGAGCAGATTCAACAATCAAATGATTAGCGAGCTGTACCCACAACGAATGGATTACGGCAAAATTGATGACCGTGTCAGGACCTGGTATAACCCCAATCTCGACAGTCAAAACTTCTATGTGCCCGGAATCGTGGCCTTCATGATAATGCTGTTCACCCTCCTCTTTACCTCAATGGCCATCATTAGAGAGCGGGAAGTGGGAACCATGGAGCAATTGATCGTGACGCCGCTGAAACCATCTGAGCTGATCCTGGGTAAAACCATTCCATTCATCATGATTGCACAGGCTCAGATGATCCTCATCACGACTTTTGCCGTTTTCTGGTTTGATGTCCCAATGGTAGGCAGCGTCATTTTGCTTTTTGCGGCGACAAGTCTCTTTCTACTCAGCACCTTGGGCATCGGGCTTTTTATATCCACCATTTCCTCCACCCAGCAGCAGGCGATGATGACCACCTTCTTCTTCATTTTACCCTTCTTTATGCTCAGCGGTTTTGTGTTCCCCATCGCCAACATGCCGACGCTCGTTCAATGGTTTACCTATCTGAACCCGTTTCGCTATATTCTTGTAATCATTCGAGGGATTTTCTTAAAGGGAACCGGAATTGAAGTTCTGTGGCCCCAGTTTGCGGCTTTGATAATCCTTGGTGTGGCCGTCTTCGCAGGCGCAGTCAGCCGATTCAGTAAACGCCTGGACTAAATGGTGAATGAAATTGAATCCTTCAAAAATCTAAATTGTTACAAAAATTTTAGCCTGTTCGATACAAGCGTCCGGGGTGAGAGGAGAAGATTCTTTCGGATGCCGTCATCTCACGATCTCCTCGCAATCGATCATCCATCGAGAATCGAAGTCCGGCGGAGGAGAACTATTCCGCGGGGATTGAGTATGTTTCTCAAGCACTTTCAGTTTGAACCGGCCAAATTGAACCGATTGGGTTTTCATCCGACAAATATTTTTTTATCTTATTGATTTTAATACGGTTATGTATCAAGGGTATTTGGCATGACCATTGCTCACCTTCCTAAATTGCCAAAAAAGGTGACCTACATGAAAAATATCCTCATCGTCGACGACGAGCCGACCTTCCTTCAGCTGCTTGTGACCAGCTTGCAGACTTCGCTTCCCGACCTCAATGTTCTGTCTGCGGATAACGGCCGGACGGCCGTAAAAATTTTGAAATCCGCGCGCGTAGAGCTTGTGGTTACCGACTTAAAGATGCCCGATATGGACGGTTTCGACCTTCTCGCATATCTGAATTCCCGTTTACCACCTATCCCAGCCATCGCCATGAGCGCTTTCGGCACCCCTGAGGTAAAAGAAAAAGTCCAAGGGCTTGGAGCCCTTCGGTTTTTGAGCAAGCCCTTGGACTTTTCAATTGCTGCGGAAGCGATCAGTGACGGCCTAAAGGGAAACTCCAGTGGAGGGTTTGTAAAGGGAATATCCATCAGCAGCTTTTTGCAACTCATAGAGATGGAACAGAAGTCGTGTCTCGTAGAAATCCAAGAGGAACACAAAAAACAAAGGGGGTTCTTCTGTTTTGACAAAGGGGATCTCATCGATGCTACTTGCGGGGAGCTCAAGGGCAAAGCGGCAGCCCTTGAATTGATCGCCTTGGATAAGGCGGACATTTCATTCCATGATCTCCCGAAAGGGAAGGTAACCCGGCGAATGGACGAAGGCCTCATGGGCCTGATCATGGAGGCAATGCGGCTGAAGGACGAAGCCATGGAGGAGGAAGAAGCGGATTTGCTCGAGCCGGATCAAGAGCAAGGACTTGCCGCAGAGGAAAAACAGGTATCCATTTCGCAAGCCCAGTCCGAGGAAAATGAACTGCTGGCGCAGGCCGTCAGATTGGCCGAAGGCCATCATTTTCAGCAAGCCCAGAATGTCCTGGGTAAAATCCTCAAGAACAGTCCGCGAAATGTCAAGGCATGGTTGTGGTATTCCCGGGTATCGGACGACATTATAATGATTGGCCGTTGTCTCAAGAATGCCCGGAAAATCGCACCCAATGACGAAGAGGTAATTCGGGAAATTACAAGATTCAAACTAATCTATGGAATGGAAATCGGTGAAGGCAATCTTCCCTGTTGTCCATTTTGCTTTTTTGTCTTAGAAGATGGGAGTTCTCACTGTCCATCCTGCAACGCTTTCTTGAGAATAGACGGAATGTTTCTCCCCGCTCCCAGACATGCTGACAGGGATGTACTGGAAAAGGCAATCATCAGGTATAAGAGCATCCTTGATCACGAAAAAGAGGATTTTAATGCACATTACTGCCTGGGCTTAACCCATCTGAATTTGAAGCGCTGGGCTGAAGGGATGCACCATCTATCGAAGGCGGCCGACCTTTCTCTGAAAAATCCTCCCCTGGTAAAAAAGCTGGATCGTGTTTTGAAGTTTCTTACGATCCGAGATGACTTTTGATTTTCATCCTTGGTTTTTAGGTGCAATCATTACTTTTTTTATCGGCAGACGGAAAACGCTGACAGTGACGGTGGACACGCAGGCACCGCAGACCTCCCCTCCGCTTCTATTTTGCTTTTAATTCGGATTACAGCCTTTTCATGCCCCAAAAAAAGACCTTTTTATCAATAATAAGTTGACGCTGATCAAAAAAGAGGTATGATACCGATGACCAGCACAGATGAGCCTTTGTTGGTGTTCAGGTTTCGTTTCAGGGAAAGATCCATTTGTCAATAGTGGCCGCCTGAAGTTTGGAACCAGGAAATTTTCTAGAAAGGAGGGAGTCACCCATGGCAAATGGAACTGTGAAATGGTTCAGTGACCAAAAAGGTTATGGCTTCATTGAGCAAGAGGACGGCCCGGATGTTTTCGTGCACCATTCAAACATCAATGCAGTCGGCTTCAAGTCGCTTCGAGAAGGCGAGCGGGTTACCTTTGATATTGAGCAAGGGAAAAAAGGCCCGACCGCAGTAAATGTAACTGTAGCTTAGATCATTGCGCCGCGCTGACCGGGAGGGTGTTCTATCCAAGCGTGATAGAACGCCTTCTTCTATTTTCGGACATCGAAAAAATGCCATCTTGAATGTAAAGGCGGCATTCAAACGACATCAACAGAGGGGTTACCCGAATGCTCAGGGCTAAAGACATCATGACAAAGGCGCCTGTCACCGTCTCGGCCGAGATGGAGATCCTGCAGGCGGCAAAAATTCTTCTTGAAAAAGGGATTAACGGGGTTCCGGTTGTGGACGGCGATAGGCTAGTGGGCATACTGTGTCAGAGCGACCTGATTGCCCAGCAGAAAAAGCTGCCGATTCCGTCTCTCTTCACCCTTCTGGATGGCTTTATCCCCCTACGATCCACGAAGCATCTGGAAAAAGCATTCCACAAGATTGCGGCCACAACGGTGGCGGATGCGATGACCCCAAACCCGGTCACCGTTCAACCCGAGGCCACCCTTGAAGAGCTGGCGACTTTCATGGTGGACAAAAACTTTCATACCATTCCCGTGGTGGAGAAGGGAAAGCTTGTAGGGATTGTTGGAAAAGAGGATATCCTGAGAACCCTCATGCCGAGCTAAGGGAAGATCCTAATCATTGTAATATCGAGTGTAGAAATCACTTCTTGAGGCGTCTCCGATCTCGAGACGCCTTTGGACAAGGTAGTTCAAACAAAGGGTAACGACCCGTGTGATGTTGCTGTAAAACCCTTTTTTCGCCCATCGTCTTTCAGAGACAACGACACCATCCGGAATAAACAGCGTAATACCTTTCTTTTTCATCCGCATTGAAAGTTCCACATCTTCCATGATCATCTGGTCAGGATATCCCCCCATGGATTCTAATGCACTGCTTCTAAAAAATTGAGCCTGATCTCCAAATGAAATGCCTGTGAGTCTTGCTCGCCCATTGTTGAGCAACGCCAGAATTCGGTGTTTCCATGTCTCTGAATGGTAATTCATTCCCACGGAACCGCCGACACTCTCCAGATTTCCATTGAGCGTCTCCCGTATGCGGGACAAAGTTCCATCCCGAATTCCGCAGTCCGCATGAAGTATCAAAATGATATCACCTTGGGATCGATCAACCCCGACCTTGATCTGGTGCCCGCGTCCTCTTCTTGCGTCAATCACATTCACACCCAATCGACCCGCGATGTCTCGGGTGTCGTCTGAGGAACCGCCGTCCACGACAATAATCTCTGAAACAGGCGGTTGATTCCTCAGTGATTCCACAGCCACTGCGATGTGTCGCGACTCATTGAGCGTCGGAATGACCACAGAAAAGGTGTGAACGGTTGGAAACGTCGTTGGCGCGAAAAGTCTTTTGGGCCGTATCAGATTCCAGATCAACAGCGTGTAAAAAGGAATATATTCAAAGGCCGACAGCCAATGGATTTCCGAAAAGGCGCCCGGCTGAAATTGTACGCATAACACAAGGAAGGTAACCCCCATGGCAAAATGAAGATAAAGCCATGCGCTCGAAGGGAAAAAAACAAGAAAGGGCGTCACCAAAATAAGATGCCGGGGGTGAAGGATGGGCATAAAAAGTAGAAGTGCGCCCAAAACCAGAAAGCTACTCCGCAGAAGGTCATGCGTCGTAACGAAAATAATCCCGAGACACAAGAGAAAACATACCAATGCGGCCCAGCCGGCGTTGGCCCCGAATACGGCCCTCAAAATCCACGTCAGAGAGTCATTATAATGCATGTGCGTCGCATGATGCGCGAGGGATGTGAAAAAATGACATTCGGAATCCCAAACAGGCAAGCATGCAATGGCGGGGATTGTCAGAAGATAGCTTGTTTTCCAGTTCTTGCTGGTGACGACAAACGGTAACAATGCGAACGCGACATATCCGCTCATCATCGCACAGCCTAAGGCCAGAAATCCCCATGCGGCCTTCTTTCGGTAAAACCCGTATAGGGTGAGGCAGATGAAAAATACCTGAAGCATTTCCATGTACCCTCCACCTGCGACAAAAAGGATTACCAGAGGATTCAGCGCGTACAGCATCAACCATGAGATAGGGTGGGCACGGGATTCAAGCATTTTCGACAAGATCAAGATCGAAGCAAGGTCAAAGAGCACACATAGAATCTTGATAAACACGGGGTTTGCAGAGATCCATGTGGCGAGGGTGAAAAGGATTCTCACAAAGGGAGGCGGGTTGCGGACCGAAGCTTCCTTGTGATTGATTTTCAGCCGTAAATCGTTCGCCAAGGGCTTGAGGACAGGATCATTTGATGCATGAAGGTACGGTTTGAATCCGTTGCCCAAGATGGTACCTTCCACCATATGCCGGTTGAGGTCGTGGCTTACGGGAAGACCTAAGAATAAAAGTCGGCATCCGATTGCCATGAAAAAAATGATGAGAAATTGCCTTTTAACGGACTGTTTGTCTGGAAAAACCTTTACGAGCTTTATAAGAATCAGAAAAGACAGCGTGTAAAGGATGCCAAAGACAAAAGAGCCTTTACCGATGGGCTCGATTCTTGAAAGACAAAAAATTACGAAAAAAAATGCGCCAAGCCATGCATAAAACGTGGGAGGAGGGTAATTCTGAGTAAATCGCGATTTCATTCCGGATGGCTCTCTTTATGAAACAGGAGGAAAATTCCGGAGACACCAGGGGATTTTCCAATTCGCCGTTACGGTGGCTTGCCGCATTTTTCTAGCAAATTGAATTTACTTTTGTCTCCTTTTTGTTTGTCGCCGACCTGACAAAAGGCTTCGGGGGGTGTATGCCTCGCGGCCGCTCGACGAATAGGCTTGAGCTGAAAAACATGGTCATACTTTTGTGAAACACCTTTCACCGCCGAAACCTTACCGTAGCGAGCCTTGATTTTTCTTCCCTTGATACGTGTATCGGGTTTCTGTCCGGAATGGTGTTTTTTTTATTGACTTACACTCAAATTTACACTATAAGTTTAAGTATAAGTTTGAGAGAAGATGGGGTGAATAGAAATGAACCCGGAGGTAAAAAATGAAACTGACGGACAAGCAAAAGCGGTTTTTGTCGTATATCTCCCGATACACAGAGGAATGGAAAAAATCGCCGAGTTTTGACGAAATCTGTTCTCATTTCAACTTTCGTTCTTACAACACAGTCACCACGTATTTGAGGATCCTGGAGCGGAAGGGGTATATCCGGCTTCCTCGAGAAAAAAACCGCAAACGGGCCATTGAGGTGATCAGCCCTGTGGAAACCAGGCGATTCGAGTTCCCTCTTTTGGGAACGGTGGCGGCCGGAAAACCAATTGAGGCGGTGGAAGTGGTGAACGCCATCGAAGTCCCACCGTCCATGGCAAAGGATGGAGACCACTTTGTGCTACAGGTGCGAGGGGATTCCATGAAGGAGGACGGCATTCTGGATGGGGATTTTGTGGTGATTCGGAAGCAACCCATTGCTGAAAACGGTGAAACGGTCGTGGCCCTGATCAACAACGAAGCAACCGTCAAGAAATATTACAAAAAAAGGGATCATGTTGAACTCCGGCCGGCCCACACGGAAATGGCGCCCATCCGGGTCAAAGAAGGAGACCTGCGGATCGAAGGAAAAGTCGTGGGCGTAATGAGATATTATAAATAAGCAAGCCGTCAGCAATCAGCTGTCAGCGATCAGCTCAAATGAAACAGGAGGTGCTTAAAGATGAAAGATTTCAAAGAACTTAAAGTATGGCAGAAAGCTCATAAATTAGCGCTGGATGTCTACAAAGGAACTCGAAGTTTTCCAAAAGAGGAACGATATGGACTGACAAGTCAGATGAGACGTTCGTGCTTCTCTATCCCCGCAAAAATTGCGGAAGGTTGCGGCAGAAGCGGAGATGCCGAGCTTGGTCGTTTCCTTCACATTGCCATGGGTTCTGCGAGTGAGCTTCAATATCACGTTCTACTCGCTCGTGATCTCTGTTTGCTCGATGAGTTAACCCATGACCGTCTTGCCGATGATGTATCTGAGATAAAACGCATGCTTGCGTCATTCATAAAAAAGCTGAATGCTGATCGCTGACAGCTGACCGCTTGCAAAATTGCGGAGGCATATTTTGCACCGACACATCCTTCATCTCCACATACCGGCTTTTTCCATTGCTGTGGCCCGAGTCTGTCAGCCGAAACTCAGGGATCGACCTGTGGTCATCGCCCTGCCTCAATCAGAACGAACCCTCATTCTGTCCGTCTCTCCCGAGGCTCGAAAAGAAGGACTCCGTAGCGGCCTCCCTCTCGGAAAGGCCAGGAAATTATGCCCGGACCTCACGGTCCTACCTCCCAATCCGGAGCGTACGGAAAAAGCCTGCCGGGCATTAAGCAGCGTGGTGTCACAATATACACCGATCTGGGAGCCTTCCCGTCCGGGGCATCTCTATCTGGATCTTACGGGCACGGAACGCCTCTGGGGCAACGCCAAAGACACAGGGTTCCGTCTCAGGCGGGAGATTGAAGACCGAATGTATCTGTCGGGAACGGTGGGTGTTGCCGGCAATAAAATGGTTTCCAGCATCGCCTCTCGAATTGTTTCACCCGAAGCGGTGTTAGATGTGCATCATGGCCAGGAAGCTTCCTTTATGGCGCCCTTAAAAGTGACGATGGTGCCCGGGATTGGTCGTTTCCGTCAAAAAATCCTTTTGGAAGAGCTCAATATTATCCGGGTCCGAGAGTTGACGGCGCTGGATATGGGACGCCTGAGACTTATTTTCGGCCGCCGGGCATATCTGATTCATCAAAGGACCCTCGGCATCGATCCAACGCCGGTTTATCCCGCTGCCATGAGGCCTATCGTGAGTGAGGAAATTGCCCTTCCGCAGGATGAGAATGACGATGAAAAGCTTCTGGGGATCCTCTACCGCCTGGTGGAAAGGGGCGCCCACCGACTGCGGAGCAGAACGCTTTTTCCGCGAAAAGCCGGCATCTTGATCCGGTATTCCGACCAGAGGGAGACCCAACGTCAGGTCAGACTGCCACGCCTGAGCTTTTGGGATTATGATCTCTTCGATCCTTTGGAAGCCTTGTTTTTCAAGGCTTGCGAGCGCCGGGTCCGTGTTCGATTCATCAAAATCTGGTTCGGGGATTTTTCGTCGCCCGGCGGCCAGCTCTCGCTTTTTCAAGACCCATCTCCTGCTGCAAAGAAAAAAACCTCCGTTGTCCAAACCCTCGATCGCATCCGGGAACGCTACGGAGAACAGGCGATCAAATATGGAAAAGCAGC
>JAWOGN010000055.1:0-9061 GCA_046496815.1 Desulfatiglandaceae bacterium
CCAGTCTCCGGCGAAAAGCATGGCCGGATTGTAAACGAATACAAATGGGAGGATGTATTTGGCGATGCCCAGGCGGAATGAATGGATGCCCGTCAGCATCGGGGGAGCGTCGGCCACACCCGCAGCGGCAAAGGAGGCCAGGGCCACCGGTGGGGTGATCGCAGAAACCAGGCCGAAGTAAAAAGCGAAGAGATGCGCGGCGATGGGTTCGACCCCCATGTTGACTACGGCGGGAATCACTAGTGCCGCAAGGGTGATGTATACGGCGGTTGTGGTGAGCCCCATGCCCAAAATTAAGGAAGCAAACATCGTGAGCACCAGCACCATCACAAGATGACCGCCGGCCAGATCCACAAGCATTGTGGAAAACTTGAGCCCCAGACCCGAAACAAAAACGCAACCGATGATAATCCCGGCCGCAGCACAAGCCACCGAAACGCTGACGGCCTGGCAGGCGCCTTCCTCAAAAGCCGATAGCATCTGCACGGCGCTCATGCGCGTTGCCTTGCGAATCATGCTAAGGAGTAAAATCGAGATAATCGCGTAGAAGGCGGCGAACATCGGGGTGTAGCCGATAACCATCAATACGATGATCAGAATGATAGACAGAAAGAGATGCCCGCTGCGCTTGAGTTCGGTTTTCAGGTCCGGCAACTCCTGCTTGGACACGGTGGCCAGGTTCTTCCTGCGAGCTTCGAAGTGCACCATAACAAAAATCGAGAAAAAATAGATAATTGCCGGAAAAATACTGGCCTTCGCAACCTGAAGGTAAGGAACGTTGAGGAATTCGGCGATTACGAAAGCGGCGGCCCCCATGATCGGCGGCATGATCTGGCCGCCGGAGGAGGCGCAGGCCTCAACCGCCGCTGCGAAGTAGGGCCGGTAACCGACCTTTTTCATCAGCGGGATGGTAAAACTGCCGGTCGTGACCACGTTGGCGACCGCCGAACCCGACACCGAAGCCATCAAACAGGAACTGACGACCGAAGCCTTTGCAGGTCCTCCTACCTTGCTTCCTGTAAGCGCCATGGCCACGTTGATGAAAAACCGCCCTGCCCCGGAACGTACGAGTATCGCACCGAATAGGATGAAAAGGAATATATACGTGGCCATCACCATCAACGGAATCCCGTAAACCCCGTTTTCCCTCATGAACAGGTAATCAATGATCGTGAAAAGATCGCTGGGAGGACCGTAGAATATGCCGAAGAAGCGGTCTGAGAAGGCCGTTTGAAGCAAGAAAAAACCGGCGATGATCACCATGGCCCAACCTACCGCGCGTCTTGTAGCCTCCAGCAGAATTAACAGGAAAACAGTGCCGACCCAGATATCCAGATCCGTGAGATCTCCGCGGCGTTGGATATAAGCATCCAGGTCCCAAAGTTTGTAAACCTGGATGGCAATGGTCAAAACCACCAGAAGCAGGTCGACCGTGAACCACCGGTTCTTGGGAGCGCTCCAGCTGGGACGGCCAAGCGGTTTCAGCAGAAAGCACAGCACCATGATAAAGGCCAGGTGGGTGGAGCGAAATGCATGGGCCTCCAGGGATCCGGCATAGGCGACAAAGAGATGATAGAGGGTCAGTGCAATCGACAGCAGGCAGATCGTCAACTCAACGGGATATTTGGAAATGCTTTTCTCCCGGCGCAAAAGCCATTCCAGCATGCTCTCTTGCTTCATATTCCGATATGTGTTGGATTCTGCTACCGGCAAATTCTATGGACCCTTTCCAATAAAAGCCGAGAGGAAAGATCGCAGTTGGGGTTGAGGAACCGGTCGGGGCCGGGAAGGCTTTCGCCCCGGCCCCTTTGGGGTTATTTCACGATGCCCATTTCCTTGTAGTACTTGAGAGCGCCCGGGTGAACCGGGATGTTGTTTCCCAGAACCGGTTTCATGGGGTCGGAATCTTCTATGGCCTGCTTTTTTACCTGTTTGAGTTCATCCCAGCTCGCATAGAGGGTTTTTACGATTTTGTAAGCCAGATCATCGGATACATTCTTGCTGATGATGATGTTGGTAACGGTGCCCATAGTGGGGACATCCGCATCCAAACTCTTATAAGCACTTTTGGGGATCATAATCGGAGTCAGGCCGGGTTCGAGTTCCTGCACTTTTTTCTGATACTCCGGTGGAACACCGAGGAAACGAACGCCGGGCCGGAATTCGAGATCGATGATCGTGGCCTGGGGGCAAGATGTCACAGCCATGTAGGCGTCCGAATGCCCGTCTTTCATCAGGGCGGCGGAATCGGCGTATCCAACGAAACTGACCGTACCTCCGTTTTTCCTGATGCTGTCGAACGTGAGTCCATAGGCCTTCAGAATCAATTCGGCGATCGCGGTACCGGTAAACCCGACTTTTCCGGGAACAATTCGTTTGTCTTTCAGATCCGCATAAGACGTGATCTTGCTCTTGGCCGGAACCACCGTCTGGAAGACCCCGGGGTACAAGGACATCAGGTGGCGGACATTGTCGAATTTTTTGCCTTCGAACTCGCTCAACCCATGATATCCATTGTAAGTGGTGTGGGTATAACACCATCCCAGGTCGGCCCGGCCTCCATGGACAACCTTGACGTTGCCGACGCCGCCTCCGGGTCCGTTCGAGGTACTGATACCCAGTTCCCGTTCCAGGATGCTCATCATAGCGGATCCCAATGGATACCAGGACCCTCCTTCCGGGCCCGATGCCATACGCAGGAACTTTTGCTCGGCCATCGCCTGGGACATCGGCATGACAAAACATACCGCCAGGGCTACTACGGTTAACAGGTTCGTTTTCTTCATGATGTTATCCTCCTTTCAATAGAAAAGTATTTCCTATTTCAACCGGCCGGGAGAACGGGCACAATTAAATCTCAGGGGGCCGGATCTCCCACGATACCCTTTCTGACCTTATAACGGGATCGGTCGCGTTACTCAAGACAAAAATTCGTGATTCAGCCGATCGGAGACGGTGCTTCAGGCCCAATCCTTGCGAAGCATGCATCCACACGGATGCCCCAATTCAGTATATTCCCATAATGGGTGTCACCTCGCTCAGAAGGAGGCAAACCCTGATGTCGTGTAGGCTATGATAGGTCATCCAGCCGGTGAAATGGATTCATGAACAGCACTTTCGCTCCAGCTTCAGCATTTCAATCAGCATCCGATCACGCCAGTCTTTGATATTTTTCATGGGATTTTCACATACGACCGGCATGGCATTGACACTGTTGACGAGCGTGTCGCGTACAGAAGGTGAAAACGTATCCCACGTTGCCATGGACTTCCATCTCTCGTGATAGGAACCCGAATATTCTCTCACAAAATTCTCGATGCCGTCTCCTGCCAGGCAGGCCCTCAGTAGCGGCCCGATAAAGGGGTCCCGAATTCCCATGCCGTTACAGAAGGCGAGGTCGACGTCTTCCGCGCTGGCAACGCCGCCGGCCACCAGATCAACCGCTTCGCGAAACAGAGCGGCCTGAAGCCGGTTTACGATGTACCCTGAAACTTCTTTTTTGAGAGACACCGGAGTCTTGCCGACTTTTTCCATAAACGCGCAGGCTGCCTGAACCGTCTCCGGAGCGGTTTGCTCCCCGCCCACGATCTCCACCAAAGGGATGAGATGCACGGGTAGGAAAGGGTGCACCAACACACAGCGCTGCGGCCGGGTGACGACTTTTTGAATCTCGCTCATCAGCAGTCCGGAACTGCTGCTGGCCAGTATGGCGTCGATCGGCGCATCGGCGTCCATTTCTGCAAACACCTTTTTTTTGGCCGGGTAATTGTCGGGGACGGATTCCTGCACGTAGTCGGCCGCTTCAACGGCGCGGGACAGATCCGGGGCGACGTGGAGGCGCAACGAGCACGCCGCCCATTCTTCTTTCAGCAGACCGTTGTTTTCAAGAAATTGCAGATTTGACTGCACCTGCTTGACAGCGTTTTCGAGTCGATCGGCACTTGCATCGTGAAGGGTCACCTCATAGCCGCCGGCTGAAAAAAGTGTGGCCCAGCCCTGGCCGATCAGTCCCGAACCGACGCACGCGATGTTTTTGATAGGCGTAGACATGAATACAGCTCCTCGAATCTAAATAATGAAGTCGATTATAAGAGGTATCGCTCATGTCCGTCAAAGAAAAATGGGGGGGTGCCCCGGACGGCAATTTCGCCACCGGGGGTTTTCAAAGTGCTAAAGTGCGGTATTCCTGGAGATTGTTAGGAAAGGCCGTCCGGGCCATCGCCTGATGGAAAATGCGCATCGAAAAGAAAGCATAAGCCTGCCCGCATCACCCTTGGTTTATTCTTGAGATCTCAATTGGCCAGCGCTCTTTTCTGAGGTTCAATGATTTGCTCGATCTCTCCCAGAATATGTTCCGCCTTGGGCTCCGCTCGATGTCTGGAAAGGATCTGCCTCGCTTTCGCGTTACAGCGATGATAGAGTTCCTGGGATCCCGATTCTTCCCAGACTTCATACTGTGAACGATCCAGGAGCCTGGAGAGAAATTGCGCCTTCCTGAAATTCTTGAACGTGTGGTCTTCTTTCAGGAAGAGAGAATTCTGATCGCCTTCCGAGACCTTTCCGATGACATCCAGTGCAAGCGTATCCTTGTTGACCGGAATTCCCCCCGTGAAAAAACGACTCATGGCTACAAGTTCATCGGCCATGGTCAGCATTTCAAGAGAGGAGGTCGAGCCGGATTCCAGATAGCCGACGTCATGAATCACATTGCAGCGGGACTGCATCGCAGTGAGGATGGAAAACATGGCCTCTGCTCCCGCCTGGGCGTCCATCACTTTAGAATCCGATGCCCCTGCAAATGCCCATATGGGAATGCCGTAGATTTCATCTCGCATTTCAGCCAGTGCCGCCTGCGTCAGGCTCCATTCGGGGCACCCATATGAAACCACCGCGGACCGCATATCCAGAACGCTCACATTCGGCGCAAAAAGAAACGGGGAACCTTTGCCGGCCAACTGGTGGACCACAAGTCCAACCAAATTCTCCGCAATTCCCACAGCCAGAGCCCCTGCAAGGGTCACGGGCGCCCCACCCCCGGCGTTGCAGCCGGATGGAAGACACACGGGGATTTTCTTCTCCGCGCAGTAGATGAGTTTTTCCATGACATTTTCAGGGAAAAGTAAGGGACTGATTGCTTCAGAATAATTGAGAATAAACGGTTTTTCTCTCAGTGCTTTTTCTCCGCCTGCAACGACACAAGCGATTTCGTAGATCTTCGATATATCCGCACCACTGTCTGCGATAAAAATAATCGGTTTATTCGTGTTTCTAACCATCTCGACGAAGACATAAACATAGATATCCGTAATCGGGACATCCTTTGGGTTGCCCATGGACATCGCAAAGTCCATGTTCTCAAGTCCATCGACCAACCTGGCAAAACGTCCGCTGTCATCCAAAACAGTCCGGCGGCGCTGACCTGTTTTCAAGTCAATGGTGAATATGGTGTCTGAACCCGTGCCATAGAATGAATTCTCGCCCACCAATTCCATTGCACGATTGCCTTTTTGGTCATAGAGCTGAATGTGCTTGGGGGCTGAGTTCAACGCGTCCTCGACCAGACGCGCAGGCAATCGGACTCGTCCATTCCGGGACAGGCTGCATCCAGCCTCCAACAGCATATCTCTAGCGGCGCTGTGCTCCATTTGAAACCCTGTGTTTTTAAGAATTTCAAGAGCCGCACCATGAATAGACCACATTTGCTCCGGGTTTAAAACCTGAAGTCGAGGTTTGAAAGTGTCTATCTTTTCAAATGTCATGAATCCTGTCCTCCGTGGCAGTAGAAATCTAATGCCGAAAGCGATAGAAAATAACAGTTTCCAACCAAGTCGGTGAATACTTTGAAGCCATGTTGGGCTCGGAATGAGCTCATTGCGCAGGGGAGGAACTACTCACCTCCACGTCACTGATTTTTCTCCCAACGATGGCCACATAGTGCAGAGGGTCTCCCGCCATGGACAACCGATGACAGTACCGTTCGGATTGTAAAATCTGCAGACAACGGTCGAACATGGTATCCAGTGTTTGTTTGAAACCTGAGCCGTCCTCTTCCGTCAAGAAGCGGTCCTTAATGTTGAATGCGATCCAGGCACCATCCTCTAATAGGTTGAATGCATTCACAAAGGCACGGCTTGGAATGTCGCCATATCCCAATGCCGCAATGGTAACCAGGGTATTGAATTTCCATTTCGTCAACGCATCCGCTTCATCTTTCCCGATATCACAAAGGTCCATCATGTAATAGTCGTCATAAAGGCCCGGGCGATCTCGGGAGGTCGCAGAAACGGCCTCTGGAATGATGTCAACGCCCACAAGGGCGTCACAGCCGATTTTTTGCTCCAGACATTCTCCCACCATACCGTTTCCGGCACCGAAGTCCAGCACTCGGAGGGCCTCCGGATCCCCCGTTTCCACTTCTTTTTTAAGCATTGAGGAAATTACGCGGGGTGAATCGCATTTGAGTCGTGTGTAGACGACTTCTTCGTAAAGCCCCGGAATACTGTACAGCTCGCCGTAATCATGAAGTCTGATCTTCTTCTGTTGGTCTTCAGATGTCAGCAAAATCCATTCTTCGTCCTGGTCAAGGCTGTCTGCATTTTTTGGGAAGCTGATCAAACAATCGTGTAGTTGCATGTTGCCCTCCTATAAGTTTTAAAATTGATACGTATAGCAACAAACGTTCCACACCATACGGCCTCTTGATAACTTTCCGATATAACGAAGCAAAAAACATTTAACTCAAAACCCAAAAAAATCCATGCGTAGGGATTTCCATCAGTATGTGCATAATATTTACAATATTTAGAAAACTTGTGTGTAGTAAATGCAAAATTCAGAAGACATAAATGGGTGGAAATAAAAATACTGGTTCATATTTTTCTCATTTTTTCAAGTGGTCACAGGAAAAACAATGGGATTTGCCGCTTTCATCAAGCACAAAATATATGTAAAGAAAAGTTACAAAATATTTGACACAAATCACCTTCCGTGATATTTTTTAAACACTCAATCCCGCTAAGAAAACGTTTATTCACAAGCCGCAACAAAGCAGACGCCAGGACGGAAATGACGCACAAAGCCAAGGTAAAGACGATCCTCTGCGTGGACCGCAGCGACGCCGTTTATGACCAGATCAAGAAAATTTTTCACAAAGAGAAGGTGGAAATCGTCCTTGAGAAACGGCTTGACCGAGTGGTTGATAGGTTTGAAGAGAAGACTTTCGACGTTCTGATCTTTTCGAGCAGCGCCGGTCGGGCTGGGAACATAACGAGCCGAGAGCTTCTCGAGATAATCTCGGAAAACTGTACCGTTACTCAGATCGTCCTCTTGGTAAACCCCGGGGAATTTAAGCTGGCCATGGGTGCGATTCGAGCTGGGAGCTATCCATACGCCAAGCTGCCGATCGGAGATGAAGAGCTTCGAATGCTTATCGAAAATGCCGTTGAAAACCGGCCGCAATACGGGACCAATCTGCTGCTCAAGGAAGAAAAGGCGGAAAACAAATTAGAGCAAATGGTCGGTGGATCTGAAGCGATGCGGTCTGTTTACAGGCAAATCCGGCAGGCGGCTACGACCGATATTCCTGTACTTCTGACCGGTGAAACAGGGACAGGCAAGGATCTTGCCGCCAATGCCATTCATCAATTGAGTGAGCGAACCGCACACCCTTTTTTACCGGTAAATCTGGGGGCCTTGCCGGAAGGCCTGGTGGCCGGCGAGCTCTTTGGGTATGAAAAAGGCGCCTTCACCGGTTCAACAACAAAGTATGTGGGGAGCTTTGAAAGGGCAAAGGACGGTACGGTGTTTTTGGATGAGATTTTGGCCATCGATGAAAAGGTCCAGGTAATTCTGCTTCGGCTGCTGGAAACCAAGGAATTGTATCGGCTGGGGGGGAAACGCAAGATCAAAGTCGATGTCAGAGTTATATCTGCGACCAACGAGGACCTTCGAGAGTCGGTGGACAGCGGGGTATTTCGCGAAGACTTAATGTTTCGATTAGACGTGCTTCGTATTCACATGCCGCCCTTGCGGAACCGCCCAGGGGATCTGCCCTTGCTGGTAAACCATTTCGTGGGGGCTTATAATAAGGCCTACAAAAAAGATATCCTGAACGTTGCGCCGGAATGCATGTCATTGTTCAATGCATACGAGTGGCCCGGTAATGTTCGCGAGCTGAAAAATGTACTTATGCGCGCAGTCGTGGTGTGTGAGGGAAAAGAGATCGGGGTGAGACATCTCCCCCAGGGATTACGTTCCAGGAGACCCGTGAGACCGATGATCCATATCCCTGTTGGGACCTCTTTGGCAGACATGGAAAGGGAACTGGTCAAGCGTACGCTGGCATACACGGAGAATAATCGGCGGCGGACTTCAACCCTGCTGGGTATCAGCCGTCGCGCGTTATACAACAAGATCGAACGGTTTGGACTGAAGTAGTGTCCCGAATGTCCCGTTAGCTATCGAGTAACTTCAATTCTATGCGTCCGGACAAGGTGCATCCTGAAAATCTTAAGCGGACAGCAGAGTTATTTCTTTGTCAGGAACCTGACCAGTATCGGACCGGTCCGACATCGACATGGACGAACTTGGAACACGGATAATACCCGACTCCTCCCCTTTTGAGTTTGTAGGCTGCTCGCCGCACCGCGGAAAGGCGCCACCCGGATAGACGAATGTCCACCGCTTTGCCATGCAGGTGAAAGCTGTTGCTGGCCGCGCCCTTTCCGGCCCTGCGTAAAAGGGCATTGGTCTCAGGGGTGCGATACCCGGAAATGACGTGAAACGGCCTTTGGGTATTCAGTTCGGTGCGTATCCCACAGAGCAAATCGAGAAGACGAGGGTCGATCGGCTTGATTTTACCGGTCCGGCGATCCCGCATAATGTGGTCTATGTCGGCCAGCGCTTTCGGTACATACTCGCCGTTGACCCAGTAGACCGTATCAAGGGACTCTCTTGTATTGGGATTATAGAGCGAAAGAGATCTTTCCGGTGTTGTGCAATCACGAATTGCCGCAAGTACCGAACCCGGTGAGAACATTGTCAAGCCGGAAAATACAACCAG
>JAWOGN010000102.1:0-3449 GCA_046496815.1 Desulfatiglandaceae bacterium
CCTTGGAGAAGATTCAAGGGCAAGAATCGCCGAAGCAGTGGACCGACGCTATGAGGAGTGTTTGGAGATTGGACGTTTTATAGTTGAGAATAGACACAAAAGAGAGCCCGGGGCGGGTTTTTACCAGCATAGCATTGAGGAAATTTTCAAGTCTCAAAAAACCCATCCGGTAGACTGCAAGCCTATCCCCCTTTACGAATCTGATGATGTATCGGCAGAGCCGACTTCGAATATCAATCTTGCCGTGTCGGAAATATATGACAAAATCAATCATCGTCTTATAGCCCTTCGGGCTCAAGATGACTCCATGTGGCCCAGCATCCCGAAAGGGACAATCGCAATCATTGATCTCAATAACAAAAAATTTTCTGACAACAGGACTTTCCTCGTAAAACACATGGTTCTTCAAAAATTTGTCATCAGAGCGTGCAGGATAAACAAATTGAATCCGCAGAAAGATGAGTATATTGCTTTGATAAGCCAAAATCCCGAATATTTACCGGAAATTACCGGTGCCGGCTGGAAAAAACTCGTTGTCGGAAAGGTAATTATGATATTGCGCAATCTTGAAAATCTTTGATTAGTTATCCGCTTAAAAGGCACACGGCAAGGAAGGATTCATGGATCGGTATATTGCGGTGCAGAATCTGAAGCGAAAGGCTGGGAAATCTTCTGGCTTGGCTCCAATCAAATCTGGGACTTGGCCTCCACTTTGCGAGTCCTTCTTAGACACGAAAGGACTCGCAGTCCTGGTCGGACTTCCCAAGAAGAGGATGTGTCGGTCATGGACCTCGACAATTTATACAGAAAACCACTGGTGTGGTTGGTTAATTTAGGGTTGCCCTATCACCATGACAAGACGGGGACTGAAAATAAGACCTAATGTGGCTTAGCTCCCTTTCCGTCAAAGAGACTATCCTTTTACTCTTCTTATAGATTTTACATTAGATGTGCTTTCCGTGCTAACCTGATTACAGAACGTAGCCCAAGCCTCCATCAGCTTTCTTCTTTTCTCAAAAAGGTCCCCTCGCCTGTATGCAGCCTCAACCTTATTTCCTATAGCATGGCCCAGAGCCATTTCAAGGACTTCAGGAGGAAAATCAGTTTTCTCGGCCCCCCAGTCCCGAAAAGTGCTGCGGAAGCCATGAGGTACGGCCACCCTGCCCTGCTTTGGATCTATATACCCATTGCCTCCATTTTTAACAGCGGCTTTATGCATGTCTTTTATTTTTTTGGGAAGAGTCATGTCCGACAACGAGCCACCTCTGGGTGCGGGGAAAATATAAGGTGAGCCTTCAAGCCGGGGCAGGGCACAAAGAATCCTCTCTGCATCTTCACTCAGTGGGACTACATGCTCTCTCTCCATTTTTGCCCGCTCCTTTGGGACTGTCCATGTTCTTTTCTTCAGATCCACCTCATCCCAAGTGGCAAGCCGTATCTCCTCTGAACGAGCTACCGTAAAAACTAAAAACTCAAGCGCGCGAGCTGCCATGCCTTCGCGCATCCTTAAATCCCTCAGAAAACCTCCTACCTCGGCCCGGGGAAGCGCTGGCAAATGAGTTTCCTGATGAACCTTTGAAGGCTCGGGCAAAACCGCATCGAGGTGGCCTTTCCAGCGGGCAGGGTTTTCGCCGGTGCGGTAACCAGACACGGTGGACCAATTTAAAACATGTTCCAAGCGTTGGCGCAAACGGTTCGCGGTTTCGGTTTTTGTTTGCCAGATAGGTTCCAGGACCTTTAAAATATGAGGCAGTTCAATTTCATCAACCGCCATATCGCCTATAATTGGAATGGCGTATCGATTCACTGAGGAAATCCAAGCTTTGGCATACTTTTCTTTCTTGTATTCAAGTTTCTTCTTTTCATAGCAAAGCCGGGTGGCTTCCGAGAATGTCATTTTCTTGGATTGTTCTTGAATAAGGGCTCTCCGGCGGGCCTGTCTTTCCGCAACGGGGTCAATTCCCAGCTGAATCTGTCGCTTGATCTCCCTGGCCTTATCACGGGCTTCTGCAAGCGAAACTTCGGGGTATCCTCCCAAACCTATATTACGTCTTTTATTTCCTGCTACAGTTCTAAGTATCCAAACCTTTGCCCCGGTTTCTTTGACAACCAGTAGAAGGCCAGATATAACACCCACTGCATGCCGCCCAGGCTTTTCAATTCGTTTGACCTCAACTGCTGATAATTCCTTGGCCTTTTTAGGCATAACAGCCTCCATCAAAAAAGGGTTGGTGATACCATCCATGAAACCATTAGAAATACCATTAAGAAAATCAAATCGCAACAACCTGAAACAAATATTTTACAACCAAATTTGCGAAAGTCCCCGAATATGAGGAAGTTTAATACAGAAGGCAACTAAGTGAAACAAAGCGAAGGTGACCCTTGGGGTCACCAATAATTTAAGTTAGTTATACATTCCTATTTTGCCACCGGCAAAACTACCTGCTCCTGTGGCGGCTTTTTCTCAACTGCTCTTGCGCCGCTAATAAAAGCCAAAGGGCTGATTCGGCTGCTGGCAAGAAACCACCACACGATTCCGGCCCTGCCCCTTGGCCTCATAGAGGGCGGCATCTGCTCGCCTCATCACATCTTCTATGCTGACATCCATATCGATGAGTTCGCTTACACCCGAACTTATGGAAACCTTTCCCGCTGCTCGTCCAGGGTCAACTTTCAGTTGCTCTGATACCTGACGCATCCGCTCTGCTTGTCTGCAGCCATCATTGGCATCCGTTTCTGGAAGAATTACGGCAAATTCCTCACCACCTATCCTGTAAAGAGAATCGACCTCGCGGAGCTGTGAGGCACAATCTCTGGTGAGCCGGCAGAGCACGTCATCCCCCACGCTATGCCCGAAATCATCATTAATCTGTTTGAAATAATCAATATCAAATATCACCAGTGCTGTAGGCCGGTTATACCGCTTGTATTTCTGAAAACACTTATCAAGCTGCTCCAGGAATTTGCGCCGATTAAAAATTCCTGTTAAAGAGTCGGTTTCACTTAGCTGCTGAAGTTTCATCTCAAGTTCGTACTGATGGGTGATATTACGTGCAGCCCAGACCACTGCGCGTTCCCCCCAAAGGGTTAACGGCAATGGTTGAACTCGACCCTCAAAACGAATATCACCATCCGGCCCCTGCGATGTATCCAGCCCTCTAACTTCATTGCCGGCAAGAGAATACTTGACCGTTCGCAGTCCCCCCTGCTTCAATGTCTCCTTGACTTGCCACAAGAACCAGTCAGCCTTACCCTCTGGCAGCACTTCATGTAGTGACATACCTTTCAGATATGATCCGTCATGGTAATAGGAAGGATCCCTGCCTCCGGCTATTTCGAGATAATACCCACCTTCGGTGATTACAAAAACCGGGTCAGGAAGCGCTTTCACCATTGACCGGAGCAATTCAATTTCAAAATCCATAATTTATTTGTGTCCACGACTT
>JAWOGN010000125.1:0-7585 GCA_046496815.1 Desulfatiglandaceae bacterium
TCGGTGAGGAAGAGCAAAGAGGCGATTGAGGAGTTCAGACGGGGAAACCGTGAGGATCTGGCTCTCAAGGAAACGGAAGAGATCAACATCTTGTATGAATATTTGCCCCGGCAATTGTCCTCAGAGGAGATTGAAGAGATCCTGCGAGAAATCATTTCAGACCTCTCGGCGAGTGGCCCGAAGGACTTGGGAAAGGTCATGAAATCGGCAATGGCGAGAATGGCAGGAGAAGCGGAAGGTGGCGCTGTAAACGAGATCGCCAGAAGACTTCTCGGGTAAGCGTTTTTTTTGGATTTTTAGCGCCTGCCTAAAAACATGTAGGCAGATGTTATGCAAAATTGGGCTCCTGTCAGGCTGGCCGTTTTGTTACGCTTTATGCAAACTGTCCGGGGGGCAAATCCGTTTATATATTACTAAAACCATCGAATGAGTCAAGGTTTATTGACAACGAGCTAAGACCTGCTTCTGAGATAGGGCTTATTTTTAAACGAAAAAGGTCGTGTTATTGTCAGATCTCACCCAGATGATGTTGTTTCAAGTCAACCTCGTATCCGAGGAAGTCACCGGTTCCAGGTCCAAGTCGGCTTTTGTCTGTTTCCGAAGCCCCTGCGGCATCCCAACAAAAAACTGAATACGTAACGACGTTGCGTTTATTTCCAAAGACTCTATGAAACAGGATTCGAAATAACAGAATTTCCATGCGAGAATTTTTGGGTGGTACCTTCTGAAAAAATGTTTAATTTATTTTTTGTGATAATTTAAGAAAAATGCCGGCACCACACGGAGTATTTCATTGTCTGGATTTTCGCTTCAGTTTATCCCCCAATTGGTGCGGGATCCGGATGACGTGCGTTTGCCCTCAATGGTTCTTCCGGCGAATCCCGGATCGGTTTACGGAACAGGCGCCTGATTCCAGGGGCCTCACCGTGACTTATTGAGATGAGAACCAATCGGCCGAGAAATTAACATTTTCCGGGCCGGAATGCTGCACTTGTTTCGAGACGGTTGCTTGAAGAACTCTCAAGCATCAAAGAGATGCAAGTGCCGATTTTGGAGGATCGAAGGCCTAAAGCGTCACACAAATCATCATGGCTTATCAAGAATCGGCTAAGGAGGAGATCAAAAGAACCGCAGACATTGTGGAACTGGTGGGCCTATATGTCCAGCTTAGGAAAGCGGGACGAAACTATGTAGGACTTTGCCCGTTTCATGCCGAAAAGGCGCCTTCTTTTTCGGTGAACCCGGAAAGACAGACGTTCCACTGCTTTGGATGCAAGAAGGGGGGGGATATCTTTTCCTTTTGGATGGAATATCACAGTACCACATTTCCGGAAGCCATAAGGGATCTGGCGGAAAAATATCAAATCACGCTCTCTGAAGGCTTCGACGCGCCTCAGGAAAAACGGAAGGCGGCTCAGAAGCGAGCCTTATTTAAAATCAATGAGACGGCAACAGCCTACTTTCAAAGGGCATTGACCCACCCAACTCACGGCAGATCCGGTAGAAAATACCTGACTCGCCGGTCGATTTCAGACGAAATTATCGGTGAGTTGCGGCTGGGTTACGCGCCGAATGAATGGGACGGTCTGGTTCGAATACTGAAGGATCAAAAGCTGGAACTGGAAATGGCCGTTCAGGCGGGTGTGATTATTCCCAATAAAAGCGGCGGCTATTATGATCGGTTCCGAAATCGTGTTATATTTCCAATTTTTGATCTACGGCAACAAATCGTTGGTTTCGGCGGCAGGGTGCTGGATGATTCACTCCCCAAGTATCTGAATACCCCTGAATCCCCCATATTTCACAAGGGGGAGTTCCTTTACGGGTTGCATGTGTCCAACACGGAGATCCGGAAACAGGGCAGGGCAATCATTGTAGAGGGGTACATGGATTGGTTGGCATTAAGAATGCACGGAATAAAAGAGGTCGTCGCCACACTCGGTACGGCCTTGACCGCCGGACATGTACGAAAACTGAAAGGGTATGCAAAGGAAACTGTGATTGTTTTCGACTCTGATGAAGCAGGAAAAGCCGCTACTTTGAGAAGCCTGCCGATCTTTTCGAATGAGGGTGTCTCCGCCAAAGCTGTCGTTTTGCCGGCTCCTCACGATCCCGACAGTTTCGTAAACGCGAATGGGGCCGGCGCGTTTTTGGATATGTTGCGTCAAGCGCCGCCCATGCTCGATTTTTATTTGGAGCAAAAATTGGCCGAAAGTGGGTCGGATTTGGAAGAAAAGATTGGTCTTCTCAAAGACATGTATCCGGTGTTGTTTGAACTGCAAAGCAGCACCCAGCGCGCGTTGTATGTTCGGCGTCTGTCGGAACGTATCGGGATCAAGGAACATGTGGTGTGGTCTGAACTTTCAAAGTCTATCAAGCAGCGGGAGCGAAAGACCTTTAGCAGGAATTTAAAGAACCGTATGACCGCCTCAAAGGTTGAAAAGCGGTTTAACGAGTTGCATTTGCTCAATCTGCTGGTTCACCACCCCGAAATCCTTTCAAGGCTTGTGAACTACGAATGGGAAAGCCTTCTCTCAGACGCTGTGATTTTGGAGATCGTCGGAACGCTTTTCGATACGTATTACAGGGAAGGTGCGTGTTCTGTGGACGATTTAATGGAAAGCCTCGAGAATGAGCCGGCCCGGAATCAGCTTCGGGAGGTAATGTTTGAGGATTCACACTTCTCGGACCAGGAGGTGGAACAGGCGGTGACGGAGATCGAGGAAAAGGTTCGCCGGCTGAGCATTTCGGCGTCTTTTCGAAAAGTTAAAGGGGATGTCGAGGCCCAGAACAAGCTTTTAGAATTGAAGAGATTGAAAGGCCGAGGGAGTCTTGGGATCGAAATTTAGGCAGCCGGGAATCAATCCTTGGTTGAAGCAAAAAACGATGCGCGGGTGTTGGACGAAAGATCCATCCGAATTTAATAGCCTTCAGGAGGAAGCATCTTAATGAGCAAAAACACCGACATGGTCAATTTGAAGCGGTTGATCGATATTGGTAAAGATAAGGGATATATTACCTATGAAGAGTTGAACGACGACTTGTCCGATGAGATTGTCTCTTCTGAGGAACAAATCGATGACCTGATGATGATGTTTGAAGAGTTGGATATTATGGTTATCGATGAGGCGTCCAAAGGTGAAATCGAGAAGGCCAAGCGCGCGAAGAAACAGCAGGAAAAGGCGGATGGAAAAGATAATCAGCGTCTTGAGATTGCCGAGGCACCGTCCCGCGTATCCGACCCTGTGAAAATGTACTTGAAGGAAATGGGCTCTGTTTCGCTTCTCACCAGAGAAGGTGAAGTGGAGATCGCCAAAAGAATCGAGACCGGAGAGAGGAATACGCTCAATGCACTTTTGGACTGCTGCATCGGCGTCGAACATATCATAGACCTGGGAAACCAATTGAAGGAGAATCACATCAAATTGAAAGATGTGATCAACGATCTGGAGGATGAAGAGAGCAATTATATGCAATTGGGAGAGAGAAAGGAATCTCTCGGAAAACTGATCGATGAAATCCAGTGCCAATATGAAGATATCCGTCGCAAAAGGCGTGAGATTCTGGATGGGTGCTGTACGGATAACAGAAAGAAAAAGCTTGTATCAGAGATAAAGAAGAACCATGAGAAAATTATGGCGCTGGTGAACTCCTTTAGTTTGGAAAAGGGACAACTCGAGCAGATGGTTGCCCGATTTACGGACCTGATCGAAGAAATCGAAGCGTCAGAGAAACACCTGGCTGAGTGTGTTTTGCAGGCCGGAGGGAAGTCAATTTCATATTTAAACAAGTGCCTGTCAAAGATGCCGCAGTCTGCCAATGATGAGGAAGTTGTCCTGCCGATAGGTTTGCCGAAAGGCGAAGTTATGGCCATGAAAGCCAAAGCGGAAAACGCCCAAAATGTTATCAAACAAGTCAGAGAACGCACCAATATGACCCCCCGTCAATTGAAGGCGAAATTGAAGCGGGTGCGAGAAAGCCTCGAAAAGGCTGAGCGGGCAAAATCCGAACTCATAGAGGCCAATCTCAGGTTGGTCGTTAGTATCGCGAAGAAATATACGAATCGAGGCCTTCAGTTTCTTGACCTCATTCAGGAAGGCAACATCGGGCTGATGAAAGCCGTAGACAAGTTTGAGTACCAGCGCGGCTACAAATTCAGTACGTATGCAACCTGGTGGATCAGACAGGCGATCACGCGGGCGATTGCCGACCAGGCTCGAACCATTCGGATTCCCGTTCATATGATTGAAACGATAAACAAGCTGATTCGTACTTCTCGTTACCTTGTTCAGGAGCATGGCCGCGAGCCGACCCCTGAAGAAATCGCTGAAAAGATGGAATTTCCTCTGGAGAAAGTGAGGAAGGTACTAAAGATCGCTAAGGAACCCATTTCTCTTGAAACTCCCATCGGGGAGGAGGAGGATAGCCATCTCGGAGATTTTATAGAGGACAAAAAAATCCTTTCTCCCGGCGATGCCGTTGTTAACTACGGGCTGGCGGAACAAACGAGGAGAGTGCTCAGGACGCTGACACCCAGAGAGGAAAAAGTTCTCAGAATGAGATTCGGCATCGGCGAGAAAGCGGATCATACTTTGGAAGAAGTGGGACGTGATTTTAGTGTGACCCGTGAACGCATTCGGCAAATCGAGGCGAAGGCTCTCAGGAAGTTGAGGCATCCCAGCAGGAGCAAACGTTTGAAAAGCTTTGTAGAAGGCAAAGAGCTTTGAGCGAAGAAGGGGAATTTTTCTTGACAATTCGTTGTCAAACGCGCATTTTCGTTACTCATGGATTAATGCGGTCGGGCCTATAGCTCAGCTGGAAGAGCCACCGGCTCATAACCGGTAGGTCCCTGGTTCGAATCCAGGTGGGCCCACCACCACGATCATATTACAACACGATTTTAAAGAATGGTATTGATGGCGTTTCTCAGAACCCGACTTTTACGTAACAGAAGGGCGCACTTTCAGAAAGTGCGCCCTTCGAGTTTTGACTGAGGGCACGCGGTGTTGCTGCGCACACCACAGACGTCACGCAATGGAGGCTATAGCCGGTCGCTAACATTTTTTGAGCCGGCGGCGGATTTTCGCAGGTGACCGGGGAGAAGGTTATGTTTCCCGTAGTGAGGGAATTTCTGGAGCTTTTGGAAGAAATTGCGCCGACACGCCTCGCTGAGCCTTGGGATAACCCCGGACTTCAGGTCGGCTCATACAATCAGGAGATTCGGAAAGTTCTTTTGGCTCTTGATCCAACCTTGAAGTCTCTGAGCATGGCCAGAGATTGCGGTTCTCAGCTTCTGCTTACCCACCACCCGCTTATTTTCAGGCCGTTTTCAAAGCTTGAGGTTGACAGGTATCCCGGTAATTTGGTTTTCGAAGCAGCAAGCAGTCGCATCTCCGTCGTCACTGCCCATACCAACTTGGATATGGCGAAAGGCGGGATAAACGATATTTTGGCTGACATGCTGGGGCTTCAACGGGTGAGTGTGCTTAAGGAGGTGAATGGGGAGGTGGGCGTGGGGTTGGGCAGAGTCGGAGACTTGACCCAACCGGCTCCACTGTCGAGTGTGGTAAGCCATATCAAGAAGATCTTGGGTGCAAAAACGCTGAAGATCGTGGGCCGGGGAAATTCCCTGATTCGGCGCCTTGCCGTCGTCGGAGGGTCCGGTGGGGGAACCGTATCGGTGGCCTTTCAGAAGGGTGCAAACCTTCTCCTGACAGGGGATATCAGCCATCATCACGCGCTTGAAGCGGAGCATTTGGGAATTGCCCTGATTGACGGTGGACATTTTTTAACGGAAAGTTCGGCTTTTAGACACTTCGCGAACCCTCTGAAAGATGCAATAAAGTCAAGGGGATGGAATTTGACGGTTCTGGTGGATGCGGATGCGCTCAATCCCATGCAAGATGGGTAGACATATTGACAAAGTCAGTTTTCTCGAATTGAGGTGAGTAAATTGGAAGCAAGCATGAAACTTTTGATTGGACTCCAGGGTTGTGATAATCGGATAGGTCTCATTCAGAAGAAAAAGGAGGAGGCCCCCGCCAAAATAAAAAGACTTCGGGAGGCACTTGAGGAAAGGCAAGCCCGGTTGGATGGGGAACTACATCAGGCGGAGGTTTACCAGCGTGAAAGAAGACAGACCGAAAAGGACATCGAGTATCTGGAGAGTCGAATAGAAAAGAGTAAAATCAAGCTGAATAACATAAAATCGAATAAGGAGTATAAAGCGGGCCTGAAGGAACTCTCTGAGCTGGAAAAAGACAAGTCTCTTTCGGAGGATAAGATCCTCGAAATCATGGAGCAATTGGAAGCATTCGAAGGCCGATGTGCTGCCGGCAAGGCGGAAAAGGAAGAACTTGAAGTGAGCTTTGAAAGGGAGCGTGACGAAGTTTTGAAAGAAATTAAGGCACTTGACGAGTCCCTTGAAAGTCTTGAAAACGAGCGGACTCGATTTTGTGAGTCGATTGACCCGGATCTTCTCAAGCGGTATGATATCTTAAGACAACGAAAAGGCGGACTTGCTATCAGTCCGGTCATAAAGGGGGTTTGTCAGTCTTGTCATATGGGCATTCCGCCGCAGAAGTTTAATGAGCTCATTCGAGGGAATGCCTTGATGGCTTGCCCCAATTGCAATCGCATTATTTATTGGGGCGATGATGCACGGTTTCAATAGGCGGGAGAAAAGAGTTCCGGGTATGTCAGAGTAGAACAAATGACCGCTGCTTTGCCTTTTGGGTAAGGGGGAGGAAAGTCCGGGCTCCACAGGACAGGGTGCTGGGTAACCCCCAGTCCCGGCGACGGGAAGGAAAGTGCCACAGAAAGGAAACCGCCCCGTTGGATGTCCGTGACATCTGACAGGGTAAGGGTGAAAGGGTGAGGTAAGAGCTCACCAGTCCATCCGGTGACGGATGGAGCTAGGTAAACCCCGCCTGGAGCAAGACCAAATAGGG
Organism: Desulfatiglandaceae bacterium; assembly: GCA_046496815.1. Classification (GTDB taxonomy): domain Bacteria; phylum Desulfobacterota; class DSM-4660; order Desulfatiglandales; family Desulfatiglandaceae; genus JAWOGN01. The sequence goes on from JAWOGN010000125.1 coordinate 6,951, forward strand.
GGGCGCCCGAGGGTGGTCCGCCCGAGTCCCCGGGTAGGTCGCGTGACCTCGATGGAAACATCGAGGCTAGATGAATGGTCATTGTCCCGAACGTGGGTGACCGCTTCGGGAAACAGAACCCGGCTTATGTGCTGCTCTGACATACCTATTCAATTTGAAACATCCCACTTGCTGTGATGCGTTCTGATTGCAGCCTTCCAAAAGAAAGCGCGGTAGTCCATATCAATGGATGTCAAATCTCTGAATGGGCGCGGGAATGCCATGGAGTGGCACGATTCGAGTTTTATAGCGAAGCCCATAACCAAGGATGCGGTTCTTGTCATCGGGGCGGGTCATTTTGGAAGCCGGGCGGCACGGATTATCAGCGAAAAAGGCAGTTCGCAGATTATCGTTGTCGATATCGATGCGAAACGCCTGTCTCAGACAAACGGTCTAGGCGTGGAGCAGGTTCCCTGCGATGGAATTCGATTTTTGGTCGAAAATTACCGTCGTTTGAGTGATGCAAATATTGTTATTCCAGCAATCCCGAAACACCTGGCTTTCGAGTGGCTGCGGGGATCTCTTGCGGGTGCATATCAGGTAGAGAAGATATCCGTTCCGGAGGAAATAATCTCTGATTTGCCGCAGACTTGGCC
>JAWOGN010000334.1:0-43473 GCA_046496815.1 Desulfatiglandaceae bacterium
TTTGTCACATCACTGGTATTTGAAAGGAGGTAACGTGCGATGAAACGAAAGGTATTTTGTGTATTGGCGATGTCTTTTCTGATGGTCTTTCTGGCCGCCGGGCAAATCTGTGCGGCAGACAAGGAAACTCTGGTGGTGGGCGTCTCCTCGGACATCCACCTCTTGGACCCTGCGGTTTCCAGCGACAACTACGACTGGAGACAGATCTACCCTTCCTATGACCGCCTCGTGAAATACAAGGTAATCAACGGAGAGGGGTCTACCGAGGTGGAGCCCATGGCGGCCGAATCCTGGTCCGTGTCACCGGACGGGATGGTGTGGACCATCAAGATCCGAAAAGGGATCGCGTTTGATGACGGAACGCCCCTGGACGCCAAGGCCGTGAAATTTTCCTTCGAAAGGGTCTTGAAAATCGGAAAGGGGCCGGCGGATAACATCGGCGCCATCAAAACCGTGGACGTGGTAGACGACTACACCGCCAAAATAACCCTCAAGAGCGCCTTTGGCCCATTCCTGCAAACCCTGGCCACCGATGCCGCCTGTATCGTCAACCCCAACATCATGAAGCATGAAAAGGACGGAGATCTGGCCCAGGCCTGGATGGCTCAGAACACGGACGGGAGCGGTCCGTTTAAGATTGTGGAATGGTCCCGGGGGGAACGGTGCGTCATGGAGGCGAAACCGGACTACTGGGGCGCCAAGCCGAAACTGAAACGGGTCATCATTCGTTTCATGCGGGAGTCCTCGGACCAGCGGATGGCGCTTGAAAGCGGGGACATCGATATTGCCGAGGGGGTCCTCATCGACCAGATTCCGGCCCTGGAAAAAAATCCGGACGTGGCCGTGCGTCGCTATCCATCCCAGTTGGTGGAATATGTCTATATCAACTGCCGGAACGACAAGCTCAACAACCCGCTCGTCCGCCAGGCCCTGAATTATGCGGTGGATTACAACGGCATCATAGACTATGTGCTCCAGGGCAACGGTGTACAAATGCGGGGGCCGGTGCCGAAGGGAATGTGGGGACACAATCCATCGGTCTTCCAGTACAAAAAAGACGTGGAAAAGGCAAAGGCCCTCCTCAAAGAAGCGGGGCATGCAAAAGGCCTGGAACTCAAGCTCATTTATTCGGAGAGGCGTCCCTCTTGGGAACAGATCGCGACGATCCTCCAGAGCAATTTCTCCGATATCGGGGTCACCCTCAAGATCGAACTTATGGCCAACCCGACGCTTCGGGACAAGATCGACCGAGGGGACTTTGAGCTCTGTTTGGGGGCCTGGAGTCCCGACTATGCAGACCCCTCCATGTTTATGAATTTCTGGTTCGATTCCAAGAACGGGGGCCTTCCCGGGAATCGGAGCTTTTACGAAAACGAGGAAGTGGACGGTCTGATCCGCAAGGCCCTCGCGTTGAGCGATCAGAAGGAGCGAACCGATCTGTACAACAAGGCTCAAGACATTATTATGGAAGAGGCTCCCTATATCTTCCTCTACCAGACCCAGACCATTGTGCCCATGCGGACGTGGGTGAAAGGGTATGTGTTCAACCCCATGTTGGAGTCCATGTACAATTTCGAATCCATTTACAAGGAGTGATCAGGGCGCATGCGTCGATGAAAGCCCGCAACACGGGAATTGAAGGGTGGCGAAAGCCGCCTTTCAATTCCATGAAATTCCCGATTGGCGACAAACGACCTTCCATGCGGATTCTCACCCATACGACAGACTCCCCCTCATGCGGATTCTCACTTATATCCTGAAGCGGCTCGTTTACCTGATACCCGTCCTGATCGGCGTGACGCTCCTCGTCTTTGTGATCTCCCATGCCATTCCCGGAGACCCGGCCCGAATGATGGCAGGCCAGAAGGCCAGCCGGGAAGCGGTGGAGAACCTCCGCCGGTCTTTGGGGTTGGACCGGCCCCTCCCCGAACAGTATGTTCACTTTCTGACAGGCCTTTTCAGGGGTGACCTGGGCATGTCGATTCGAAACCAGCGACCAGTGCTCGATGACCTGAAAGACTTCTTTCCCGCCACCTTGGAATTGACCCTCATGAGCATGGTCCTGTGCATTGTCGTGGGTCTGCCTCTCGGGATCATATCAGCCGTCCGGCGGAATCGCCCGGTCGATCACATCTCCCGTGTTTTCTCCGTCTTCGGGGTTTCGATGCCGGTCTTCTGGCTCGGTCTCATGCTCCTGCTCCTGTTTTACAGAAACCTCGGATGGCTGCCCGGGTCCGGACGACTCGCCGTAGCGACGGACCCGCCCTTGCACGTCACCGGGCTCTATCTTATCGACACCCTGCTGGAGGGCAGCTGGGATAAGTTCGGCGATGCCTTCCTCCACATGATTCTGCCGGCGTTCTGCCTTTCCTACGTCTATCTTGCCATCATCACCCGAATCGTTCGCTCTTCCATGATTTCGGTGATGGGGCAGGATTATATTACCACCGCGCGGGCCAACGGGCTTGCCGAGTCCGTCATCATCCTGAAACACTCGCTCAAGAACTCCTTGATCCCCACCGTAACCATCACAGGGCTTTCCATCGGAGAACTGCTGGGGGGTGCCATCCTGACGGAGACCATCTTCAACTGGCCGGGAATGGGGAAGTATGTGGTCGATTCGGTCAATTTTTTGGATTTTCCGGCAATCATGGGTTTCACACTGGTGGTATCCTTTACCTATGTCATGATCAACCTGCTGGTGGACGTGCTCTATGCGTTTCTGGACCCGCAGATAAGGTATTAGCCGTGTTGAAACGTATCAGAAAAGAACGCGAATGGCAGATCAGGGAATTGATGTTTACCATCAAGCTCCTCAGCAAAAACCCGTCGGCCGTTGCGGGGTTTGTTATTATCGCCACCATGGTTTTCATCGCCGTCGGTGCGCCCTACATCGCGCCCTACGATCCGATTAAGATCAGCCTGAGGGAGCGGCTCAGCCCACCTTCCCCGGTTCACATTTTCGGGACCGATGAGATGGGACGGGACATTTTGAGCCGCGTCATGCACGGCGCCAGGATATCCCTCCGTATCGGCGTTCTCGTCATCGCAATCGCAGGGAGCCTGGGAGCCGCCATCGGTGCCGTCGCCGGTTACCTGGGAAAACAGGCGGATAATATCATCATGCGGATCATGGATGTCATCCTGTCGTTCCCACCCCTGGTACTGGCCATGGCGCTGGCCGCCGCGCTGGGGCCGAACCTGAATAACGCGATCCTGGCGGTGGCCTTTGTGATGATCCCCAAATTTGCAAGGATGGTGAGGGGTGAAGCCCTGGCCGTCAAAGAAAAGCAGTTCATTGCCGCAGCCCGGGCCTCGGGCGCCGGGAGCCTGTGGATCATTTTCCATCACATCATCCCGAACTGCTTCTCCTCGGTCATCATTCTGGCAACCTTGTTGTTGGGGGAGACCATATTGATCGCCGCATCTCTCAGCTTCATCGGCTTGGGTGCACAGCCCCCGACCCCGGAGTGGGGGGCCATGATCAGCGTGGGCCGAAAATTCCTCATGGATCAGTGGTGGTACCCGACATTTCCCGGCCTCTTCATTTTGGTGACCGTTATCGGTTTCAACATTCTGGGGGATGCCCTGAGAGACATCTTCGACCCCAGAATCAGACGGTGACCCATGGCCGAAACACTCCTCCACATCAAGGATCTTTCGGTGCGTTTCTTTACCTACCAAGGGGTTGTCAGAGCCCTGGAGGAGGTAAACCTTGCCGTCTTGAAGGGCGAAATCCTGGGCCTGGTGGGGGAAACCGGGTGCGGAAAGTCGGTGCTTGCGAGGTCTGTTCTGCGTCTCATTGCGGATCCACCCGGGAAGATATGGAGGGGAGAGATCTTCTTCAAAGGCGAGAACCTCCTAAAGATGAGCAGCCGGCGCCTTCGTCATATCCGGGGCAATGAGATTTCCATGATCTTCCAGGAACCCATGAGTTCCCTAAACCCGGTCTTCAGGGTGGGCAACCAGATGCAGGAGGTGGTGATGCTCCACCGGCGCGTCGGAAGCGCGGCGGCACGAGAAATTTGCATCGACATGTTACGGCAGGTGAAGATGCCCGACCCGGATGCGGTGCTGTCCAAGTACCCCCATGAGCTTTCAGGAGGAATGCGCCAGCGGGCCATGATTGCCATGGAACTTTCCTGCCGGCCCGAACTCCTCATTGCGGACGAACCCACGACCGCCCTGGATGTGACGGTCCAGGCGCAGGTACTCAGCATTTTGGAAGAGCTGACCCGAAAAAAGGACGTTTCAGTCCTTTTCATCAGCCATGACTTGGGGGTGATCGCGCAATTGTGTGATCGCGTGGCCGTGATGTATGCGGGCAGGATCGTGGAGGTCGCATCTGTGTGGGACCTCTTCTCAGAGCCGCGGCACCCATACACCCGCGGGCTTATCAGGGCCATCCCCCGGGTGGATGAGGAACGGGAGATACTGGCGGTGATTCCCGGCGTGGTTCCGGGTTTGATTCGGCCCCCGGACGGCTGCCGGTTTCACCCACGATGCGAGGTGGTGATGCATCCATGCGACCGGGTGCCCCCCCGGCTTGTCGAAGTGGCCCCGGGCCATCAGGTCGCCTGCCATCTGTACAAAGAGTCCGGTGAGGAACATGATGCCGACACCCGTCATTGAGGTCAGGGACCTGTTCAAGTATTTTCCCATTCATCAAGGTTTTCTGGGTCGCAAGGTGAGATACCTGAAGGCGGTGGATGGGGTGAGCTTCAAGGTCCACAAGGGTGAAACGCTCGGCCTAGTGGGAGAGTCGGGATGCGGGAAATCCACGGTGGGGTATCTGATCCTCGGTCTCCTCGATCCGGACCGGGGGCAGGTATTTTTTCGGGGCACACATATCACGACCCTCAAGGGAGACGCGTTGCGGAGAGTCAGACGAAACATGCAGGTGGTGTTTCAGGACCCTCAGTCGTCTCTGGATCCCAGAATGCTCATCAAGAAGACCGTGGGGTCCCCCCTGGAGGTAAACCGCCTGGCAAAGGGCGCGGAAGTGGTAACCCGGGTCAAGGACATGCTCAAGGAAGTCGGCCTGAGGGAAGATCATGTCTACCGCTATCCCCATGAGTTCAGCGGCGGTCAGCGACAGCGTATCGGCATTGCACGGGCTCTCATCACGCGGCCGGAGTTCATCGTCTTCGACGAGCCCACTTCCGCCTTGGACGTTTCAGTTCAGGCTCAGATTCTTAACCTCATAGGGGATCTCCAACGCCGGCACGGGTACGCGTATCTGTTCATCTCCCACGATTTGAGCGTGATCAAGCACGTGAGCCGGCGCGTTGCGGTCATGTACCTGGGGAAAATCGTGGAGACGGCGTTGAAGGAAACGTTGTTCAAGAACTTCCGTCATCCCTATACAAAGGCACTCATGGAGGCGCTGCCCCAGCCGGACCCGAAGAAACGACACCGCCTCGGCGTTCTCCAGGGAGATGTGCCCAGCCCTGTCAACGTCCCGAAAGGGTGCCGGTTTCATCCCCGGTGTGCGGAGAGTCAAGGCCTTTGCACCCGGGTGGAGCCGGCCCTGATAGAGGTGGCGGAGGGTCATTGGGTGGCCTGCCACCGGTGTAGCGCTCCTTGAACCATCCGGGAGATCCGAACCCCTGGAGAAGGCTTAATCTCAGAGTTAACCTTCCGGCGACGTTCAAGAATACCGGCAGGTTTTTGATCGACAGGGCAATGCCCGTTTGCTTATGAAGTATTTAAAAAAAATACGGGGCCTCACAAAGGGGTTCCCCTGGAGAGGAGCTTCTTATGAAAGTATACATATCGGCAGACATAGAAGGAATCGGGTGTATCGTACGCCAGGAGCAGTCTTCACCGGAGGGCAGAGAATTCGCCTGGGCCAGAAAGATGATGACCGAGGAGGTGAATGCAGCGGCGAGGGGTGCCTTTGACGGCGGCGCGACCGAAGTGGTGGTGGCTGATTCCCACAACGTGGGTCTCAACTTGATCCCTGAAGATCTGGATGAGAGAATCTCTATCGTCATGGGGTCTCCCCGGCCCCTGTCGATGATGGAAGGGGTGAAAGCGGGTTTCGACGCAACCTTCCTGGTCGGTTACCACGGTATGGCCGGGACCGCGGACAGCACCATCGTCCACATCTTTATGGGGCGCATTGCAGAGGTGCGGGTCAACGACCTTCCGATTGGGGAGATCGGCATCAGCGCCGCCTTGGCCGGTCACTACAACGTCCCCGTCGCACTGGTCACCGGCGATGAAAATACCGTGGCGGAGGCCAAGAAGCTCCTGAATGGGATCGAGACCGTGGCGGTAAAAAAGGGGATCGGCGCCTATGCCGCCCTGTGTCTTTCTCCGAAGCGGAGTCGAAGCCTCATCTACGAGGGGGCCAAAAAGGCCATGTCCCGCAAAAGAGATTGGCGTCCGTTCCGCTTTGAGGGCAGGGTTGATCTTCAAGTCGGCTTTACCACCGCTTCCGCCGCAGACCGGGCGGAGCACATCCCGGGCGTTGAAAGAGTGAACGGGCGAACGGTTCGTTTTTCGGCCAATGACTTTATCGAGGCCTTCAGGGCCTTCCACACCATGGCGGACCTAATGGACCTTGTCAAATTCATCTGAACCCATGATTCGCTCTGAACGTTGTTTGGTTCGGCGGTATGACGCGGAAAAGTTTTGCCTCCGGGTAAAGACACAGTCCATAAACGTGAACCTAGGCCTTAGGAGAGGGTTTCGTATTCGCACATGAAAAAGAAAACCGTCACCGTTGTTTTGGCCAATCATCGTCCGGAAACGTTACGGGCATCCGAGGCGGTGATGAACCGGCACGATGCAGTATTCCTGGAAGATCCGCCTTCGGATGACCTGGACCGGATGCTTACCGGAGACCTTTCTGTTGATGCCTATGTGGAGGCAGCCGATACGGAATATCCGGAGTTCACCGGGCAAATGAGTTTCCTGCTTCGCAAGATGGCGGCACAGGGAAAGATCGTTTTGGCTGTGGAACCGTTTCTAAAGCACTTGCTGGAAATCCATGAATTCTTCGCTGAGGGCGGCACGCCGGCGGAACTCAACCCGGATACCGATCAGTTCCGTGTTTACGCAGCCGAACGGGACGCCACCGGGGGGCTGCTCGCGTTTTACCGGGCCGCAGCCTCGGGCTCCTTTGTGAAAACCGTCCGGGCGGTTAAGGAGTTTGCACGGTTGGACGCAAAACGGTTTGTGCTTCGCGACCGCATGCGGGCCAAAGCCCTCGCGGAAAAGGTCCGTTTGTTTCAGTCCTCCTATGTGGAGGCAGGACAGATCCACGTCTATCTCTGGCGGATGTTGCGCGCTGAACTGGAACCCGAAATCTCCGTGAAACCCTGTTTCTTGATGATGCCGGTCGTCAGAGACGTCGGCGTCGGGAGGCACCTTTACGGCCCCGGCGATGTGTTGACGCTGCTCTATATTTTCCACCCGAATTTTCACGACCCGACCGAAGATCTTCTGGCCGCCAGGGCATTGATTTACAACAAAGTCATCGAAAAAAACGAAATCACAACCTCTATCGATACCCACCCGCACCTTCGAAACGAGCTGGAAACCATCGAAACCGTCCGTCAACTTTCACTGGAGGACTGCCGTCGTCTGTTTCCTTATATTTGCCGAGAGACCACCGAGAACGCAAAAAGGCAAGTTCACCGCTACATCCGCAATGAAAAGGGAGCCTTTTCGATGCTGTCCTTCGCGGCAAGAGAAAAAAGGCCTAGAGCGGCCTTGACAGAATAAAGCGAAACTCCCCGAACTCGTAGATCTGACGGAGCTGAACGGGTGCGTCCAGCTCGAACGAGAGATCCTCAAGCACGGTAGCTTCCCGGAACAGGAGAGGGCTTCGACAGCGTTCTTCCAGGATGCCGCCCCGAATTGGCACCCAACCATTTACCTGCGCCTGATGGCGGCAATCAAGAAGCGGAAACCCATCAAATCATTTCCCGACCGAACCCTTGCCGATCTTTACGCGTACATTTCGTCGCACCGAAGGGAAAAGTGGTCGGCCTGAAAATACGGGATTGGCATCGACAAGTTCATTCCCAAAGACACGAAGGTGTTCCGAAAAAAACATTCGAGAAAAGGAACAGGAATCCTTCCATCTCGGCCGGGCGCGATTTCATTCCGATGACATTGAAGCGGGAGGCCTGCACCTACTGCGACCTATGTGTGGAGGTCTGTCCTGTGGATGCTCTCACCTTTTCACCTTATCCAGATAGATGACCGGTGACAAATGACCAATTCACACTGACGAGAGATCAATGTTCGATACTCAATGGAGTTTGTTAGGGGAAAAGTCTGTTGCGGGTGATGGGAATATCGTATTTGTGCATCTTCTTGTAGAGAAGGGAACGGTGAATTCCCAGAAGTTCGGCCGCCCTGGCTTTGTTATAGCCCACGGATTCGAGCGCATAGCGAATAGCGTCACTTTCAGCTCTGGTTTGCATAGTTTTCAGCGAGGTGCGATCCGGAGGGGTTTCCCCCTTCCGGCCGCGATGCAGGTAAGGCGGGAGATCGCAGGGATAGATCGTGCCGCGCTCCAGGTAGGAAGCCGCACGCTCAAGAACATTGGAGAGCTCGCGCACATTGCCGGGCCAGTCGTGGTGCTTCAAAACGGCGGCTGCTTCAGGAGAAACGGAAATTTTCGTCAAGCCCGCCTCCTGGGCAATCCGTTTCAGCAGATGCTCCGTGATAGGCATGATGTCCTCCCCTCGTTCCCGGAGCGGGGGAATATGTAAGGTGATAACGTTTAAGCGATAGAAAAGATCTTTGCGGAAACGATTCTCTGCAAGCATCGCTTCGAGATTGTGGTTCGTCGCTGCGAGAAGGCGAAAGTCGGCCTTGATGACGTTTGTGCTGCCGATACGTTCGAACTCCTTTTCCTCAATCACCCTCAGCAGCTTTGGCTGCATGTCCAGGGGAAGATCCCCGATCTCATCGAGAAAAACCGAGCCATGTTGGGCGAGTTCGAACTTACCTGGCTTGCCCGTGGATCTCGCCCCTGTGAAAGCCCCCTTATCGTATCCGAAAAGCTCCGATTCAAACAACTCGCCGGGAATGGCCGCACAGTTGACTCTGACGAAGGGATAGAGCCGCCTGGGACTGGCGTGATGAATAGCCTGGGCGAGCAACTCTTTTCCTGTACCGGATTCTCCCGTGATCACGACAGGGAGACTTGTGGCCGCCGCCTTGACGGCTTGTCGTTTGAGAGCCTTCATCGACTGGCTTGCGCCTACCATGCTTTCCATGGTGTAGCGGGTTGAACGAAGAGAGAGAAGCTCATTTTCATAGAGGCTCAGCTTGGACTCAAGGAACGAGACTTTTTCGGCCAGCTTGCTTGCCGTGCTCGCGCTGTCGAAAAGCACGAGCCCCAAAACTGCGATGATTTCCCCATTTTTCCTCACGGGCACCCGGTGCACGAGGAAGGCCCTGTCCTTGAATTGATGGGGGTAGTTGACTTCGGCCAGCCCCGTCTTTGCAACAATGTGCAAGCGGGAATTGACCCCGATTTCGGAGGCATGCTTCCCGATTTCCTCGGCGGGGTCGATGTTGAGGAACCGCGCATAGGTGTCATTGATGTAGACGACATAGCCCTCGTTGTCCGCAACAATGACCCCAACCTGCATATTGTCCAGCAGACTTTTGAAAAAGCCTTTCCTCCTGGCCAGCCCCTGAACTCGGTCCGCGGATATTTTTGTCTTGCCCATCACTTCCCTCCGTCTCAGGTTGGGGACATGTCTCCATTTGGAAACATCCTACACGCCTTTCAACGAAATTGCAAGATCTGGTCACGGTGAAAGGAAAGGTCATGGAAAAGGCAGGAATACCCTAAGGTTAGATCCATGATTTGGCTTTGGTCCCCCCGTCTTGGCACATATTTCGCAGTTTACAGGGGCACCATTTTTTTTAGGTTCTGGCCACGACAACTTGCTCGAAGCAGAATGCCAAGGAGGCGATCATGAACATCGGCTCATTATTCACCTGGCATGCCCGGTATCGACGGAACCACCTGGCTGTCGTTTTTCAAGATCAACGGCTGACCCACCACGAATTCAACAAGCACATCAACCGACTTGCCAACGCCCTGCTCGCTTTGGGCATCCAAAAGGGAGACAAGGTGGCAACCTTGCTTCCGAACAGCATGGAGTTAATGGAGACCTACTGGGCATGCGCCAAGATCGGCGCGGTGGTCGTGCCCTTGAGCACACTGCTGATGGCCAAAGGGATTGCCAACCTGCTTCAGGACTCGGATTCCGTAATGGTCATCACCCACTCCGGATTTGTGGGGATTCTGGACTCCATTAAGAGGGATCTTCCGCAAATTGCCCATGATAGATACCTTCTCATCGACGGTGCGCGGACAGGCTACAGGGATTACCACGGACTCAAAGGGGCGGCCTGCGAGGAGGAACCGGACGGGGAGATCAGCGAAGACGAACCGTTCAACATTATGTACAGCAGCGGAACGACGGGAATGCCGAAAGGAATCGTCCACACCCATAAGATACGGGCTGCCTATGCAACCTCCTTCGCGGCCTCCTACCGCATGACACCCGAAAGCATCACCATGCACGCAGGTGCTATCGTTTTCAATGGGGCCTTTGTCGATCTCATGCCCACCATGTTCGTCGGGGCGACCTATATACTTCTCCCCCAGTATGAGCCTGAATCATACATCGAGATCATTGCACGAGAGAAGGTGACACACGTGATGATGGTTCCCGCACAGATCATCGCTTTTTTGAATGCGCCGAATTTCAAGCCGGAAAGACTTCAATCCCTTGAAATGATTCTTTCCTTGGGAGCGCCCCTGCTCATGGAACATAAGGAGAGACTCAACCGGGCTCTTCCGGGCAGGTTCTACGAACTCTATGGACTGACGGAAGGTTTTGTCACTATCCTGGATAAGTACGACTACCCGGCCAAAGCGAATTCGGTGGGAGTCCCGCCGCCGTTTTTTGACATGAAGATCATGGATGAAAAGGGAAAGGAATGTGCGCCGGGGGAGGTCGGGGAAATATGCGGCAAGGGACCCATCCTCATGTCGGGTTATTACAAACGTCCCGACCTGACCGAAGCCGCTATCATCGACGGGTGGCTGCACTCAGGTGATTTAGGCTACGTTGACGAGGATGGTTTTCTTTACTTGGTGGATAGAAAAAAGGACATGATCATCTCAGGGGGGGTCAACGTCTACCCCAGAGACATCGAAGAGATCGTTGCACAGCACCCGGAGATTCGAGATGCAGCCGTCTTCGGCATTCCCGACGAGAAATGGGGTGAATCGCCCCTGGCGGCAGTCGTCTTGAACAAGTCCAGTAGCGTGACTCCCGAGGAGCTCAAGCTGTGGATCAATGAGCGGGTGGGGGCAAAATTCCAGCGGGTGTCACAGGTTGTCATGATGGAAGACTTCCCCCGCAACGTAGCTGGTAAAACACTGAAGCGGGAAATGCGGGAGAAATACTGGGCAGGCCGGATCCTGTAAATCGAGTTTTCGTTAAATCCTCTCGTGGCGCACCAGGCTAGGTCCATCCGGTTCTGAGGAAGGCGACAACGAGTCAGTGTTTCGTTTTCAGCGTCAGTTGAAAAACTTTCAGGCTCGAAAATTTTCCCTGCTGAACACCGAACACTGAACACTTCAGTAAGGCTTTGAGAAAGGAGGTGGGCAGCGCGCAGCATGCGCCGTAAATGCCTAGTGTTGAAACCGGCACGAATTCTTTGTAACCCATTTGAACCCAAAAGGAGGTGTGAGATGGATATGGTGAAAAAAGGAATTTTGCTTGTTCTCGTATGCGTGTTTGGTGCAAGTCTGTTCTCAACCACGGTTTGGGCACAAGAAAAAAAGGTGTCTACGGAGGCGAAGATTGTGATCAGGCTTCAAAGCGCTTTTGCAGCCGTTCTTCCTGCCCTGGGTGAGTGCCTGCCCTTTTTCAAGGAACACGTTGAGGCTGCCAGCGGAGGAACGATCGAAGTGAAGTACTTTGACCCCGGAAAATTGGTGCCTCCTTTTGAGATCCACGACGCGGTTTCTTCGGGCAAAATCGAGGCAGGTTACACAGCTCCCGTCTACCTCGCCGGGAAACTGCCTGCAACAGAGCTATTCACCTACATTCCGTTCGGATGTGACATCCCGGCTTACATGGGATGGTTTTACAGCGGGAACGGTCAGAAACTTTACCAGGAAGCCTATGACAAAGCGGGGTACAATTTGAAAGCGTTTCTTTTCTGCTTGCTTGCCCCTGAGACAGCGGGCTGGTTCAGAAAACCCATCGAGAAACCGGAGGATCTGAAGGGGTTGGCCATTCGCTACCCAGGCCTCCCGGGAAAGGTGCTCCAGAAGCTCGGTGCCTCGATCAGCCTTATTCCGGGCAGTGAGATCTATCAATCCCTGGAAAAAGGGGCCATTGACGGCACGGAGTTCTCGACTCCCGCGATAGACGCCAAACTCGGTTTCTACAAGGTGGCGAAATACAACTACTTCCCGGGGTGGCATCAGCCGGCAACCAATCTGGAGCTTGTCATCAACAAGGACACGTGGAACAAGATGAGCCCTCGCCAGAAGGCGGTGATGGAACTGGCCGTCCGGGCCGTGACGACCTACACTGTGGCAAGATCCACGGCGATACAGGGAGCCGCGATCGTGGAAAACGCTAAGAAAGGGGTCAACAACATGGTCTTTTCCCGGGAGCTGCTCGACCTTTTCCAGAAGACCTGGCTCGAAGTGATCGAGGAAGAAACAGCCAAAGATCCCATGCTGAAAAAAATCTGGAAAGACTACAAGGCCTACGAGGCGGAGTACATTCCGTGGGCGTGCATGGCTTACCTCCCCCGGCCGAAATGCAAATAGGGTAAGACATGGGGAATTCCGAAAACAAAAGGAACTTCTCCGATGCGGTGGACAGTTTCATCCTCCGCATCGGGCGGTTCCTGAGTTGGGCAAACGGCCTCCTCATCTTCGTGATCGTACTCCAGGTGTTCCTGCGATACGGTCTTGGGCGGGGGCTGGTGGCCCTCGAAGAGCTCGAGTGGCACCTTTATTCCTTGGCCTTCATGTTCGGGATTTCTTATGCCCTTGTGACGAACGCCCACGTCCGGGTCGACCTGATCTCCAGCTTTCTTTCGGAGAGCACCCGGGAGTGGATCGAAATCCTAGGAATCGTGTTCCTCTTGATGCCCTTCATCGCGGTCGTCATTCTCTACGGGCTGGAGTTCTGGCAGGCATCGTGGATTCATAGCGAAAGGTCCTTGGCACCCATGGGGCTTCCTTACCGGTGGATCATCAAGGCTGTCATTCCTCTCAGTTTCGCCCTGTTCGGATTGGCTGCCCTTGCCCGCCTCATCAAGGCGATTCAGTTCCTGCGGGGGAGAAACCATGGCAACGACTGATTATCTCGTGGTCGCCATGTTCGCTACGTTTATCCTCTTCATGCTCACGGGATTCCCTATCGCTTTTTGCCTCTCCGGGACGGCGATCCTTTTCACGGCCCTAGGCTATATGGGGGACCATTATCTTGGCACCTCCACGGGGGTGGATTTCAATTACTTCGGCATCGCCGTGACGAGGATATTCAGCACCATGTCCAACTGGGTGCTCGTGTCGCTGCCCATGTTCATTTACATGGGACTCATGCTGGACAGATCCGGTATTGCCGAGAAGCTCATGACGTCGGCGCAGGAACTGTTTGGAAAGGTGAGGGGCGGACTGGCGATCACCGTTACTCTGATCGGCGTGATTATGGCCGCGTCCACGGGGATCATCGGGGCGTCGGTCGTCTTGCTCGGACTCTTGACCGTTCCGGCCATGCTGCGCCAAGGGTATGACAAGAGGTTGGCGGTAGGAACCGTGGCGGCGGCCGGCACCTTGGGAATTCTCATTCCACCCAGCATCATGCTGGTGGTTATGGGCGACCAGGTGGGGATATCGGTGGGTGATCTGTTCATGGGCGCTTTCCTCCCAGGTCTCATCTTGGCGACCCTCTACGGGATCTATCTCATCGTCTTATGCTATCTCAAACCTGAGAAGGCCCCCCTGCTTGAGGATCGAAGGCCCCTGTCCTGGAGGGTGGTCTTTGACGTCTTGAAGAGCGTGATTCCACCCGCTATTCTGATCCTGTCCGTACTGGGAAGCATCTTCCTGGGCATCGCCACCGTCACCGAAGCAAGCGGTGTCGGGGCACTGGTGGCGACCGTGCTCGCTTATGCAAATAAGAAACTGAATTTCAGGGTAATGAAGGATGTTTTGTACATCACCTTCAATACGAATGCCTACATTTTCGGGATCCTCATCGGTGCAACCTGCTTCGCCCTGGTTCTCAGAGGACTCGGAGGAGACGAATTCATCGCCCGGATCCTGAAATCGTTGCCCTTCGGGCCGATGGGGATCCTGTGGTTCATTGTCTGTTGTGTCTTTATGCTAGGCTTTTTTCTCGACTGGATAGAGATCTGTTTCATCATTCTGCCCCTGATTGCCCCTGTCGTGGTTGACCTGGATTTTCACGTAGAAGGCTACGGAGTCGTGACGGATCCTAAGATGGTCTGGTTTCTGCTGGTTCTGGCCATAACCCTTCAGACCTCTTTTTTGACACCTCCTGTCGGGTTTGCCCTGTTCTATCTCAAGGGGATTGTTCCGCCTGAAGTGACCCTGGCAGACATCTACAGAGGGGTGATTCCCTTCGTGATCATTCAGATGATCGGTGTGTTTGTCGTGTCCACCTGGCCGGAGCTGGTCACCTGGCTTCCGGCCGTGGCCTATCGCTGAGGAAATTGAGCTTGATCTGAGGCGTTTTCCGTGTAGTAACAATGGGCAGTGCGCATGAGGTGCATTCTTAATCCTTAGATCATTACGGTGAGGGTTGAAATGCAAAAGCGCAGAAAGCTGGGACTAGGGGTCGCTATTGTGGGTGCCGGGATGTCCAAATTCGCCGTGTTGACATGCCGGCCGGAAGGGAGGTGAGATAGGAATAATCGGGTGTGAATCTTAGGTAGGATTTTCCGAAACGGTTTGCATTATTCGAAGTAACCCTACTCAAAGGAGGTCTATGATGAAAATTTCTAAGAGATTTCTGGTTCTGCTGGCAATCGCTCTTGCAATGCCGATGGGATTCACGTTCAAGTCTGAGGCTGCGCTAAGAATTGCTCTTATCGCTCCTCTAGGCGAAGCTGGGGAAGCTTTAAGAAAGGCTACGGAAATGGCCGTGGAAGAAATAAATCAGGCCGGGGGGATCTTGGGCAATAAAATTCAATTATACTATGTAACTGAAAGCGGGGATGTCAACAAATATCAGGCGGACCTCACACAAACAATCGAGCGTGACAGATGTAGCATCCTGGTTGGCGGGTTTTCCTCGGGGGCGGTGTTGCCTGCGATGAAGGTCATGAAAACTAAAAAGGTTCTTTGGCTTGGGACGGGAGGAGCCCATCCTCAGGTAGTGAAAAACGTCGCCGAAGATCCTGGAATGAGATATTACTTTCGTGTTGGATATCTTGACTCGAATCAACAGGGAAAGGCGCTTGCAGACACAGCGCTTGGCATTTTGAAACCTAAAGGTTTGACAAAAGTCGCATTTATCAGGCTTAACCTCCCTTACTCCCTTGAAATCATCAAACCTGCCAGAGAGGTTTTAAGCGCTGCAGGATTCGAGGTGATGATTGAGGATGAGGCTGTGAAAATAAATGCCGACGATTTTTCAGCGTTTCTTGATGCATGTCAGGCAAAGAGTGTGCAAGCTATCGTTGCGTCCTTCCTTCTTGGTGAGACGGTTAATTTCGTCAAGCAATTTGCTGCTAAAGGTCTGAATAAAAGAATCGCCTTTGTGGGTGCTCTCGGCTTGATGCTCAAAGATGAATTTCCCGAACAAGTTGGAGGCCCTGAGATCGCTGCCTATACCGGCACAATTTCACCACAGGTGGGGCCTGTTGATATGACCGGTGACGGGGCGGCCATCAGGTTTTCCGATGCCTATAAGGCGCGGTACGGGAAATCTCCATTCTTTATCGCCTATCCGGCGTATGACGCATTCAAAATTCTTGAAGCTGCTGCCACAAGGGCTGGAAGCCTGAATGTTGAAAAGATAATCGCCGTCATGGAATCCGAAGATTTCGAATACGGTGGTGCCATTCGATACAAATGGAAAAAGGACAACCATGATCTTTATGTAGGTGAGTTTGAGGGAAAGCGCTACGCCGAATGTCCCTTTTTTCAGTGGTACCCGGATGGTCGAAGGTGGTGCGTGTTTCCGGAGCATCTGAAGCAAAAACCATTCTTGCTTCCAGGGCAAATGCCGTAGACAGAAGGATCGGGAGACCCTCACAGGATTCATTGTTGAAAATTGGGATATCTTGAGAATGCTCATGCTACATTTTATGCAGAGGGATGAAGGTGCGGACTGAACGGAGTGCCGGCAGGACAATCGTTACGATAGCCTTGTTTGGAGTTATTCTTGTGTCGGCAACCCCTGCATTTGCCCAAAGCCTGCAAGCTCAGACAGGGTCTGTCGCCTTGTCGCGCTTCCTGGGCATGATCCAAACAACGCTTATTTATGGTGTCTTCTACTCCCTTCTCGCCTTGGGATTCGCCCTCATATTTGGTGCTGCCAGGGTGGTAAACCTCTATCACGGCACCTTCTACATGCTGGGGGCTTACCTTTTTGCCACCTTTTCAAAAACATCACAGTTCCATCTCCCCTTAGCAGCGTATTGGATTATTCAAGGCTTAATCATTGTCTGTGCCGCCTACTATGTCACAAAAACCGTTCAAGAGAGAAGGGCCAACAAGATAAGAGTTTACGGTAACCTCCTGTTACCTGTAGGAATTCTTTTTGTGGCACAATTCGCGATTCTGCTGCTGTTTTTCAGGGTCAAGGTCCCGCAGATGTGGCATTGTAATCTGTTTGTCGGCCTCGCTATTTCGATCATTTTCGTTGCAGTATTGTCCATCTACATTAATCGATACATCATCGACCCCGTAAGGCATCGAGGCGTTGCGGTACTGATTATCACGGTGGCGCTGGCGTTTTTTACGGAAAGACTTCTTGTGGCTGTTTATGGTGAAAGCGCTATTGCCGTCCCCAGTTTCGTCAAGACACAAGCAATAGAACTCATCCTCGATACCACCATGGATTCCAAGCGACTGCTCATGTTTTTCGTTGGGATGATGCTGATCGTACTTGTTTGGCTTTTGATGAATAAAACAAGAATAGGAAAGGGCGTTCTCGCGGTTGCCCAAGATAGTGAAGCGGCATCGCTTGTGGGCGTAAATCCCAATTTCGTGTTTTCCTTTGCGATCTGTGTGTCTGCGATACTCGCCGGGCTTGCCGGGGTGTTCACCACGCCGTTTTTGGGGGATGCGCAACCGCAGATCTGGCTCAATCCCCTCATCAAGGCTTTTGCCATCGTCATCCTGGGTGGACTGGGGAGCATTTTCGGAAGTATTCTTGCCTCTTTCATCCTCGCATTTTTTGAAAAACTCACAAAATATTATATCTCATCGAGTCTCGAGGAAATCGTGTTCCTCGTGGTGATCATAGCCATTCTGATTTTGCGTCCTCAGGGACTGTTCGGAAAGAAAGGACAGCTTTAGAGTATGAGTGAATTCTCCAGATCGTTAATGCCGGCTTTCTTTGCACCGGGAACGAGGAAACTG
This sequence comes from Desulfatiglandaceae bacterium, assembly GCA_046496815.1. GTDB lineage: Bacteria > Desulfobacterota > DSM-4660 > Desulfatiglandales > Desulfatiglandaceae > JAWOGN01. Next base: position 17,636 of record JAWOGN010000334.1, read on the forward strand.
AGACCGTCCAAATGGTTCACGTTGGGATTTATGCTGTTTTTAGCCCTTGTTCCCATTCATTACCTGATCACGGACTCCACCTGGATCGTGAAGCTTTTTATCAGTGCCAATATTTTCGCAATACTCGCAATGAGCTGGGATCTCCTGTCCGGGTACACCGGCCAGGAGAACTTCGGTCATCATTTTTTTGTCGGGGTGGGAGGCTACACCGTTGGACTTTTCACGGTTGCGTTGGTGAAAGGCGCGACGATAGAAGGCATGGAATTGCCTGCTATCATAGGCATCAACGTGCCGAGTTTCGTCGTTATCCTGGTCGGAGGCATTGCGGGTGCAATGTTCGGTTTTCTCATCGGGGTTTTATGTCTCAGGTTGGCAGGACCCTATCTTGCGCTTGCCACACTGGCCATGGGATTTATATTCGTCGAATTCACGGACCGGATTCTTCCTGGATTGAATCCGGTGCTTGAAACCCATTCTACCGAGGGGATCTACAATCTCCCTCACCTGACAGGCGGCAACATCGGAGCACTTTATTATATTGTTTTGCTTGCGCTCATAGGAAGCCTTCTCTTCAATTATGTCTTTACCCGCTCACACTACGGCCTGCTGCTTAAAGCCATTCGAGAGGATGAGACGGCAACTAAGGCACTGGGAATTAACACCACCTTCCATAAGGTTATGGTTTTTACCATCAGCGCTTTCTTTGCTGGAATAGGAGGGACATTTCTGGCTTACTCCGTTCAGGCGATAGCCGCCTCTTATGTGGATACCCACCTGCTGTTGAAAATTATCTCTATCTGTATTGTAGGAGGCATGGGCACCATAACAGGCGGATTCGGAGGAGCCTATTTCTTAATGCTCGCTCTTTTGGGGATGGACGAGATAGCGAGGTTAGTCGCAGACATAACCGGTATTATGGAAATTCGATCCGCATATAAAGTTTTTGAAGATCTTTTCTATTATGGGGTGATCATCATCGTGATGTTATTCATGCCTGAAGGAATAATCACCTCGATGATCAAGAAAACAACAGCACTCTATCATCGTAAAAGCCAGTAAGGGAGTGGGAAGAAGTCGGGGCAAGGCATGAAGCGGAAAATACTCGAGGTGAAGCACCTTACGAAACGCTTTGGAGGGCTGGTTGCAGTTAAGAATGTGTCGTTTTACACAAACCAGGGGGAGAAGCTCGGCATATTGGGGCCCAATGGTGCGGGCAAAACCACTTTGTTCAATCAGATTTCGGGCTTTCTGGCCTGGGATGAGGGAAACGTATTATACAAGGGCAGGGACATCAAGAAACTCAAGCCCCATGAGCGGGCCGATATGGGAATGGGCAGAACATTTCAATTGGTGCGGCCCTTTAAGGAGATGACGGTAAAAGAGAACTTGATTATCCCCTTTCTCTCTCCGAGGAAAAAGAGGTTGCTTGAAAAGAGTTCAGTATCTTTAGATGAAACAATTGATGAGATTTTGGCCAAAGTGGGGCTCCTCGGGAAGAAGAATACTTTTGTGGATCAACTGCCTCACGGGGAGCTCAAGAAGCTGGAGGTAGCGAAGGTATCGGCGCTCAAACCGGATCTGGTCTTGCTCGATGAACCCTTTGGAGGATTGTCGACAGGTGAAATCGATATGCTCTCTAACTACATAAATTTCCTAAATAAAGAAGAAAAGATAACCTTTGTAATCATCGAGCATCGCCTGAGGGAATTCATGAAAATCGTAGACAGGGTGGTGGTGTTGAATTACGGTGAGCTCATTGCAGAAGGCACGCCGGAGGAAATCATAAAGAACCCCTTCGTGATCGAGGCGTATCTGGGCAAAGGAGGAGCAGAAATTGCCGCTGCTTAAGATAGAGGGCCTCAAGGTCAGGTATGGTGGGGCTCAAATCCTCCATGGTATCAATCTCCACGTGGATGAAAAGGAGTGTGTCGCTGTGCTGGGGCCGAATGGTGCGGGCAAGAGCACCCTGTTGAGGGCTATCTCAAATCTTGCTCCTACAGAGGGAGAGATCCAATTCGACAGCAAAGACATAACAGTCGTCGAGCCCCACAAGATGGCTGAGATAGGCGTTATCCACTGCCCTGAGAATCGACGGTTGTTTCCCGAATTTTCTGTGAAGGAAAATCTCTTGATGGGAGCCTATTTGCGGAAAGATAAAGATAGGATACAACAGGATATGAAATTGTGCTACAAGATCTTTCCAGTGTTAAAGTTTAGGACAAAACAGATGGCACAGACCATGTCCGGAGGCGAGCAACAGATGATTGCCATTGCCCGTGCAATCATGGGAAAACCGAGATTATTGATGCTGGATGAACCGTCACTGGGACTGGCCCAGGTCATAAAGGAGAGGATATTTGAGGGCATTGAAGAGATCAAGAATATGGGTGTTACCCTACTCATTGTAGAACAGGATGCGGTCATGGCAATGGGAGTCGCTGATCGTATCTATATTCTTGAGGGCGGGAAGTTGACGCTAACGGGCAACAAGGACGAAATCGGAAGAAACCCCCATGTGAAGGCTGCATATCTTGGAGTGAGTTAGATGGCCCTCTGAATCATTTCGCAACGTGTATCGCAAGGTGATTAAAGAAGTCGGAAACACAATGAAGCATTAAAGGCGTTTTATTTGAAGATCGGTTATACCTGAGCCAATCATGAAAAAAGCAAAGGGTGATGGTGTTAAAATCCAATTGGCGGTTTGGGAGGGAACCCCGATCTCCAGGTTCGCCAAATTGTTGCTTTTCACGAGGATTTATGGCATAGGCCAATCCTTGGGGGATCACATCTCGGGATGACTTATTTTCGAATCTCGGAGGGCTGAAATGCAAAAGCGCAGAAAGCTGGGGCGAGGGGTCGCGATTGTGGGGGCCGGCATGTCCAAATTCGCCATGTTTAAGGACAAGGACTCTAAGGATCTTTTTACAGAAGCTTTCAGAGAGATGCTGTCGTCGGTGGACAAAGGGATAGACCCCGCAGACATCGATGCCCTGTACATCGGGAACTTCTCCAACGACTACTTTGTCCACCAGTCCCACTGGGGGCCCATCATTTCGGACATCATCGGCCATGCGCCGAAGCCGGCCACCAGGACGGAGGGCGCTTGCGCTTCGAGCGCCCTGGCTTTGAGAGAGGGCGTTTTTGCCATCGCCTCGGGATTTTACGACATGGTCCTTGTGGGCGGGGTTGAGGACATGTCCAAGAGAACCACCGAAGAGGTGGCCGAAGGTCTCGCCCTTGCCACCGTCCCCTACGAGGGCAGGGTGGGGTTCACCTTCCCCGGCGTCTTCGGCGCGGTTGCGACGGCCTATTTTGCCAAGTACGGCGCCAACCGGGAACACCTCATGAACGTGACCATCAAGAGCCACAGCAACGCCCCTCTCAATCCCAAGGCCCAGTTTCCCATGACCATTCGGGACATGATGAACGCCAAAATGGAAAGCCTGAAGAAAAAGGGCCGGCCGGTGCCGGAATGGAAAGATGAGAAGGACTTCCTCAGGGACCCGAAGGCAAACCCGCCCGTGGCCTGGCCCATGCACCTGTTCGACTGCTGTCCGATCAGCGACGGAGCCAGCTGTGTGCTCCTGGTGGCTGAAGAGATCGCGAAGAATTTCACCGACGATCCCATTCACGTGGCGGGCATCGGTCAAGGGAGCGGAAGGGGATTTCACGCCAGCGATGACATGACCTATTTCGAAGCCACCCGGTACGCTGCGCAGGAGGCCTATGGGCTGTCCGGCCTCACCCCGAAAGACGTGCAATTTTCCGAGGTGCACGACTGCTTTTCCATCGCGGAGCTCGTCCACATCGAGGATCTCGGTTTCTTCAAGCCGGGTGAAGGTTACAAGGCAGTGGCGGAAGGCGCGACGCGGCTGGACGGGGCCAAACCCATCAACACGTCCGGAGGATTGAAGTGCAAAGGCCATCCCGTTGGAGCCACGGGCACGTCCCAGATCTACGAGGTGTGGACGCAGCTCAGGGGAAAAGCGGGCAAGAGGCAGATTCCCATTAAGGACTTACGCATCGGAGGCGCACACAACCTGGGCGGCACAGGCGGAACCTGCACCTTCACCATTCTGGAAAGAAGATAGGGCGATGGAACAGAGATCTTTCAGCGATACTTCATACAATCAGTTTCTCAACGAGGAGAAGCTCATGGGGTCGCGGTGCAAAGGATGCGGGGCCACCTACGTGCCTCCTCGCCCTCTCTGCGTAAAGTGCTACAAGCCGGACATGGAGTGGGTGGAGATGAAAGGAACCGGCAGGCTGGCGGCCTTCACGTGCATCACCATCGCTCCCCCTTTCATGATGGCCCAGGGGTACAACCGTAAGAATCCCTATTACTCCGGGGTGGTGGAACTGGATGGGGGAGGCCGTGTGGATGCCCGTATCGACGGGGTGGACACGGGCCATCCGGAGAAGATCAAGGTGGGCATGCCGATGATAGTGAAATTCCTCCATCGGGAAGGGGCCGAATTGCCCGAAACCTATTTGGCCTTTGAGCCGGCGTAGATCTCAAGTCTGGGGAGCCACGTGATAGAAGCGCAGCGACTGGAAGGAAAAAGGATTCTCATCGTGGACGACGAGCCCGACGTGTTGGACACGCTGGCCGAGCTGCTGCCCATGTGTCGGGTCACCAGGGCCTCCCAGTACGAAAAGGCCAGGGAGTACCTCGAAACTCGGCCCTTTGACATCGCCATCCTGGACATCATGGGCGTGAACGGATACCGGCTCCTGGACCTGGCAAAAAAGAAGGACGTGATCCCTGTGATGCTGACCGCCCACGCCCTGAGCGTTGCGGACACGGTGAAGTCGTTTAAAAAGGGGGCAGCCTCCTATCTCCCTAAAGACAAGATGAGGAACATCGTTGTTTTTCTCAATGACATCCTGGAGGCCAAAGAAAAAGGAAAGACCTTCGGGTGGCGATGGATGGAAAGGTTCGAGACCTACTACGAGAAGAAGTTCGGGCCCGATTGGAAGAAAAAGGACAAGGACTTCTGGAACGTGTTCAACTTCCCTACATGAGGAAAGACCATCCTATGCGAATCAAAGACAAGGTGACCCTCATCACAGGCGGTGCGGCGGGGATCGGCAAAGCAACCGCCGAGGCTTTTTTCCGTGAAGGGGCCAGGGTTGTTTTCTGCGACCTCAACGACGATGCCGGCCGACTCGTGGCGCAGCAGCTCGGCGACGAGACACGCTTTTATCGCGTGGACGTGGCGAACAGGAAGGCTGTGCAGCGCTGGGTCGATGACGTCATCAGGAGGTACGGCCGGGTGGATGTGCTGGTGAACAACGCCGGTATTCTTCGAGACGGCCTGTTGGTGAAAGTGAAGGACGGCGGCCTGGTCAAGCAGATGGCCGAAGAGGACTTCGACCTGGTCGTCTCCATCAATCTGAAGGGTGTTTTCAACTGCACCCAGGCTGTTGTCCCTTTTATGATCCGGCAGGGAAGGGGAGTCATTCTCAATGCAACATCCATCGTAGGCATGGACGGTAACCTGGGCCAAACCAATTATGTCGCCACCAAGGCCGGCGTCATCGGCATGACCAAGGTCTGGTCCCGCGAGTTGGGAAAATTCAACATCCGCGTGAACGCGGTAGCGCCGGGATTCACCGCCACGGAGATTCTCGATTCCATGCCGGAAAAAGTCCTGAAGGCCATGAAAGATCGAACCCCCCTGGGGCGGCTGGGGCAGCCGGATGAGATCGCCAATGCCTATCTTTTCCTCGCTTCCGACGAAGCGAGCTTCATCACCGGAACGGTGTTGAGGGTAGATGGGGGAATGGTCGTTGGAACGTGATAAAGGCTGAGTAAAAGCTATTGAATTCTTGTTCTCGAAATCGGTGAAGCCGAATTGACAGTGCGAAATTCGTCCAGATCATACAGCCTTGCAAGCGGCTTGTTCGTCCATGGAAGGGGCCGGTCCCAGCGATGAAACGGTGCCTTCTTCCATCGTGACCTCCATCATGGAACCTTTTTTACCAGCCTTTGCGTCTCCTCACGCATTTAACGTTTTCCTGAGAGCCCGTGCGGGAGCAGCATAACAGACAAGAAGATAAGCACTGCAGCGCCCGAAAGAACAAAAAACAGGCTGTCGAAGCCCCATCGGCCGTGTATCCATGCGATGAAAGGAATGGAAGAAGCCGAAACGGAGAAGGTTACGATATAGCGAAACGCATAAGCCCGGCTTCGCCATTCGCTTTGGGTAAACCGGCTGATCAGCACATCGTTTATGGGGATCTGTCCGAACACCGCCAGCATGAACGCCATTGAGACCATGAGCGCATTCACACCGCTGAGCCCCGGCATGGCCCCGAAGAAACCAGCCTGAAGCGCAACCACGAGCGAAAACACGGCGCGAACGGAATAGCGATCGAGCAAATATCCCACAACCAACTGTCCAACCGCGGCAAAAGCAAATACAATGAACGCATACCATCCGACAACCGTTGCAGATATGGCCAACCCGGCCAGTCGTTCATCAAAGATTTTGGGTAGCGCAAATGTCGTGCTCTGAAAAATGAGTCCGCCGACGGCCGTGGAAAAGAAAATGATCGCAAACACGCGGCCGACGATACGCCTGTCCACGGACGGCGCGTCAGACGGCTTATCATTTGTTCTATCACCACCTGCTGCCGACGCCTCTGAATTCCGGGTCGCGTAAAGAAATCCGGCATACGCAGTACCGATTATAACCGATGCGACACCGGGTGAGACAAAAGCCGAACGCCAGCCTGCTCGGTCAATCAAGAATCCTGTTATGAGGGCGGCGCCGGCAACTCCCATGTTTCCGAAAACCCCGTTTAGGGCAAGCGGTATTCCCGTTGTCTTGCGCCCCTGCACCACAAGGGAGATGCCCACGGGATGATAGATGGCGGCAAAGACGCCGATGGCAAGGAGGCCGAGGCTTATCTGAATCGGTGTTTTCGCAAAAGATGCAAAGATCGAACTGAGACCGATGCCCAGAAAAAATAGCACCATCATGCCTTTTCGGCTCCACTTGTCGGCGATCCAGCCCGCAGGCAAAGCGCATACGCCGATGGCAACAAAGCCCGGTGTGGCGTAAGGAATGAGTTTGGCATAACTCATTTCCCACTCCTGTGAGAGCGAGAGTGCGGCCACGGTCGCAAAGATCAGCATAAACAGGTGGCTGAAAAAGTGGCCCGTGCACATGAAGGCGAAGTGGATTCGATTGGTCATAGCCGGTCTTTTCAGCTCGAAAATTTTTTTCTGAAAGATTTCAACAGGGGCGTGAGGGTCCTTTCAGGGACCTTCATGTGCTTGCGTCTTGCTTGAATTTCGTCTTCGGAGATTCTCACGTTAAGCCTCCTGGTCGGGATGTCGATGTCGATGATGTTGCCGTCCCTGACAATTCCGATGGCGCCGCCGGTGTAAGCTTCCGGTTCGCCGTGGCCGATGCAGGGTCCCGTGGTCGCTCCCGAGAACCTCCCGTCGGTCACCAGGGCCACCCTCTCATACCCCGCCCCTTTGATGGCATCGGTGGGGGTCAGCATCTCCGGCATGCCGGGCGCCCCCGCATGCACCGCAGGCCATCATCGAGAGCATTCCTTCCGCGCTTCTCCTTCGTCCATTTTTCCGGCCACGTGCTCCCTGCTGGGGAGGCTGAGCCGCATTTCCACGAACATGGGGACACCGTCACAGATGCCGGGCACCCCCCCCACTCAAAGGGAATGCCGCCGGCATCGATGATCCCCCGTTTCACTTCAGCGGTCAGCTCGTTCAAATGGACATGCCCGGGGATGATATTGTTGTAGCTGTTGGCAATGCCGATGACGGGTTTATCGGATGAAAACGCCTCTTTCTTAACCTCCGCAGACATGAGAAGGGCTCTATGAGGCAGGGTCTCAATTCCTTTTTTTAGAATATCCGAATTAACGAACCGTGACAACGTATTGTGGAAAACCCCGTCAAATAAAGCGGAATCGGAAGAAACCTAAACCGATAGGACTGGTTTACCGCGCTGATTTTCTACCGTAAGGAATCCTCAGCTGATTCATCCTGTATCGGAGGGTGCTCGGGTTCACCCCCAGCAACTCGGCGGCCCCTCCTTTGCCGTGCACCCGGCCGGCCGTCATTTCGAGGACCCGGCGAATGTGCGCTGAGATGACGGCATCGAGATTCAGGGTCTCGGCCTGCGGTCCGGCGACCGGATAAGTCTTGGTTTTCACCTCGCCCAGGTCCTCGAAGGTCAGGGGTGCGCCTTGACTGAGAATCAAGGCGCGTTCCACAAGGTTTTCAAGCTCCCGAACATTTCCAGGCCAATCATAAGCCGTCAGGCGGTCAATGACTCCAGGGGCAAGGGGAGGGGGGCAGCCCTGAATTTTCAACTCCCGGGATTTGCGTACCACGAAGTAGTGGACCAGAGCCGGGATATCCCCCCTTCGTTCTCTGAGAGGCGAAATGCGAATTGGAAAAACATTGACGCGAAACCAGAGGTCTTCGCGAAAGCGCTTTTCTCCGACCATCTCTTCCAGGTTGCGATTCGTGGCCGCGATGAGCCGGATGTCCGCGGAGATGGGGGTGGTGCCTCCCACTCTCTCCAGTTCCTTGTACTGAAGCACCCGCAGCATCCTGACCTGGGCCTGTGGAGGGAGTTCACCGATCTCGTCGAGAAAGAGAGTTCCCTTGTCCGCGCGCTCGAATCGCCCCCGCTTTTGGGTCAAAGCGCCGGTGAAGGCCCCCTTCTCATGGCCGAAGAGCTCGCTGTCCAGCAGTGTTTCTGGGATGGCTCCGCAATTCACCTTGACGAAGGGGCCGCCCTTGCGAGGGGAAGAATAGTGAATTGCATTGGCGATCACGTCTTTGCCTACGCCCGTTTCTCCCAGCAGCAGGACCGGGCTGTTGAGAGGAGCCACCTGGCGGACCATGTTCATGACCGTCTTGAGTCCGAAGTCCGCGCCGATGATTTCATCCCCGGACAGGTGCAAAAGCTCTCGGTGCAAGTACCGATTGTCGTCGGCCATAAGGTCTTTCAGCTTGAGCACCTCCTGGTGCTTGAGCGTATTGGAAAGAGCAACCGCAAAGGGTTCTTTGAGAAGGGAGAACAATCGGGCATGGTTCTCCGAAAACCTATCCCGCCCTAAGGCCAGCAGGACAATGGCTCCAAGCTTTTGGCCTTCCACCTCCAGGAGCTGGACCAAGGCCGACGTATCCGGCCTCCCGTAATAGCCCAGCATGAATTTGAAGCCCGCCTCCGATTCAGGATGGTTGATAATAGCTGTGCCGCTGAATTGAGCGACTCTGGACCTCACTTCCTGCGGCAGCGGCGTGATCCGGTCCATCTGCCTCCCTTCGGAAGCCGTGGCGCCTGCAATCGTGTGCATTGCGCCGAGACCGGGCTCATAGAGATGCAGGTACATTTCATCGGCAGGCATGTGATCCTTGAGGAACTGCATGACGCGACACATGGCGCCCTGCAGGTCCAAGGAACTGCAAATCCTCAGTGTCGCATTTCGAAAGAAATCGTTTTCGTCGATCTTCATCGTTCACTCCTTGGATGAAATCTGCCAAGGCAGATTTCATATAACGCCCCTTCGGGGCTATCCAAGAACCATAAATGTTTCTTCCCCTGTCGAGGCTTTGTGAGTTCGTCATCCCGGCCAAGCCCCTGACAACGGGGCGCGAGCCGGAATCCAGGATTTTCTGGAAGTTATTCGGTCTTTCTGGACTCCGGATCTCGCGATGCACGGCATTGCTCGTTCGGAATGACGTTTCACTCACATTGGGACAGCCTCCCAGAAGAGAGGAGGATAAACTTCGGACAGCCTCTTTAGGGGCTACAGTGCCGCTAAAAGCATGGGAATAATGTTGCTGTATTTTGCAATTTTGAACCAAATTGCAAAATACAGCAAATTTTTTTTGTAAATATTGGCAATTGAATGCAGGTTGCTTCAGCTAACCAATTGATATTACGTATTTCATCCGTTTGGTATGGAATAAGCACAGAACATCAGCAGAACAGGGAACTAACGGAGATCAAAGGCATGAAATGGATTGAGATCATCAAACTGCGTTCTGAGGAAAAGGCTCCCGAACTGCTGAAGGGGCTCTTGTCAGGGCTCACCAGGGAAGGTCAGCCCGGACTGGTAGAAGCAAGAATTTACCGTCATGCCTCATGGGAAACCGATTGGACTTTGCATTTTCATTGGGATTCAGGAAAGCCCGAGGAGAATGGAACTGCCCTTGGTCTCCGCTTGGCTCAGGCTCTAAAGGAGTTCGGCTTGGTCGACCATTCCATATGGATCGAAGGCGATGAAATCGATTGATTACCCGCCTCGAAATAGTAGTGACGTTTCGTTTTTTTGTCGCCATCTCACCTCCCTGTAAGGAGCGACCTCCCGGTCGCGATCCTCTCGTCCCGCCTCTGGCGGGACTCCTACAATGGCAGGGAGGCAATGAATATCAATTCTATCATGAGAGTACTAATAATAGGGAGAGAAAAGCAATGAATACGCTCATCAACATGAAATGCGCAACGACCCTGATTCTGCTCATCTTTGTCACGGGGATTGGCCTGTTTCACAAAAGAAGCACAACCCAGGAAAAAGTCTCGGAGCTCGGAAGATACCAGGGCTACAGCAGGGCGCTGTTTGACGGCGCCAGGCGCACTTCCGATTACCTGACCCTTTCCAATGGAATCAAGCTGGCCTATGACCTGATTCTGCCCACTAGGAAGGGGGTTCCGGCGGGCGAGCGCTTGCCCGTGCTCTTCAAATACACGCCCTATCTGCGCACCTTCACCATTTTCGACGACAAGGGAAAAAACATCATTGCGGATCTTTTTGATCTGGGATGGAAAGAAAGGGCGATGCTGCGAATTCGATACTGGATTTCCGACCAGGGCCGCTTCATGGATCACCTGTTCAGAACCAGGTGGCTCAAAAACATGGTCAAGCACGGGTATGCCGTCGTGGTCGTCGAGAGGCCCGGGACCGGCGCATCCTTCGGAAGACTGAATCCCTCCTTTGAGGCAGGAGCCAGGGAAGTGAATGAAATCCTGAACTGGATTGCAAGCAGGGAATGGTGTGACGGCAACATCGGGATGTATGGCGACTCATGGCAGGGCCAAATCCAGTTCTCCGCCGCGAGCACCGGCAACCCCCACTTGAAGGCGATTTTTCCTGCTTCAACCTGGCTGGACAACTACACCGGGTCCCTATATCCCGGCGGGATCTACAACAAAGGGTTCGGCAGCTTCTTCACCTGGTCGCAAAGGTTCCTCAACTCGAATGTCATCACACCCGTCGATCGGGATCAGGGCGGCAAATTGCTCGCAGAGGCTCGCAGAGAACGCGGCAGCGCAACCGTCGGAGAGAAATTCACGGAGGTGTTCAAGCAATTCAGATATAGGGACAGCATGACTCCCGAAGGGTACAAGGTCTGGCTGGATTCCATGGCTGATCCTTCCTTCATGAACAGGGTCAATGCGGCCCGTGTTCCAACGTACCTGATCGCCGGCTGGTATGACCTGTTCGTTCGGGACATGTTTATCCTGTACGCCAATCTGCCCACACCCAAACGCCTACTTGTCCGCCCCATGGACCACAGCTCGATCGAAAAAAAACAATTCGATCTCGACTATGGGACGGAAGTCCATCGCTGGTTCGACTATTGGCTCAAGGGGATCAAGAACGGCATCATGGATGAACCTCCGATCTATTACTACCTTCTAGGCACGCCGCCCAAGGAAGCCTGGAAGCGGGCAGATGCATGGCCTCCGGGAAACGTGGAAACAAAGAACTACTACTTCGGCCCCGCCCTTGCGCCCGAACGTCCTTCCACCCTGGAGGTTTTCGATACGCACCGGGTGGACTACTCCACGACCACAGGGGCACGTTCAAGGTGGAACGCGGTGAACTGGGGCCACAAGTATCCCAACATGCGCACCAATGACGCCAAGGCGCTCACCTACACCACGGCGCCGTTAGAGGCACCCGTGCAGGTCATCGGGCACCCTGTTGTGCATCTCTCGTTGCGCACGGATGCGCCGGATCTGGATTTGTTCGTTTATCTTGAAGAGGTGGACGAGGATGGGAATTCGACTTATGTGACCGAAGGGAATCTCAGGGCCTCTCATCGGGCGTTGGGCGAACCGCCGATCCAGAATCTCGGCCTCCCCTGGCACAATCATTTCAAAACCGAACTCAAGGACATCCCACCGGAAGCGCCCTTCGCGTTGGTGTTCGATCTCTTGCCTACGGGATTTCAATTTTCAAAAGGCAAGCGCATCCGGTTGGCCGTTGCCTTTGCGGACGCGGATAACTTCGACACCCCGATCATCGATCCCGCGCCGGTGGTTCATCTGCTGAGAGATAAGGACCATCCTTCGTTCATTGAGCTGCCGCTGCTTCGATCGAGATGAGTTATTCATGATCTCATTATAGCCTTGATACCATTACACTGGTTTGTCCGAACTAAGGTCATCTCATTTGCCCCTCTGGGACATCAAAAGGGCTCGGTGAGGTAGGCTCTCAATACCCGCCTTCAGTGCGGAAAGTGAGCAAAGGGATTACTCCGTGCGGGATTCAACGGGAGCGACCGGCTCGATCTTGGATAACTCCTCTTCCATCCGTCGCTCGCCATGCCACAAATCATAAGCTTGCTGCATACGCAACCATAACTCCGGTCCGTTTCCGGCAAACTTGCCGATCCGGAGGGCCATGTCTGTCGTGATCGGATGAGTGCAGGCCAAGACACGGTGCAGCTGCTGACGAGAAACACCAAGCCTTCTCGCGGTTTCGGTGACGGAGCGCTTGAGCGCAGGAAGTACATCTTCACGCAGAATCTCTCCCGGATGAACCGGAGGGCGCTTCAAAGGACGCTTAACCGAATATTCTTCCATAGATTTCCTCAATGATACTATTCAAGATCGACCCTCAGAGCCTCTCCTTGCTTCCACTTAAAGGTAATGGCCCATGGGCCGTTTACATGGATACTGTAGCGTTTTGGGATCCACGGAGAGCGTGAAAATTGAATCCCGGTACATTCATCTCCTTTAAGGACAGTGCTTTTTGGCCGGTTCCTTATGCCGAAGCGGTTAACGCCTCCTTTGCCTGCTTAAGAAAAATATCCGCTTCACACGGTTCGAATATTTTAATGGCTTCCAAAAAACAGTCTTGAGCCTGATCTTTTCTACCCTTTGTCTTGTGCAAGAGCCCCAAGTTGAGATAGGCCTGCCCTAAAATAGTTTTGGCCCCCGTCTCTTTTGCAGTCTCAATGGCTTTACGCAAATGATATTCAGCTTTTTCGCCGGCACGAGGAAAAGCTTTTATCAAGAAAGAAATATTCCGGGCCAGAAAAGCAAGCGTCTTTGCTCCTTCACCCAAAGTTATCTGCAGATAGATATTTCCGAGCATGTATTCCGTTGTAATATAGTCCTTCACGCTACCCTTTCTTAGAAACGCCCCAGAGACATCTTCCAAAACTTTTATGCCCTGTCGCAGATTGTTTTTGCTAAGCAGAGTCACTCCACGCAGAAAATCAATGAAGATGGGATCAGCCTGAATTTGTTGATAGCTCGCAATACTTTTTTCAAAATGGTAGGTCGCACGGGTTGGATTCGTTTTCAGGGCCATCTGACCCAGGAACACGTGAGCAAGCCCGAGAAACCACTTCATGCCGGAGCGCTCGGCAAGTTCCAGGCCTTCTTTGAAGATTTGAATCGCTTTGTCGGATTCCCCGGCCAGAAAATGCCCGAAACCCAGCATGATTGTATAGCCGACCTCACCGAATTGAAAGCGCCCCTTCTTATGGGCGGCGACTATTTTGCCGAGGGTTTCAATCCCTTGCTGCAGCTTTCCTGCTTGGATCCATGCCATGGCAAGAAAACCCTGCGCCCATACCTTGTCCGCGGGAGTTGGGGCTTTTTGAACCCCCAACTCCCCATATTCGATCGCCCGATCCAGTTCCCCCTTGAAGCCATAGGCTTGACAAATAACGGCGGCTGCAAAAGAAATCAGGCTGTTGTCTGAAAATTCCTCAGCGACCTTCAGGGCCTCTTTTCCATTTTCCAACGCTCGATCCCAGCGGTTCAGAGATGTACAGGCCCAGGCTGTTGCAAGAAAACCCCACACATATACGCGAAGGTTGAACCGTTGCTCTGTGGTTCGTAGCGCCTCATCCATAAATTTAAAGACCTGTTCGAATTCTCCCTTACATAAGTGGTTCCACTGCAATGTGTTATATGCCAACGCGGCATATTCAAAAGCACCTGAGGTTTCGCATAGTTCCGCCCCTTTGCTCAGGGTCTGTATGGACTGATCATAGTTGCCGATCCACCACTCACATCCACCCTTGGCGACAAAGAACCTCCCGAGCAGCCCCTGATTTCCCAAATCGATCGCCATTTGCTCGTAGCGGGTCAAAAGATCGTAATAGTCCGGAAACCGGAATAAGAGCATGAACACGAGCCACTGGTTCACCAGGAGGGTGATGCGCCGCTCATGGTTCATCTCGGTATCGGGCTGTTTGTCCAGAATTTTCATGGCCTCGTCAAAATAGGACTTGGCATTTTCCATGGCGTTCAGCTTGGCCGCCCTCTGGTTTGCGAGATCGAGGTACGCCACCGCCTTCTCCTTGTCGTCACTGCGTACATAGTGGTAGGCCAGCAGTTCATGGTATTCTTCGAGGCGGTCCGCATAGAGTGCTTCTATGGCACTGCCGATCTTCTCATGAATCTCTTTTCTCCTTTTTTGAAGGAGGCTGTTATACGCAACTTCCTGAGTGAGGGCATGTTTAAAGATATACTCCAGCTCCGGGAAAAGCCTTTTCTCATAGATGAATTCCAGGCCCTGAAGGTTAATCAAAGAAGATTTGAGTTCTTCCCTCATTCCCATAATGGCCTGCAGAATGCGATAGGCAAATTCTCTCCCAATCACCGAAGCCACTTGCATGATCCGTTTCAGATTTTCCTCCACCCGATCAATGCGGGCCGCGATAATCCCTTGGATGGTATCCGGCACTTCAATCTCTGATGCTTCCTTAACTAGAATGTACTGACGATCCCTCTTTTGAATCGAGCCGTTTTCTACCAGACTGTGCGTGAGCTCTTCTACGAAAAGGGGGTTCCCGCCGGCACGGTTCAGGATCAGTTCCCCCAATTTCGGAACGACCGCTCCACCCTCGAGAATATTCTGAACCAGTTGAATGCTGCTTTCGGTAGAGAGTTGATCCACACCGATTTTGGTGTAATACGATTTACTGCCCCATGTATGCGTATATTCCGGGCGATAAAGTAAGATCAGCAGGATGTGCGTGCCGGCCAGCCAGTCGATCAGATAGCTTAAGAATTCCTCCGAGGATCTGTCGATCCAGTGAAGGTCTTCAATAACAAGCATGAGGGGCTTATTTTGACTTCGGCAAATGAGGAGATCTCGAATGGCCTCAAAAGTTTTTAATTTTTTTGCCCCAGGCTCAAGCTGCAGATATGCACCATCTTCCACCTTGAGAGATAAGATTTCCTGGAACGAAGGCACGGCGCTCTTAAGACTTTCATCCAGATGCAAGATCTTCTCGACTATCTTTTTCTTGATGCTGTATTCGCGATCCGCTTCTTTGATCTCAAAGAAGGATTTTAGAATATCGATCAAGGGCAGGTAGGCCATTGAACCTCCATAGTGGAGGCATTGCCCTTTCAAGTAGCCATACGTTTTTTCGGAAAGCATGTTCCTGAACTCAATAAGAAGCCTGGATTTCCCCACCCCCGCTTCGCCGACAATGCCGACCACCTGGCCGGCTCCTGAGCACGCCCTCTCATAGGCTTCTTTAAGGGTTTCCATTTCCCGCCCACGACCCACCAGTTTTGTGAGGCCTTTGGCAGCGGACGCTTCGATTCTGGTTTCTACATCGGTGGCCGCTAAAAGTACGTAGGCTTCCACCGCCTTTTTTTTCCCCTTCACTCGTACCTTGCCCATCGGCTCAAACTGGAAGAAATCCCTGGTCAATTTGTGGGTGTTTGCGGTTCCCAAAGCGGTGCCGGGTTTCGCCATACTCTCCATCCTGGATGCAAGATTGGTGGTGTCTCCGACAGCCGTATAATCCATCCTGAGATCATCCCCGATAGAGCCCACAATAACAGGCCCCGAGTTGAGACCGATCCGAAGCTTGAACCCAACGCCATGTTCCTTCTGTAAGCTTTCCCCGTACTCGCAGACAGCTTTTTGGATGGACAGGGCGGCATGGCACGCCCGCTGGGCATGGTCCTCGTGGGCCAGTGGAGCACCAAATAGGGCCATAACCCCATCACCGGTAAACTGGTTGATCGTCCCTTCATATCTGTGGATCTCATCCATGAGAATCTGAAAACATCCATCCATAATTTCATGGACCGCCTCCGGATCGAGCGTTTCTCCGATTGTGGTGTAATTGGCCACATCGGCAAATAAAACGGTTACCAGCTTCCGTTCACCTTCAATCGCACTTCGGGTTGTAAGGATCTTGTCTGCCAGAAATTTTGGTGTGTAGGATTGGGGTTTCGAGTAGTCGACAGGTGAGATTTCTTCCGACTTTATCAAGGCGTGGCCGCATTCGCCACAGAATTTAAAATCAGGTGGATTGGGTGATCTACAGCTTGGGCAAATCTTTTCTAATTTGGTGCCGCATTCGCCGCAAAACTTTGTGCCTACGGGGTTTTCAAACCGGCATGTTGAGCATTTCATCTTTGAAGCCCTCCGGATAGAATCCTATGGAAAAAACGCTATGAGAGACAAGACGATTCCTTTCAAAAGAACAGAAATGTCCGGTTACGCGCAAGGTGGGCGGATTTTGGGTAATTTTGCAGTTGAAGCCCTCCCGAGGCAGGGGTTGGAGGACGAAAAAGAATGAGCCCAATTCATCTATATAGCGAAAATCGAGATGGGTCAATGACTATCGAAAGGGGAAATTTTCAACATTCTGTGTTGCTTGAGAAGCTCCAGACGTCTAAGTTCTTGCCTTATATTGCAAGCCCGCTTAACCCGCTGATGTCGACGAAGGTTTTCGACCGACCGTGACACGTGTAACTCGAAGCCCGGGGAATCTTCGGGTCAAAACCTCTTGCGACTCTGAGACTGCGGGTTTGCGCGGACGGGTCCGTGACCCTCCGAAATGCCTTTAATCTGAATCGATCGCATGGCGCGTGAGATCTTCCATCGACACGTATCGAAGCGCCGCCGCTTGGGTGGCCTCTAGAACGACCGGAGGCGCAACGCCGGCTTCCAGCGCCTCCTTCCACCTGAGGGCGCAGAGGCACCACCGGTCACCCGGCTTCAGGCCCGGAAACCCGGACTGAGGAGCGGGTGTGCTCAGGTCATTGCCCATGGATTTGGTAAAGCTCAAGAAATCCGCCGTCATCTGTGCACAGATGACATGGGTTCCCTGGTCCTGTGGCCCGGTTTCGCAAGCCCCGGTCCTGAAATAGCCCGTTTTGGGCGAGTCTCCGCACAATCGAAGTTTCTCTCCCAGCACATTCTTGGCATTTTCCATGCTATCCTCCATATTGTCTTCAACCGCTGAGCCCTTCTGATATGTTTCAAGAGATTTCCGATTTTTTCAGGGCTCTCCACGGGCGTCTTTGGTTGCCAATGTCGCCGGTCTCAATATCTCCGCATGCGAGGCGGCGCATCCCCACGGCCCTTTTCTACGAAATGTCCATGACCTTGACTTCCACCCTGCGAATCCGATCGCCCCTCCGGACATCAAGCGCAATGACCTGACCGATTTCATGGTTTTCCATGATCCGCATGAAATCGTCGATGTTCCTCACCTCCTGATTATCCGCTTTTACAATGATATCACCCAGCAGGCGACTGCGATAGTCAATGCCCTCCAGACCGGCACGCTCAGCCTCGGACCCCGGCAAGACGCGATCAATGACGACGCCCACGACACCCAGACCGGCCGCCACCTCCTCATCGAGGATAACGATTCCAATGCCCGGCCGGGGTATCTTGCCCTGGGTGATCAATTTGGGCACCACCCGGTTGACCACATCGACGGGTACGGCAAACCCGATGCCGGCCGAACTGCCCGAGCCTGAAATGATGGCGGTGTTGACGCCGATCAAGCGCCCCGCCGAATCGATCAGCGGCCCCCCGGAGTTACCCGGGTTGATTGCGGCATCGGTCTGAATCACCCCCAGGACTTCACGACCGCCCGCAGTGGGCAATCTGCGATCCAGGGCACTGATGACGCCGGTCGTGAGCGTTCGGGTCAGTCCGAACGGATTGCCGATGGCAAAAACCGCCTGGCCTACGGCCAGCTCGCCGGCGGTGCCCAGGGGTATCGGCTGTATGCTTTGCGGCTTGCTCCGCAAGCGAATCACCGCCAAATCGTAATCCGATGAACCGCCGACATAGGTGGCTTCAATGGCTTTGCCCGAATCCATGCGCACCTGGATACGTCCTGCGCCCTGGATAACATGAAAATTGGTGACGACATGGCCGTGTCGATCCCACAGGAATCCTGACCCGGCACCTTGCTGAACCCCGCGCCGACCAAAAAAGCCATATTCGGCTTTCTCGGTAAATATGTATACCACCGACGGGGCGGCTGTGTTGAAAATTGTGATGGTGGACTTCTCAAATTCCGCCAGATCCCCCCTTGGCGCGATTTCACGTGGTTTGCTGACGATGCCGCGTTCGCGGTCGGAAAAGCGATCCATATATATCAACGCGGCGGCAATCAGGAGGCAAACCACAATGATGAGGGAAAATCGGTTTGGGTTACGCACTGTAGGAATTCCTTTCATGGGTATCGATTGCGTCGACAGGGTTGCGGCTATGGATAAACGGGGGCCAATGAGCAAAACTGTGCCGATGATTCGGAAAGTGCACCCACGCGTGGTTGGGGCTCATCCTGATCCTCGTGATTATCCACATTGTGTTAGTTGATGCGGATGTCGGCAAGTACCCTCTTCTTGGAATTTGGGTCTATGCGCTGCCGGCCGTTTCGGCGAGAAGTTCCTCAGAGCGCAGCGGGACTGCATATTCATTGGCGGGGGCATCGGCATTACGCCCTTTCTCGGCGTGTGGCATGTTGCCCTGCACTCGGAGGAGCGGCTCGAAAGCGATAATGTGCCGGAAAAACTGAGGTCAAGCCATCCTGAAATTATGGTGCGCTGTCCGGCGATCGGTCTGCCGGGTGAATGCGAATCAGCCGCCCCGCATTTTCGTCCGTAAGAACATAAAGAAAACCGTCCGGGCCTTGCCGGACGTCGCGTACGCGGGCGCCGATGCGAATGGCTTCCTCACCGACCACGCGTCCGTCCTCCGTAAGAATAATCCGTCGCACATCCTGTGAAATCAACCCACCCGCAAACAGATTGCCCTGCCAGCCCGGGAACCGATCTCCGCTGTAAAATGTCAGGCCGCTCGGCGCGATGGCGACCTGCCAGACAAGCGCCGGATCGATCATGCCCGGACGGGAGCGGTCGCTACTGATGCTGCCGCCGAAGTATTCCCGACTGTACGTGACCAGGGGCCAGCCGTAGTTGCCCCCCTTGCGGATCAGGTTCAACTCATCCCCACCGAGCGCACCGTGTTCGCCGGCCCACACCCTCTCCGACACCGGATTCCAGGCCAGACCCTGGATATTGCGATGACCATAACTCCATATGCGTGGATCAGCGGTCTGATCCCGGACAAAGGGATTGTCTATCGGCGCCTCACCATCTGAAGTCATGCGCAAAACCTTTCCAAGGGTGCCGGACCGATTTTGTGCCTGCTTTCGAATCCAGTCTCCCTCCAGCCGAAGTGGCGGGTTGCCGCCGTCGCCGACACTCACAAGAAGGGTTTTGTCCGGGAGCCACAAAAAGCGTGAACCGAAATGCTGGTTTCCCGGCTTGGCCTGGGAAGTTTCGAAAATCACCGTCAGGTCTTTCAACACACCATCGATCAGCACGCCTCGGGCCACCCGCAACCGGTTGGCAGCAACATCGCCGTGGGAGTAACTGATGTACACCCGATGATTATCGGCAAAATCAGGATCGATCGTGACATCCAGCAGGCCGCCTTGACCGGAACGAAAGATCGGCGGCAGGCCCTGAATGGGTTGCGGTTCCAGAACACTCGCCTTTGCGACGCGCAACCGACCCGGGCGCTCGGTGATGAGCATCCGGCCCTCCGGCAGCCACGCCATGCCCCAGGGATGCACCAGTCCTTCGATTAGGACTGTGCTTGAATAGTCGCTCGCCATCGTTACATTGGACTGACTGAGGTAAACAGACTCCGCGTCCGCCCAAGCTCTAACGGCAATCGACAGGAGAATAAACGAAGTCGCCACCCGGACCCATTTCATAAAAACCCTCTGATACGGCAACATCTGGTGTGCCTCCACTGTCATAGGTTCTTGAAAGATCATCGTAGGGCAAAGCGCTCCATATGGATACGCTTTTTGGAAACGCCCAGATCGGAAAGAATTTTTTGAATGTCGGACATCATCGGCGGGGGCCCACAAACAAAAAACTCGCCTGTTTCGAAATCGCCGACGTGCCTTTTCAACGTGTCGGCATGGATGCGCCCTTTTTCCCCGGGCCAATTCTCTTCCCTGGACAGTACGTGAATGACCTTCAGCGAGGGCATTTCAGCGGCCATTTTCTCAAGCTCGTCCCTGAAGGCAATGTCTTTTTCCATCTTGTTCGCCCAAAATAAAATCAGCTCTTTTTTAAGCTTCCGGTCGCGAATGTACCTGAGCATGCTCATAAAGGGGGTGATGCCTATGCCCCCGGCAATGAACACGAGGCGTTTTGCGTCGTGTTGGAGAAAGCTGAACACCCCAAAGGGCATATCAATGTAAGCCAGATCGGAGGGCTGCGTCTTTCCCAAGGTGGAGGTGAAATCGCCCACCGCTTTGGCACAAATGGAAAGCCCTTTGCGGGCAGGACTGGACGCTATGGTAAAGGGGTGGGATTTCGACACGTTATCTTTTCTCTTGAGCTGGAGAAACATGAACTGCCCGGGAGCATAGTCCCTGTGACCCCCTTCAAAATGGAGACCCCAGGTATCATGGGTTTCTTGGGTTACGGCAGCCACTGTGAAAGGATGTCTTCTCAACGCGTAGCGGCGGCGAATTTTTTCGGCCAGCACCGACAGATAGATCAAGACCAGAATCACCCACAAGGCCCTCATCGAACCTCGCTGTAAGGTGCTCCCAATGAGGAAGCTGTGGAAAAATGCCAAAGGCAAAATGGCATATCCCGCCCGGTGCACCGCTTTCCATGCTTCATAGGGGATGCGAATCCGTCCGTAGATCAAGACTGCGCCCGCCGTGACCCAGAGGAGTAGGAGCGTGACCAGGCCCAGGATCTTCAAAAATCCCAGGGGGGTCGCGTACCCCTGAAGTCTCTCCGAGAGTAGAAGCAGCAGGGGGTGGGCTGTTAAGAGGAGCACACCGAAGGCGCCGCACCCTCTGTGAATGACAAACAAGTTATCGAGCCCTATACCCTTTTCAATCCACTGGATCCTGGAACTGAGCACATACTGAAAGGTGATAAGAACGAAGCCCGTGAGCGCGAGCAGCCTTCCGGCGTCATAGAGATAAGCGGGCCACGGCAAACCGCCTACCACCATGCGGGACCAAAAGAGAACCGCCAGGCCGACGCAAAAAGCCATCAGAGTAACCAGGAGTGATTTCTTCATGAGCGCATCAGTTCGAAGGCTTTGATTTGGAATCCCCGGGATGGGTCCCAGCCGCAAATTCCTGATCATTACTGTAGTCGTCCCCATCCGAATCCTTGGCTCCCAGTTTTTCCGTGTACTTGTCGCCGGAGGCGATCCCGATGAGCTTATAGTCCTCCCCGAAGCTATTTCGGGCGCCGCCCCCAGCCGGGTTGACATGACATACTCCGCACCCGAGCTTTGCATCCGGAATCCTCCCCAGGCGGTGAGGCCTGGCCCACACATCCCCCAAGGCGGTGAGAAAAGTCATCACTCCCGCGAGGCCCAAAAGCAGGCACATGAACCCAATTTGTCTCCCTCTCATCGAACGCTTCATGTGGTTTGCTCCTTTCCTTATTAAAATTGCAAAAATTTCATAATAACAAATTAAAACCAAAATAACCTTTTTTTCCTTTTGATCAAGGCTCAGCCTCCGATTTCATGCTTCGAATCCTTAGCCGTCTTTGGGAGGGCCACAGAAAATCAGGGCGCATCACCCAGATACCGGCATTCGCTCACATCTCCGGGGCAGGCGACGGGAGAGAAAATTTTTTTTGTAAATGGAGGCTGGTATAGTCTTTTAAATTTTTCCGATCTGTAGACAAGTTTCTTGTCATCGAATTTCAGCCTCAATCATTTTGTGCAGGTGCGAGATATGCACGCAAAGCCCGTAGAGTTCCGAGGCATAGGAGAGAGGCACTTCGACCTTCGCCACTTCCCGGTCAATCCTATCGAGTTCGGCCAGGTATCCCTTGATGCCGGCCGGATCGTGGCTTTCCATGAACGCATGGTCCACAGCCTGTAACTCCTTGTACCAATGAGTGATTCGAGAGCGCACTCGCCACCGGTAGGTGGGTGGAACCACTTTGAACAGGGGAAACAACAGCGTGAGGAGAGGCAACAGCATCACCTTGAGCCGATCAGGGTGATCACAATTGACGGCAGATAGATCTTCAGTCGCTACTTGATTTCTTTTGGCGTTCTTGCTTTTTGGAAGTCATGCGCTCTTCTCCCAGACTAAATTGTGGATGGCCGGTTTTGCAGAGTCGGGCTTTATTATTACATTTCGCTCCGAACTGTGACAAGATAGAAGAGGGGAGAATCTCAGATGAAGGAAGCAAGACTTTCGGCAGGGATCGTGGTGGTCAGAGAGGAATCGGGACAGTGGCAGTATCTATTCTTGCGGGCTTACAAGAACTGGGATTTTCCCAAGGGTATCGTGGAACCGGGGGAAGATCCCCTTGAAACAGCGGTAAGGGAAACCGGTGAGGAAACCGGAATCCACAAGCTGAACTTCCGATGGGGCAGAGTTTTCAAAGAGACGGCACCCTACCGGAGTGGGGGTAAGAAAGTTGCGCGGTACTACCTCGCGTCAACCTCCGAGTCCCGTGTCACATTCGCAGTGAACCCCGATATCGGTAAACCTGAACACCACGAGTACTGCTGGCTGTCTTACAAAAAAACCAGGGACCTGGCGCCCCAAAGACTCAATTCGATCATCGATTGGGCCAACAAGATCATTGAGCAGAAGTGAAGAGGGCAGCGCATGTCTCCGGATATTCGGGAGCAACATGAAGTCACTCATCGGGCTTGGGGAGCTGGGAGGTGGAATAATCAATGCTGCATTCGGCGATCTTCGTTGGTCGGGTCGCTTTGGACTGAATAATCAACACCTTGCCGTGGCCCCCACCGGAACCACAGGTTTTTGAGGGTCTTAAAGATGCAGAAGCGGGCAGACTGATCACCACTGGAGAGCTGGTCGAACGGGTCGACCCATGGGCAAGCGAAAGTGAACCCAAAAAGCGGGCGAGAATCCACTCATTTGCCCCCCTTGGCTATAACCGGGCTCGCCGGCGCCTCATTGACAATCAACTGAAAGACGTCCGGCCGGCTATAATGACCAGCGACATCGAAATCGAACTTCCCACGGCCAATGTCGTTGAGATCGAGGGTTGCAGTGAGGATGGTTTCGCCCTCGAAATGGGGACCTGCGAGCACCTTGCCAAGGGGGGTGATGATGGCGCTTCCGCCGCGAATCAGCACGGCGTCCGGCGAATCGCCGAGCGACACGCGCACGGTCTCAGGGATGTCCTTCCTGCGCAGGAACTGACAGGCCGTCAGTACGAAGCAGCGCCCCTCAAGCGCGATATGCTGCATCGAGGGCAACCAGGTGTCACGATCATCCGCTGTGGGCGCGCAGTAGAGCGCCACGTTTTTTGCGTACATCGCCATTCGGAGCATCGGCATGTAGTTCTCCCAGCAAATCACGGAGCCGATTCGACCGTAGGGGCTATCGACTACCGTCAGCGTCGAGCCGTCGCCGAAACCCCAGATCATCCGTTCGAGCGCCGTAGGCATGAGTTTGCGGTGCTTCCCCAGAAACCGGCCGTCTGGACCGAAGAAGAGCACCGTGCAGTAACAGGTGCCGAGCTCGCGCTCAATGGCGCCCATGACCAAATAGGTGCCGTTTGCCGCCGCCGCTTCGCCAAGCCGCTCCGTCTCTGGGCCCGGCACATCAATTGCCGCGTCCAAGTACAAGCGGAATTCTTCGCGGCCAACCGCATCGCGTGCGCCAACCACGAGGCCGTAGTTAAGGCCCTTGGGATACCCGGTGATGAATGCCTCGGGGAAAAGGACTATCTTTGCACCGGTGGCGGCGGCTTCGCCGATCAGGCGAACCGCCTTATCAACGCAGGCACTTGGATCGAATAGGATGGAGCCGGCCTGTACGACAGCGACTGTCGCAGTTGTAGCTTTTGCGGGGGAAGTCATCGTGCCTCCTTTTTTTTGTCCGGCCGGCCGCCACTCAAAGTTGGCGGCTTTACTCCCGCCTAACGGCCGGCATGCGGCGCGACTGATTTTTGCCGTCGCCCTTAATGCCGCGGTTATGTTTGAATCTTAATTTTACCGTGCAAATAGCTTACTGCCTTGCCGGATATAAGAACCCGATCATCAACGATTTCACAGGTCAACTCACCACCGCGTGATGAAACTTGTTTAACGTTAAATCGTTTTGGACCAATCTTGGATGCCCAGTATGGTGCAAGTTGTGTATATGCCGAACCGGTTACGGGATCTTCAGGAACTCCGTATTTAGGCGCAAAGAACCGTGCAATAAAATCATAGCGAGAGGATTTTGCCGTGATAATAACTCCGCGCAAATCTAATTTTTTGAGTTGCTCCAAATCAGGTGTAGCCGATTCAATATCAATTTCTTTCTCAAAAACGACGATGAAATCTTCTGATTTCAAACATTCAATTGGTGCCACCTCAAATGCCTTTACAATCTCTTCCGGAGTATCGCAGTGAACAGGGGGTTGCGCCGGAAAATCTAAAACCAACCGATCATTATTCTTTGTCACGGTCAGTCTTCCTGATCTGGAATTAAACTCGACCTTGTCGTTTTTGTAACCAAGAATATGAAACAAAGCATAGGCCGATGCCAATGTTGCATGACCGCATAAATCCACTTCATTTTTTGGAGTGAACCATCGAATGTGAAATCCGTTGCCTGTTGGAATAAAAAACGCGGTTTCAGATAAATTGTTTTCTTGAGCGATGGATTGCATTATTTCTTCCGGTAGCCATTCGTCTAATGGGCAAACTGCCGCCGGATTGCCTTCAAAAGGTCTGCTCGCAAATGCGTCTATCTGGTACAGAGATAATTCCATTTGTTCTCCCCATAAAACATAACATTGTTCTAGATTGACCCCGAAAAGACGCGGAACCCCCTTTTTCCATCCATATAAATCTTTTTTGTTTCACCGATTGTTTGAACAATATATCTATACCAATCAGATAGTTACATCTCGTTTGATGTTTTATGATGGTGTCTTATACGGATTCGTAAAAAAACCACCTTGATATAACCTCAAAGTTCATCGATGGGGCTCCGAACAGCAGCTGGTCCACGGTTAAGGACATGGGTGTGGATCATCGTCGTTTCGACATTTTTATAGCCAAAAAGTTCCTGGACGATTCGGATATCGTAACCACCTTCAAGCAAGTGCCTGGCAAGGAATGGCGCAACGCATTATAAAAAAATGCATCTTTTTATTCAATATCCAGGCATTCACACTTTTTTATTCTAGTAAAATCGCAGGGATTTTACAGCATAACGAACAGTTGCTTGGCAAAACCTGCAGCCTGAGCGAATTTCAATATGCGTTTAGCAGTCAAAGCTT
>JAWOGN010000368.1:0-4767 GCA_046496815.1 Desulfatiglandaceae bacterium
TGGACGAAGTCCCCCTGGCGGCAATGAATTTCCACCTGCAACCCCTCATCGGCCTTGCCCCGTGCGATCAGCCTTTCGATGGTTTCCTTTATCCGCTTCGCATTACTCGATGGATCCAATCGTTCGGCACCCTCCGCACCAACATCTCCGGTGTCATCGACAAACAAAAAGAAGATTTTTCCCTTGCTTCGCTTGCCGAATTCAATGCCGAATGTAACGGACGCCAAGGCCAGGGGGGTAAACTCCTTGATGGGGACGACAAAACCGCTCATGATTTTCCCCGGATCATCCGGCACGAGAGCTCGAAATCGTTTTGCGGGGGCATCACGTTAAATGAACGTTCCATAGCGCATGCATCCTTTGGCGCAGAGAATCACAGGGGTGGATCACCATTCAAAAATCGTTCCTTTTATGCGGATGAGGTCACACCGATGCTGGATGGGGATTTAGCTCAAAACAAGCCATACGCTGAAATACATGCCTCCAGGCCGGCGATGTGGATGCCTTATTTTTGCAGCACCGTGCCGCATCATATCCGTTCCTCATCCAGCGGTTTTTCCGGTTCAAGACGCACAATCAGTTCCATATTGAAACTTATTGAGATCAACGGGGTTGTTGCGCCGAAACAACACATGCCAAAGATGCGGATCAAGTTTCATTCTTCTTGTGCGGCGAATCGGGCATTTCGGGAATCTCCAGGGCCGAGGCGCCCTTCTCCCTGAAGCGTTTCCACTTGAGCGCCTCCTTCAGGCATTCGCTCAGAGCATTCAGGTCAAGGGGCTTCAATAAATAATCGAAGGCGCCCAACCGGATTCCCTCCACGCCGGTGCTCACGGAAGCGTTTCCCGTGAGCATGATTACTTCCGTAATCGGTTTCAGCCGTTTGATTTCCTGCAACACTTCGATGCCGTCCGGGCCCGGCATGAGGACGTCGAGCAGAACCAGGTCAAAATCCGCTTGTTTCAGCTTTTCCAGGGCCGCAATACCGTCCGCGGCGGTATCCACCTCGTATCCGCGGTTTTTTAAAAGCCCGGACAAATACCTTCGCACCTTTTCCTCATCATCCACCACCATGATTCGAGGCGCCATAGATCCACCCCCTTCCGTATTGTTTCACAATGAAACGCTTACTTCATAATATGGAATATTCCGCTGAAATATACCACCATTTTTTTTATTCAAAAGTTTCATTCTGAAACAAAATTATTGTTCATTCCGGTTCGTCACAACTGTGTCTCATGGAAATCAAATGAATTGCAAACCGGCACGGTTATTGTTACATAAGTCTTCGGGCTCATGAGATGAGGGCGCGGTGGTGAATGCTTTTTTCCCGGATTATGGATTTCACTGGGATTCAGCGTTTTTACCCAACGTATTGAGCAGGTTCAATTCGTCTTTATGAGAGGAGGCCATGAGAAATCTCATTCAACGGCTGAAGCGTTTCCGGGGGCGTTTTGACAAAAAAGACGATGAAATTGCCGTCAAAGCGCTTTTCAAGGTTCACTACTGGCACTTCAAGTCCCTGTTGAGGTTGAACGAACATGCGTTGCGCCTGATGTCCCTGATGGAACAGGCCCTGGAGCGAGACCGGCCCTTTGCAATGCCTTTCATCAGGAGCCATATCACTTCCCTATCCATTCAGGTTTATAAG
This sequence comes from Desulfatiglandaceae bacterium, assembly GCA_046496815.1. GTDB lineage: Bacteria > Desulfobacterota > DSM-4660 > Desulfatiglandales > Desulfatiglandaceae > JAWOGN01. The sequence continues at coordinate 1,652 of JAWOGN010000368.1, forward strand.
ATCATTCAAAAACTCAATCAACTCTCCGCCGACGGGTATCCTGGACTTTTCCATGCTTTTGAACGGGTTCAACAGGCTGTCGAAAGCGTCTTAGCGCCTTCGGAGATCTTACAGGAGGGGCCCCTTATCCGGATGATGGGTGAAGTGAGCAAGGATGATGCCGAAAAAGCGGGCGGGAAAATGGCGACCTTGGGAGAAATCAAACGGCATATTTACCCGCATGTGCCCGACGGTTTTGTGGTAACCGTTCGGGCCGATCAACAATTCATGGCTTATAGTCGGCTCAGAGAGCGGATCAACCAGGTTTTTCAGTCCTATAAATCCGACGATCTGCCTCAATTGCTCGATCTGAGCGGAAAAATACACCAGATGATCATGGACGCGCCCCTGCCGCCTGAGGTCGCGGAAGCACTGGAGGATTCATGCCGCAAATTGGCCGTAACGCACCACGGCAAGAGACTTCGGCTGGCGGTGCGCAGCAGTGCCTTGGGAGAGGATGCCCCCGGGCATTCTTTTGCCGGCCTTTTCACCACCGAATTGAATGTCTCCACAGAGCAGGTGCCTCAGGCGTACAAAAATGTATTGGCCGGAAAATACACGGCGCGTGCAATCGCTTACAGACACCATCACGGCCTGCGCGATGACGATGCGCTCATGGCTGTCGGCTGTCTTGTGATGGTGGGCTCCGCCGCCGCAGGCGTCGCGTATTCCCGCGACCCGGCCGATATGGCTGCCGATAAACTCATTGTGCAGGCCGTCCCCGGTCTGGGTAAATCCGTGGTGGACGGCAGTGTCTCACCGCTCCCATACGTGCTTGAAGCGGGGCCGAATGAAAAATGGAGTATCATCCGGGGAGATCGGCCGGCCCGAGAGAAGACAATCGACGAAGCGTTTTCTTTGCCCGATGATATTCTCCAAACCCTGGCAACGCTTGTGCGCCGGATTGAGAATTATTTCGCGGTGCCTCAGGATGTGGAATGGGCCGTGAATTCGAGGGAACGCATCATCATTCTTCAGGCCCGCCCCCTGCAGGGCTGCAGCGCCCGAAACTCGCCCGCTGTTCCAATGGAAATCCCTGAGGTGTCCCTTCCGCCCCTGATACACGGCGGGATTACCGCCGGTCCGGGGGCCGGATCCGGGACGGCGCGCGTGGTGAAACGCCCCAAAGATATGCTCAGCTTTCAACCCGGAGATGTTCTCGTCGTCGAGCAGGCGTTGCCGATCTGGCTTGTTTTGTTGAAGCAGGCCGCCGCGGTGGTGACCGATACCGGAGGCATGGTCGGCCATTTTGCAACTATGGTGAGGGAATTGGGCGTACCGGCGCTTTTCGACACGCATGAGGCAACCCGGGTCATTAAAGACGGTCGGGTCATTACCGTAGATGCCGACGGGTGTAAGGTCTTTCCGGGAACGGTGGATTCTCTGCTTCAGAGGGCAGGTCCGCCTTTGAATCCTTTCGAAGCGGACATGCCGATTCAACGCACCCTGAAAAAGGTGCTTCATGTGGTAGCCCCCCTAAATTTGACCCATCCCTATGAGGTTGATTTCATTCCTGAAAACTGTCTGACTTACCATGATATCATCCGATTCAGCCATGAAAAAGCTGTCACCGAACTTTTCAGCTTCGGTTCCCGGCACGGTTGCTTGCAGCGCTTGGGAAGGCGACTCCTGGCTGATATGCCTATGCAGTTATGGATCATCGACCTGGACGACGAGGGCGAACAAGGTCCTTCAGAGGAAATGATTCGACTGGAGGATATCAGTTCACCGCCCTTTCTGGCAATCTTGAAAGGCATCACCGCGGTCCCCTGGGCCGGACCGCCGGCCCCGGATATGAAAGGGTTTTTTTCCGTTCTGGCGGGATCCGGCATGCCTCCCGATCCGGCGGCCGGAACCGCATGGTGCGGGGGCAACTGCGCGATCATTTCCAGCAATTTTTGTAACCTGAGTCTCCGGTGGGGGTATCATTTCTCGGTCATTCAGTCCTTTTGGGGGCGGCATGCGAGGGAAAATTACGTTCGTTTTCAATTCCAGGGGGGCGCTGCGGATTTGGAGCGACGTCACAAGCGAATGGGATTCATCCGGGAGATATTGGAAAGATATGGTTTTCACGCAAAAGTCATCCACGACAACATGACGGCTCAACTGGAAGGTTGTGACGCCGATTTCCTGGAAAAGCGTCTTTGCCTCCTCGGATACATGAGCCTTCACATCGGTCAGATCGACATGATCATGGGCAATTCTCAAAGAGCGCAGGACCTCAAGCTGAAAATGCTCTCCGATATCAGCGAAAAGGTCATTTGACTGCGTGAAGAAAGATAGCAAATTTTTCTTGACAACCCGTTCTCGACTTCATTATTGTACTGAGTGCCCACTCAGTTTTCGCTTGTAACCATACCACGGCTTGATCCAGATCTCCCTCGGCGGCAGAGAATGCCCTGTTTCTCCGGAAATTCATTTTCTCTCGCCAACGGGAAAGGGGAGGAAGGATGATGAACAACCTCAACATTTTGCTGGTGGATGATGAAGTGGAATTCATAACAGGTCTTGCGGAACGACTCGCTTTAAGAGGGTTCCGGACCCACACCGCGTCAGACGGTCCGGCCGCTCTCGGACTGATCAAGGAAGGAGATTTTCACGCCGTGGTATTGGACGTCATGATGCCCGGCATGGATGGTTTGGAGACCCTCCATAAAATCAAAAAAATCGATGAAACGCTGGAAGTCATTCTGCTTACAGGCCACGCAAGCTCGCAAGCGGCCTTGAAAGGCATTCAGGAAGGCGCCTTCGACTACCTGGTCAAGCCGGTCGATGTCGATGAACTGGCTTTCAGATTGCAGGATGCCTGCGAAAAACGGGGGGTATTGATGGGGAAGACCACGAAGTCTGTTAAGTAGGCCTCCATTTTGTCCGGTAACCGCCAATCACACAAGGAGCAGAAAAATGGGATTTTTTAAACAACTGGGCCGACTGATGATGCTTGGCGCCACGGCCCACGCCAGATGGGAAATTGCGGTTTCTCGGGAAATTTTAAACAGTAAGACGCGACTGGTTATTCTCGGGCTTTTGTTGGTTCCCTGTCTATTGGGAGGAATCGCCCTGGCGGACCAAGTGAC
>JAWOGN010000037.1:0-6976 GCA_046496815.1 Desulfatiglandaceae bacterium
AGTCCCCCCACGGACCCATCGAAATACATCACATAAGGCTGGCTTTTGGTGAGAAACTTGCCGCTTCCAAAAACCAAAATTCCTGCCACTGCGAGGGCCGCCGCGCCCACCAGAAACCCACCAATCAGCGATTTATTTGCTTTGTTACTCATTCACATGCTCCGTTCACGGTTTTCACTGCCCGCTCCGCCGTAGACTCCCAGAACAGAAAACGCTCAGAATCATTCACCCTGTTTTCTGATGAAGCCTGGAGTCGTGGAGTTTTGGAGTCATGGTATTTTGATTTAGGAAGTCCCATACACAGCATTGCATTCTTTGACCATAAGGTGATCAATCCATTCTCCACGATCTCTCTTTTCCTCAAGGCGTTCAACGAGTTTGAGTAGTCCGTTTTCTATCTTAAATGCGAAGCTATCCAGTCTTTCAAAATCCTCTTCGGTTATCTGTCTCGACTTTAGATACCCCCGGTTTTTGTTCTTCCGCAAATTCCATTCCTCCGTCACTCCAATACTCCAGTGCTCCACCCGTCGTCACGCTTTCCCCCTTCTCCTCGCGTCAGAAAATCCCGCACTTTTGGGTCAGCCGCCTCTTCTCTGAGCGTCTTCGGGTCTCCCTCGCCGATGATGGTCCGGGTGTCCGGATCCAGAAAAACCGAGTGGTTACCAATGGCGAATATGCTGGCCAGCTCGTGGGTCACGACCACGATAGTTGCATTCAAGCTGTGGTTCAATTCCAGGATGAGGTCATCCAGCCGCTTTGCGCTGAGCGGATCCAGCCCTGCGGAAGGCTCATCGAAGAAGAGAATCTCCGGGTCCAGCGCCATGGCCCGGGCCAGGCCCGCCCGTTTGCGCATGCCGCCGCTGATCTCTGAAGGGTAAAATTCCTCAAACCCTGCAAGACCTACCAGCGAAAGCTTCAGGGAAACAAGCTCCCTTATTTCGCTGTGATGGAGATCCGTGTACTGCTCGAGGGGCAGCGACACATTTTCCGCAAGCGTCATGGAACTCCAAAGCGCACCGTTCTGGTAGAGGACCCCGATCTCCCGCATAATCCGGTCCTGCGCCTCCGGCGCTGCTTCCCAGAAACTTACATCCCCGTAATAGACGTGTCCCTGAGCAGGTGCTTTCAGGCCGATCAGATGCCGCATGAGCGTGCTCTTTCCGCATCCACTGCCGCCCATAATAATGAAGACATCTCCCCGGTTTATGGTGAAGTTGAGATCCCGCATGACCACAAAATCGCCATAGGCCATGGTGAGATCACTCACCCGGATCTTTACCTCCGACGTCTCGACTGACTTCACCCTTTTCTCCTTTTGAAGACAACCAAAATTGATGCAAGATTTCTTCTCCCTCGTCTGTCGGCACGCTGGAGCGAAGGAGAAGCGAGTTCAAACCCTGAACCGCTTACCTCAAAATTTCTATATTCCCAGCACATTGCACACGACCGTTATGATGGCCGTTGCAACAACAATACTCACGATTCCCGTCACCACCGCCGATGTGGTTGCGCGGCCCACGGCCGAAGCACTTCGCCCGCACTGGATACCTCTCAGACATCCGGCCAGTGCCACCAAAACGCCGAATACGGCACTGTGGAAGAGCCCGACCAACAAAGTGTCGATCCCCACGGACGCCTTCGTCTGGAAGTAGTACTCAGCTACATTCAGGTCGAGCATTCCTACGCCCACGATCAGGCCTCCGAGGATACCCATGAAGTCGGCATAGAGGCAAAGGAGCGGCATCATCAAACACAGGGCGAGCATCCGCGGCAGCACCAGAAACTCCATGGGCGAGATCCTCAGCGTCGTCAGCGCGTCCAGCTCTTCATTCATCTGCATGGTTCCCAGCTGGGCGGCAAAGGCGGCACCCGTGCGACCCGCCATGATGATGCCGGTCATCATCGCGCCCATCACCCTGACCATGGCGATTGCCACCAAATTCGCCACGTAAATCTCAGTCCCAAACATCACCAGCTGAACCGCACCCACAAAAGCAAGGATCAGGCCGACCAGAAGGCTGATCAGTGAGACGATGGGAAGCGCGTCCGCACCGCACTCCTGAAGGATCACTAAAAAATCCGAGCGACGAAAACGTGCCTTGCCAACCAGCAGTTTACTGAATGCGACCGCAGCCTCCCCAATGAAGGCGAGCATTTCATTGGCCGATTGAACGAATGAAATGCCGCTTTCTCCCACGCTGACGAAAAAAGACTTCCGGCCGCCTCCTTTGTCCGCCTGTTTCTTCTCCGGAACAGCCGAAGCCAGCGCCATAAGCCGTTGCACACCCCGGGGAAGCAACTTCTTTTCCACCTGGATTTTTTTCCGGAGACAATCGTCCGTCAATTTTGTCAGGAACGCCAAGAGCACCGTGTCCCAGTCCCGGACCTGTCTCCCATCCAAAATCACACGCCGAACCGGAGGCGCCGTCTCCAGTTGCCGTTTCACCTCATCGGATGAAGGCAATTCTCCGCCGATTTTCCAGGTCCCCGCCAACCGGACAACCAGAGAATCGTCCTCCATGCGGCTGAACCCCAGCGCCATCGTTTCAGACTTTGAATTCTCCACGGCATCCATTCGTTTTGATTGAATCAAACTTTGATGATTTCACAAAAAGTCGTCAGAGGCGTCACCCCGGCGAAAGCCGGCATCCACTGTTTTCATCATTTTTTATAATATCGCGGTATGATGCCTCAATCAACGCAAATTGTCGATATCGGATATCCTGTGTCATCCCGCACGGCGAAAAAAGTGAACTGAGTCGGCGCTGTGAACGAGAGGGATCGGATCACTGTAGAGAGACCGGGAGATGGGACTTCACTGAAATTAAGGGTGAGTAAACTCCATATTCAAAAAAATCGTGCCCTCGATGCTGGAATCATGTATGGTGGCAGACATCTTGCCTTGTTTGTGTAAAATGACGTCATCCGTGCAAAACGTCCAGTCAAAACTTCACGACTTTGGGTGGGTGCGGGCGATATTTTTCCCCTGTTATCAATGATGGCTGCGAAACAACCCGACCTGCGCGTAAAAATAGGCTCTCTGACGCTGAAAAACCCCGTTATCGCGGCATCGGGCACCTTTGGCTACGGCCGGGAATACGCGGAATTGGTGGATGCAAGTCTCCTGGGCGGCATTGTCGTCAAAGGGATTTCCCTCAAGCACCGCCCTGGAAATCCGCCTCCCCGGATCGTAGAGACGCCGTGCGGCATGTTAAACGCCATCGGGCTTGAAAACATCGGCCTGGAAACGTTTTTGAAGGAAAAACTTCCGGAACTCCAAAAGCTGGATACGGCGGTCATCGTCAACATTTACGGCCACAGCATGGAGGAGTATGCCGCCGTGACCGCCGGCCTGAAAGGTGCGGACGGCATCGCCGCCATCGAGGTAAACATCTCGTGTCCGAATGTGGAATGCGGGGGCATGGCCTTCGGCACGGACCCGGATGTCTCGGCCAGGGTCACCGAACGGGTGCTGAAAGCGAGCGACAAACCCGTCATCGTAAAACTGTCGCCCAACGTGACGGACGTCCGGCCCGTTGCGCTGGCGGTGGAAAGCGCCGGTGCTCATGCGGTCTCTCTGATCAACACCTTGACCGGTATGGCCGTCGACATCGAACGCCGCACCCCGGTTCTGGGCAACATTTCAGGCGGCTTATCCGGTCCGGCGATCCGGCCGGTGGCGTTGTATATGGTGCATCGGGTCGTGAACGCGGTTCGCATACCGGTGATTGGGATCGGGGGAATCCTGGACTCTCGGGACGCACTCCAATTTCTCATAGCCGGTGCCAAAGCGGTTCAGGTCGGCACGGGCAACTTCGTCAACCCGAAAGCAACCTTGGATATCATCGAGGGCCTGAGGCGCTTCTGCGCGGATCGCGGCATCGCGCGCATCGAAGAGGTTATCGGTACGTTGAAAGCCCTCAAGCAGCCTTGAGATACCTCGGCGTGCACCAGGTATCCAATACCGAAATTCATTACGATGAAGCAACGAATGCTGTAAAGGCCCGTAACATTGGAGTCACAAAATGCTCTCCGCTGAGTTGGATTACCAGTCTATTTTCAAAGAACTTAACAGGCAAAACATCGATTATATCGTCGTCGGGGGGCTGGCCGTCAATTTTCACGGTGTCCCTCGTATGACCTATGACATCGATTTAATGATTCTTCTGGACTTTCAAAACATCCGGAACACTTTGTCTGTTCTATCAGGTTGGGGATATCGCGCGAGGGCGCCTGTTGATCCGGGGGACCTCATTGATGCGGAAAAAAGGGCTGAGTGAATTAGAGAAAAACACATGAAGGCGTTTCGTTTCTATCACGATACCCAAGCAATCGGAGAAATCGATCTCGTCATCGACACTCCCCTTCCCTACGAGGAAATGAAAATGCGGGCCGTCAAGGTCAACCTTGGGGGAGTTAAGATACCCGTCGTTTCAAAGAAAAACCTTATAACGCTGAAACAACGATCGGGTCGAAAGCAGGACTTGTCGGACGTCGAGTCGCTTGAGAAGATTTGGGAGAAATGATGAGAAATCCAAATAGAGGATTCGCCTACACCGTAGACCCCAAACAAATTGGTGAATATCGGAAATGGCCTATGGAGCGACGGCTTCGCTGGCTTCTTATGGGAAACAGAATGAGGAAACTCCTTCCTCAAGAAACGAAGGCGCTTCAGGACGAATTCAGAGACGTAAAAATCTGAGTTCGGAGTGGTTTCAATCAAAAAGACTTGAGTTTAATGCATGATATCAAGTATTCTGGATTTTGAAGTTGAAAAATGATCATCCCTTTTAAACTTCACACCGATGCGCTCCGGTTTCATCGGGGGAAACTTTGAATCGATCCGTTTTGGTGGAAATCCAATTTGTTCTTGTGAGCTAACACTTATTTTCGTAATTGTTTGAGCTTATCCCGTCACCCCACGCAGATGCCTAGAAGATTTTTTATTGAATTTTACAGGTCGCTGATATAGACGAAATAGGTAGGCTAAACTATAGTAGGTAATAATATGGATATTGTTAATGTACATGAGGCAAAAACACACTTTTCCAAATTGCTGGCTCGCGCACATACGGTAGAGGAAATCATAATCGGCAAGGCACGCAAGCCACGCTGGAAAAAATGTTTTTAGCTACGGTGGATATTTTACTTAAAGAGTTCCCCGTGGAAATTTTTACAGGCGAAAAACCATGATACCTGTTTTTCGATGGACGCTTCAACCCAGGCCGAAAAACGCCTCTCATCGGATCTAAAGAACAATCAAGGGGAGCCCCCCAACATCACCCGCCTCGCTTCCCCACCGTCTTCTCTCCGAGGGCTTTCACGGCCGCCATGTACGGAGACATCCCCCGGATGAAAATGTCATTGTGGTTGGCCCCCGGGATCTTGAGCAGCGTCTTGTCCGGGGACCGACAGGCGTCGTAAAGCGCTTGACCGTCTGAAAACGGGATGATGTGATCCCGTTCCGCGTGGATGATCAGGGTGGGTTTGTCAAAGGCCTTGATCTTATCCACATTGCGAAACCCCCTTTCCTCCTCAAATGCCAGCGCGTAGGTGTTTACGCCCAACAGCTGGAGCAGGGGGCGCGCAAAGGCAAACCCGCTTTCAACAATGAGCCCGTCCACCTGGTTTGCGTAATGGTAGGCAATTTCGAGGACCGAGGCGCTTCCCAGCGACCTCCCCATAAGGATGAACGGTCCGGTGTAGCCGTTCGTTTCCAGCCACTTTCTCACAAAATCAAAAATCACATGTGCATCCCGCATCATCGCGGTGATGGTGGGTTCGCCTGTCGAACGACCGTAGCCCCGATAGTCCACGGGCAAAAAATTGATGCCCATCCGGTTGTAATGCGGTCCCATGTCATCATAATCCGCAACGATCTCCCCGTTTCCATGAAAGAACAGGATATTGGGGGCCGACGTTTCCGTCATGTGAAACCGGCCGCCCACCACCACGTCCGTTTCAACATCGATGAGGACATCGTGAGCAGCGTCACCAGACCGTGCCGGGCCCCATTCGGGTCTCGGATGAAAAAGAGACATGAGCACTTCCGGTCGATCCAGAAAAGCGTAGTCGATCGTCGATAGATCTATCATGTAAATACCTCATCGTGTTTAAAATATCGAACATGCTCGATGATTTCCGCAAATCTCATCCCCACCCATAGCGGGAAGATGTAACCAATGATCAGTCCTCCAGGCTCATTTTGCCCGGGTTCAGGATGTTGTTGGGGTCAAAAAGCCGCTTGAGCGAGCGCATGACATCGAGGGCGACACGGTCATGTTCCCAGGTCATATACGGGGCCTTCGCCATGCCGATCCCATGTTCTCCGGTGAGTGTTCCGCCCAAGTCGCACGTCAGTCGAAAAATCTCATCGACCGCATGTTTGACCTTCTTCACTTGTTCGGGGTCGGCACGGTCGAATATGATCTTGGGATGAAGATTGCCGTCACCGGCGTGGCCGAAAACGACAAACGGAAGCTTGTATTTTCGGACGATCCTGGAGATGCCGGTCAAAAGAGAAGGCACTTTTGAAATGGGAACGGTCACGTCTTCGGATACATTGTTGGCCCCGAGCTGACCCACCGAGCCGCTGATGGACTTGCGGGCCCGCCACAATTCGTCGGCCGCCTCTGCGGAATCCGCTGTTTCAATGTGAACGGCCCTGTTTTTCCTGAAAACTTCCACCACCTCGGCCATTTGAAAGGCGGCCTCCGCTTCGGTGTAGCCGTCGGTCTCCACCAAAACCATGGCCATCACATCGGGCAGGTTCATGCCGCCCTGCTCCCACAGAACCTTGAGGGTGTTGTCGTCAAGGATCTCCAAAACACTCGGAATGATTCCGGAGTGCATAATGTCTGCAACCGATCGGCCTGCGTGCTCAAGGCCGGCAAATGAGGCCAAGCTCGTCCTGGAGACCAAAGGCTTGGGGTTGATTTTGAGGCTGATCTCCGTAATGATGCCGAGCGTGCCTTCG
>JAWOGN010000039.1:0-8648 GCA_046496815.1 Desulfatiglandaceae bacterium
TCTTGCTTAACTCATTTTCAATAACAATGGATATATCCCTACGGATCCCAGCCATTTCATCGTCAATCATTCGTGAGATGTCTTTCCTGAGAGTGATATATTGGTCCCGTTTTCTTTGCTGAAAGTAGCGGAACAAAATCCCCGTCACCGCCAAAATCAAGACAAACCCAAAAATAAAAGCAGCGAGCGGATGACCTACATATTTCATGATTTGCGCTACCATTTCAGACTCCTGACTTTGACGGTCTTTTAAAAGGTCGTTACTTCCGTGTAGACCGGAGACCGGATCCTCCTTAACGGACCGAAAAGACTGGATTTCGCAGCCTATTCCGAACTCCGATCCGGTATTCGCCGGAACAACGTAAAACGGCGATATCCCGCTTTTTAAGCGTTCATCAAGTCTTTGAACCAAACCAAAAACCCCCTGAGAAAGAAAGGAGGCAAACTCAGGGGGTCATAAAATGATGAGGATTTTGGTCCCCAACTGTCTCTTTGTACCACTTTGAACGGAGATTACAATAAAATAGTTTTTCACAGGAAAGGCGTTTTAAAAAAGCTGGCGCGCCTGGGAGGACTCGGACCCCCGACCTGCGGATTAGAAGTCCGCTGCTCTATCCAGCTGAGCTACAGGCGCATGTCTCTCAGTATTCTTAAATCATTTTGAAAAATATTTCATCTCAAACACGCCGAAATCCGTGCGAGGGGCCGATGAATATCCCCGAGAGATCGTCCCGTCGGCATGCAAGTTCAAATTATTTTTTTGAGAAAAGTATTCGTAGGGGTAGACCCCCCATTCCCGCTGAACACCTGCTTCAGCACGGCATTGGTGCGATTTTCCAGTTGACCCATTATTTCAGCGAGCGCTTTGAGACGGATGATGCTTTTTTTCGATTTCTCCTTGTGAGGCAAATTCAAGGCAGGGTCTTCGAGAATCCGAATCAGACCGTTTAAGAGCCCAAGATCCGCATTTTCTATGTTTCGATAGATAAGATCGACCCATTTTCTTTTGAGCCCTTCGGGCATCTCAGCATAGGCCCCGACAATCTCGGGATCACTTCCCAGGTGAAGGGAGCGCTTGAGCTGATCAATCCGTTGTCTCACCTCATTTGCTTCGTTTTCACTGAGTGCTTCCGTCCCGAGCATTTCATTCCATCTGGCCTCGATCTGCATGGCAACCCACTTCTCCCCTTGCTCCGGAGGGAGTGAAAGATTCAAAAACTTGTTCTGTGTATGGATCAAATCCGCCACGGAACCTTTCGCCCCGTTTCCGATGTTGCTGAGCAGTCTTTCCAGCGCACAAACGGCCTCACGCTTCATTTCTTTTTGATCCGAATGCTCCAGAAGGATTCGCTCCCATTGTTCTCGCAGAAATCCCAGTTCCAGCTTGATGAGCGAAAAAATCAACCCTGACTTGGTAATGGCATTACGCAATGAATCCGCAAGGATGTTATAGGATTCCAGCTTTTCCCTGGCCAGCCGGTTCATGGTGTCCAGGGATTCCTGCCTCAACTGATAGGAAAGAAGTTCCGTCCCCAAGGATCGGGACAGGCTCTTTATGATACGGGTCTCAGGGCTATCTATCCGAATGGTTTTCGGCAAAAAATGGATTTTGATCACTGCGATGACAACATATTCAGAGTTCCGCCACAGGACTTCCCCCTTCGCATTTCTCGAGCAATTCAATTCCTGACCGTCCTCTGCGTACAAATGCTGTTTTCGGATCAGGACCGGCTCCATGTGATGAAAATCCTCCCACACGCCCTTTAGCTGCAGACTGACACTTCGAATGTCGTTGGTTGGGTCTTCCGCGGTCCAGCTTCTCTGCTTTTCCACACACCATCCCATTGCTTCCAAGGGCCGACCCGGCTCGTCTCTGTACTCGGTAAAGGGTTTTCCCGGCGGGTTATATTCCGATTTTTCAGGAAGTCCCCAAGCGATATCTTTTTTGCTCTGATCAATGACCCCGGAGGTGATCCGCTTTGCAATCATTTCGGGCGGCTTGCCGATCAGGTATACCGTACCTTTAAAGGCGTTGGGAAGGCAGAGCAGGATGGTCTCGATTATTTTCTTGCACGCCTGCTCTAAAAGCCTCTCATCAATTTCGATTGTCAAGTGTATGTGTCCTCGCGCTTTTCATTCCCTTCAAACCCACTTCGGCGCATATTTTCAAGCTCCGGGTATTGAACCCGAATCGCGCCCCCGCCGCCTCATGCGGCCTGGGAAACCTCACCGCCCCGCCGTTACAGCGGAGATACAATCTGAATTGAATGGTGATACTGTACAGTTTCTTTTGATTTGTCAATAGGAAATCCCTGTCTTGACAATCCTTCATCGGCATGTCAAATACCATCTATGAAGGGCCACGGGATTCATATCAAGCGACTTCCTGAAATGAAGCGGGGAGTTCTCATTGCAGGATTCGACGGATGGGGCAATGCCTTGGACGTTTCAAACGGAATGGTCTCCTATTTGATCCGAAAGCTTAAGGCCCGGTATTTCGCCGACTTCAATTGCGATCTCTTCTACCGCTTTGATGAAACACGGCCTTTCGCCATGATTGCGCAGGGGGCTCTGAAAAAGGTTTCCCCACCCGCCGCCGCTTTCCATGTCGAGCCGAATCCTTCAAGTGAAAATACGCTTGTCATTCTGAAGGCCAATGAACCGCACCTTCAATGGTATCGGTTCGTGGACGAATTATGTTCCTTCTGCGAGACATTGCGTATTGAGAAAATCATAACCCTGGGAAGCATGTATGACGGCGTGCTTCATTCCGATAGACTCATCTCCGGCATTGCATCCGATGAGGACCTCTTATCGATATTGAAACAGCGGAATGTGATTCCAATCGACTATCAGGGGCCGAGTGCCATTCATTCCCTCATACAGCTTCAGGGCCAAAAGCGGGGGTTTCAATGCATCAGTTTGTGGTGCCACTGCCCTTATTATCTTCAAGGAATTACACACTTCGGCATGCTGTCACACCTCGCGCATTTGCTTTCATACGTTGGAGATTTCAAAATCGATACCGCCGAGCTGGATCAGCGATGGAAGGAGTTGAATCTGCAGATTCAGCATCTCATAGAAAAAAACACGGAACTGCGGACCCTCATCAATGAACTCCGGAAAGCAAAGGTGAGGGGATCCTGGGCAAGTATGAAGGAATCAGAACGAAAAAGTGAAAAGATTATCCAACTGAAAGATTTCTTGGAGCCGAAATAGCTCATTCAAATCGATAATTCGGCTGTTTTTCTTTTCACCGCATCCACGAGGTCTGAAATGATGGTTCCGGCACTCCCCTGAAGAAAAACATCGGTGACGGTGTCCGTTAGGTGGGTGCGCTCCATGTTAATTTCAATTATCCTTGCACCGTTTCGCTTGGCAATGGCCGGGATGCTGTTGGCAGGGGAAACGACGGCTGAGGTTCCCGCCACCAGCAATGCTTGGGCCGCAGAGGCAAGCTGAAAGGAACGGCTCAAAGCGTCTTGTGGAATGGCCTCCCCAAAAAACACCACATCCGGCTTCAGAATCTTCCCGCAGTCACATCGTGGAGGATACTGGTTTCGCCTGTCTTCGCTCAGATATCCTCTTCCACACCAAAGACATGACAGCGTGCTTGAGTTCCCATGATATTCAATGACGTTCTTGGAGCCGCCTCTCTGGTGCAGATTGTCGACGTTCTGCGTGACGATCCAGTGAAGGCAGCCCATTCTCTCCAGCTCACCCATTCCCAAATGGGCTTTGTTGGGTTTCGCGTCACTGATCAAATCATCCATTTCGCGAAGCATCTCCCAGACCATTTCGGGCCGGGCCCTGAAGGCGTCGATTGCGGCATACTCCGCCGGATCATACTTGGACCAGAGGCCTTGCGCACTCCTGAAATCCGGGATACCCGACTCCACCGAAACACCCGCGCCTGTCAGCGCCAGGGTCAACTCGGACTTTCCGATGATGTCCGCACTCTGTTCAATCAGGTTTTGCATCGCTCATTTTCCGATCAACGTTCTCATCTTCACCGCGGAGCGCCGGCCGGATGATGGTTAACCGCTTGAGTTTCCACCCTTTCACGTCGCTTCGAATAAAATCTTCCTTTCGGCATTGTTATACTGTTTAAGCCGTGCCTTGAGAATTTTCTGTTCCCCGAAAATGCTGACAAGTCTGACCTCATCTCCTTCCAAGTCGACCAGGTCGACGTTTTCCAGGACCATTTCTTCCTTTCCGTCTTTCAGGATAAATGCATGGGCTTCACACATATTCAACCTCGCGATCACATATCAACGTTTTTAAGTCTCGAGTGCTTTAAGTGCTTCGCGCAAACACGCGGTGCTTTTGGAATTCAACGATATCATTTCTCGAAGATGTTCCGCACTTTCCTTTTTGTTCGCATCTTCCAGTTGTTCGGCAAACATCTCATATTCTTCTTGATGATGATCATTGTGCGTGATCCAATGTTCAAGTCTGATTTTCGCCTTTTCAATGAAATCCATATCAATTCCTCCCTGTTCAGCATGCTGAAAACCGCCCGGAGCGATTCAGATAATTATATACCCCCGTTTTGCAAACCGAAAACCCCGTCAATCGTGAGGCCGAATTGAAAGGGGCAACCCGTGCAAGGCATTCAAATGTCATAGGTGTACTATTTTTACGTTAAGCAATCCCCAATGCCGTGTCAATTGAAATTACAGCGCACGCGCAGTCGGATTTGCAATTCAAGCGCATTCGATGGAGCAATGATCCTCTATGTCATGACCGCCGCGCACGACGTGGCCGGGATCGTGACAGTCAAACCGTTCCCGCTGAAACTCATCTTTCATTCGTGCGTGTTTCATTCGGGAGTGAATGCAATTCAGGGTCTTGCCTTCCATAAAGCTGTTGACTGAAAACCCCCGGCAGGCTAATATCAACGCAAAAACGCTAATGTGCTCGGGAGGCCGAAGATGCAGGACACATTGAAGGGAAAACGGGTTTTGATCGTGGATGACGAAGCGGACATCTTGGAGACATTAAAGGAGCTGCTGGACATGTGTCTCATCGACACCGCCCCAAATTTTGAAACGGCTCAAAAATTTCTCAAAAAAAACACGTACGACGCGGCGATACTCGATATCATGGGGGTCAGGGGTTACGATCTCTTAAAGCTCGCCACGGAAAAAGAAATCCCGGCCCTCATGCTCACCGCGCATGCCCTCAGTCCGGAAAACCTCGTGAAATCCATCAAAGAGGGGGCCCGGTCTTACGTTCCCAAAGACAAAATATCTGATATTCCCACTTTTCTGGAAGATATTTTGAAAAACCGTGAGGAAAGCATCGAAAGGCAAGGCATCTGGTTTGCCAGGCTCAAGCCGTTTTTTGACAAAAAATTCGGGACCGGCTGGAGAAAAGAGCATAAAGACTTCTGGAAGGAATTCGATGAGACGTATCGTGTTGGAAAGGACGAAATCGAGAAAATGATGTAGCCGGCTTGCGTGTGATGCGCCACTCAGGGCCCCGCCGGATCCCATCGAGGGTCATGCGGGACTCATCAACGGCACTTTCACCGAAAAGACGGCTCCCTTCCCCGCATCGCTTTCAAGAAATAACTCCCCGCCCATATCTTCAACCAACGTCATGACACCGGCCAAGCCCAAGCCGTGGCCTCTGACGGTGTGAGCGTCTGAGGCATCCATCTGGAAATAACTCTCAAAGATCTTCTTATGGTAAACAGAGGGGATACCCTCTCCGTCATCCTTTACAAAAATGACAAGATGGCGATCCGTCTTGTCGACTTTCAATTCCACCTGTTTGTTTCGGTATTTCAGGGCGTTGTTCAGGAGATTTCTCAAAATTTGAACGAGTTTGAGTTGATCCAAGTAGATCTCCTGGCACCAAAGTCCTTCATCGATAATGAGTCGAAGTCCTTTTTCCTCCAATGTCTCCCTGAACATTTCAAGATTGGTGCAACCCCTTATTCTTTCTGACGTACCGGAGTCGGCAAGATCAAAAATCTCCACGAGTGCCTGCTCGAGCAGCGTTGAGATTCGAATATTTGTGGGCGTAATAACCCCCTTCCTGGCTCTTCCCAGTTCAAGCGCATCATTTACCAGCGTCTGAGTAACCTTGGTATTTCTCAATGCCCGCATCAGAACCTTTTCTTGCTTGTCTGTGAGAGCGCCGTATTTTTCCACCCTGGTTAACAATGAAACAATGCCGGCTTCAATGACCGCCAGAGGCACTTTGAGATCATGAATCAGGAGGTCAATTTTGATTCTTCTTCGGTCCATGAAGGAACCGTTGTCCTGGCCATAATCATTGTTCATCGGCACCTGCTCGAAAAAAGACGTGTCGGTGGATTTGTTACGTTTGCGAAGAGACCCGGCGCGACTTCGCCTGAATATTTTCACAATATCAATCCCCTCAAAGAAAATCAAACTTTGAGAACCTTTCTCAACCGGCCCGTGTGTGCATCGCAAACGAAATATAGCGGCAAAAATCTATACACAAAAAACAACGCCCACGTAACCGACAAAGCTGCTGTCCGGCCGGATATCATAACTGGTCGCGTAGGTTATCTTCTCCGCTCTTCGAGCGCCCAGCTCTTTGGCAGCTGCGATCGCGGCCCCCGCAGCGCCGGAACAGCAGGCATTTCGATTGCGTCGTGATTCTCGAATCACACTCTCCCCGTCCATTTCCAGCATCAGATCCACAACCTGCCTATCGTTCGTATTCTTGACCCACTCAACAGCTTCCTCCCCCACACCCTTGGGGGTAAAGCCATAATTGTATCCGTAATGGGTCAAATCCGTGGAACCCAGGACAATGGTCTTGCGACCGATTTCGGTGGATATTTGGGCGGCCCTCCTCGCAATTTCCAGAGAGGTCGCCTTCGGCGGCACCCCCATGGGAAGGATCCGTGTGTCAGGGTAAAAATACTTTATGAACGGCAACTGCAATTCTATGGTGTTGTCCGGTTCATACTGCGAAGGTGTTTCCACCTTGAACCTGAATTCTTTCATGAGTCTTTCCGCAAGCTCGGTATCCACATCCAGATCCCCAAGCGGCGTGTCATAAGAGCCCCTCGCCGAAATATAGGTGTCGCTTTCAGGGTGCAGATGCCGCCCAAAGATAAGGCAGCTGTCCGGTTGGCTGAAATGTGTCAGGCATTTGATCACATTGCATGCGATTTTACCGGAGTACAACCATCCCGCATGGGGGACGATACCGCCGATCGCATCCCCTTGACTCGGACAAGCAAGACTGGATTCGACGAAAGCCTCAATCGTCCGACGGCATTCCGATTCACCGCTCGGATACCACGAACCGGCAAAATCGGCTCGCCTGAATTCCTTCATCGGGTCCACCTCCTATCCTTGGCGTCAACATCCTTCCCCTTCGCCCGTTTCATCGGCAAAACACTTCAACTGTTATGTTACAAAACGAATGCCCGATTTGACAAGCACGAAGTTTGAAAGAAAACTGTTGAAAAAATTCATGAACGGGGCTGAAAGAGGTACTCCAGGGAGTTCAAGCTATAGTGGATTTGCATCGAAAGCATTTGAGCATACGAATTGAGAATATTGAGAGCGTTCTTGTCTGCATCCTTTTCCACCAAGCGATTGATTCGCGCCATAAACCCCTCATTGACAGCCCTGACTCCATCATAGTGCGCATCGAGTAACCGAAGGTCTAAATCCGGGGGTTTGTCATTTTTGTGCTCGAAGTACTGGCGCAGAAGATACATTGAGGTGGACCGCATCACCGTCTCCTGTGCCGTGGAGAAGGGTAGATGGAAGCGTGCCATCGGCTTGAATACGTCCATCACAGGGCAGCCGCTCGTGGCCATGATGATCCCGAAAATGGAAGAAAGACCCTCCATAAGAGATGTCTTCTTGAGATAGGTTCTTTCCGGAGTGGTGCACCGTACATCGCAGTCCTCATACGAAAACATGCTCTTAAATTCTTCCACCACCTCCTCGATGTTCAGGGCAATCGGGCAATGCGGGTGCTCTATTTTTGTGAACGGGCAACACGCACATTGCTCATGCTCCAGTTTGGTCCATTCGGGCGGCCTCTTTTTCAGTTTCTTCCGGATAATGGTAATCGTCTCAGGGTCAAGAACAACCTTGAAGATCTTTTTCCTTTCGCCCTCAAAACTGAATTCATATTCGATTTCGTAAGATCTGTGTTCCATGGGCATATGCCGAGCTACGGAAGTTCAGGAACTGGAAAAAACTGCTGCCGCGAATCCGGATCAGATTCTTGAACATTGCGTTCACGATTTAAACGGACATATTTTAGTTTTGATACGCTTAAAAAGCAATACGCCCGGGTGAGATGAATATTGAAAATATGGAAAAACGCCGGATCATGCGGTTCATTTTGGCCGGGTTATTCTGAATATTTCGCACTATCATGTTATCGAAAATATCTTATTTTTATAATATTATCAAAATTTTAAATGAAGCCTGGCTCAAGATGCTCGCTGGCATTTATATTGCATAATCAATTTTCGGCGGCGTGTAAAATCGTGCGGATCCGTTTCCCGACCGGCGAAAACCCGACAAGGAAACCGACCCATCTTCGCCCTTGTAGTCACTTGAAATATAAGGATTGAACATATGTTTGATGACGAATTTGTAGATAGTCTCCCGGATGAAGTACTGCCGGCGGCTCAA
>JAWOGN010000120.1:0-4748 GCA_046496815.1 Desulfatiglandaceae bacterium
TATTCTGTTTATCGGGTTCAAAATCGCCGTCATTTTGCTATGCGGCGCCTCGGGAACCTTGAGCTGTTTCAGGGTGAATTGCCTTACCTTCAAAGCCCCTTCTTTTTTTGCCTTCTGAAAATGATAGGTCGCATTGACGAAAAGATCTCTGGGCAATATGCCCCGTATTCGCGGATTTTCACCGCTTCTCAATCCGTCCCGGATGATGGTGGTGCAGTTTCGTGTAAACATGCCAAAATCACGATACTTTTCCGGATTCTTCGGATCGGGAGGCGCGTTGCGTATCGCCTCCAACTCATGATGGTATCGCCTGGAAATCCGCTCCGTGTCGAGGCCTCGAATGTGCAGCACATGGATCGTTCGCATGAAGAGACGACCGAACATGTCATAGTAGGGTCTTTCCTTGTCGTTAACATTTCGGATCCCTGTTTTTGGATGAGGCGCAAATTCGCCCAGTGGCGGTCTATATAGATAATCTTCGATTCGTGTCACCTCATTTTCATTGATGAGATGGGAAAAATTAAACACCGCTCCGTCGACGTTGACGGCGTTGTGCCCAAACAGTGAAATCTTATAATTCACCAATCGTTCATTGTAATATAATTCCACATATCCCGGCTCCACCGCCGGGACATCCGGCCAGATCAGTACGATCGGTTCTCCTTTCTCATAGTCCCTTTGAGGCAAATATCGCCCGCAAACGCGCTTTCCCAACCAGTGGAGAACATATCCATGCCAGATATAGCTGGATTCCAGATAACGCTCACCCCCCAACCCTTTGAGAAAAGTCCGGCCGTTCTCCCGGGTCAAAACACCTTTGACGATTCCCGCATTCATGACGTGTGAAATAAATCCCTGGCTTGCCGTCAGCTGTTCATTACGAACAGAAAAAACATCAAAGCACTCAAAAAAAACCGCTTATCGCTCATTTTCCATGTTTTGCATTGTATTTTTGCACGATCAGGGTCAGTCCGCGGCGTTCACGAACTTTTATCGATTCCCCCGCCTCGATTGGTCCGACATCTTCCATCAACTCGGCCTTCCAAAGCTCGCCCCTCACTTCCACGTATCCTGAAGGCGCCAATCGCTCCTTTGCAATTCCGTATGCGCCGGCCATCGGGTTGGAAGCCTGTGACCCATTCCATTCGTAAGAACGCCAGACAAACGGAAACAAAATTGCATCTTTAAGCGCCCACAGTCCGACGAAGCCCCATCCCAGCCACCCAGGAATATCGACCCACCGTTGTACCAGTATCAGGATGAGGATGATGAGGGCCAATGCGGGTAGTTGCAGCAGGGAATACCTGAGGACAATCCGAGTTGACCACCCTCTCGCCTTCATGCCGTCCTATGCCCCAATATCCCTTTCAAGCGACCCCCCCCCACTCCAAAATCCCATTCTCAATGAAAGTCCCTCCCGAGCACACCCTATTCATTTTTTCAGCTGACACGTTGAAAACCGCCTGGAGCATATCACAGTTTATGCACTTCATGAAAGCGTTGACACCATTCCAAAATCTGATGCCCGTGACTGAGTGAAAATGGATGAAAGCTTCACCCGATCAATTTCTTTGTGGCCCGAGGACCAAAAAATTTGATATCAGGTATAAATTCAGCGCCTTGAAATCGTGCGTTGGAGGCCGTTGGCATCTGTTTCGGAGGAGGTAAGGGATATGGACGAAAAAATTCAATGTGCAAAAGAGCTGATCTACAAATTCAAGGGGGACACGTATGCGTTCGGCATGGGTGTCCTTGATCAGGCCGGCCCCCTGACCGCACAAGTCGGCAAGCGGGCGATGTTGATCAGCAGGCCGGCTTCCCGGTGGCTCAAACCGGCAATAAACCGACTGGTGACCGCCTTAAAAGCAAATGGGATAGAGATTTTGGGACCGGTCCAGGGAGCCCGGCCGAATGCACCCCGTGAAGACGTCTATCGCCTTCATGGGCATATACTTCATAAAAGGCCGGAGGTGATTGTTTCATTTGAATCGGGCTCAGGAATCGACGCGTGCAAAGCGGCTGCCACCCTGGCAACCTACGGAGACAGGGAGGCCGAGCTGGATCCCTATTTCGGCGTAGGAGAAGTGACGAGGCAAGCCCGGCGTGCCGGTCGCACGCTTCTTCCCCTGGTGGCCGTGATGACCGCTGCAAGTTCCGCCGCTCACTTAACCAAGTACGCCAACATCACCGATCCGGTGTCGGGTCAAAAAAAACTTATTGTCGACGAAGCGATCGTTCCTCCCCGTGCCGTGTTCGATTATGGCCTTACCTTCACCCAACCGAAATCATTAACCCTGGATGGGGGCATGGACGGCCTCAGCCATTGTTTGGAAGTCTATCTCGGAGCAAAAGGCGAAAAAGAAGACCAAATCGAAATTATCTGCCTCTTGGGAATCGAATTGGTCATTGATGGGCTTCGACGATTGACTGAAAACCCACATGATACGGTCGGGAGGGAAGCGGTCGCGCTGGCCACAGACCTCGGCGGTTACGCCATCACGGTTGGAGGGACGAATGGTCCGCATCTAAACAGCTTTTCTCTTGTCAAATATTTGAGCCATGGCCGGGCATGCGCGTTGATGAACCCGTATTACACGGTTTTCTTTGCCCCCGCCGTTGAGGCGCGGATCAGAAAGGTAGGTGAAATCCTCCGAAAACATGGATATGTCGGCTCAGATCTCGATGCGCTCAACTCGCAGGAATTGGGTCGCGCCGTCGGCGAAGGGATGCTGGTTTTCAATCGCAACATTGGGTTTCCCACCGCACTGTCGGAAATCCCGGGGCTCGGCAAGGACGTCCTCCGGCGAATCATTGAAGCCGCCAAAAATCCGCAGTTGGAAAGCAAACTTTTAAATATGCCCGTCCCACTGACTCCGGCACTTGTGGACAAGTATATGGGCTCGATTCTTGAGGCGGCATGGAGCGGGGATTTGGATAAAATCCTCACGTTGAAAAATTGAGGATTGCATGAGAGGCATCTTTGGATTCCCGATTAACTCACACCGAGACCGATTTTTCTGGGAGAACATTTCCCCTCAGGGACGCAGGGCTGCAAGCACACGCCGCCTGCCGGAACCGAAGCTTCCTTTCCTCGCACAGGGTGTGAAGTCATGGAAACAAATCGTGCCGGGTTGTTTTTTTTTCGTATTGATATCCAATATGATTTCATATAATGAAAGCAGTGTCTACAGCTTTACTGTGCGAGGAACGAACGGGCAATGTTCTTAGATCCGATATTGGGTTTATTCTCCAACGATTTGGCCATTGATCTGGGCACTGCCAATAGTCTTGTCTACATGAAAGGCAGAGGCATTGTCCTGAGCGAGCCTTCCGTGGTGGCGGTTCGGAAAAACGGAAGAGGCGCAAACAAAGTACTGGCGGTAGGAAAAGAGGCCAAAATGATGCTGGGGCGAACGCCGGGGAACATTGTCGCAATTCGTCCCATGAAGGATGGGGTCATCGCTGATTTTGATATCACCCAAGCGATGCTCCGCCATTTCATACGGAAGGCCCACAATCGGAAAAAGGTCTTGAGACCCCGTATCATTATCTGCGTCCCCAGCGGGATTACGCAGGTCGAAAAACGTGCAGTTCGAGAATCCGCGGAGTCTGCCGGGGCCAGGGAAGTATTTCTTATCGAGGAGCCCATGGCGGCGGCCATCGGCGCGGGACTCCCGATAACTTTGCCGACCGGCAACATGGTCGTTGACATTGGCGGCGGTACCACAGAAGTGGCGGTCATTTCCCTTTCGGGTATTGTCTACAGTAAATCCGTCCGGGTCGCCGGCGACAAAATGGATGAAGCTTTGCTTCATCATATCAAAAGAAGGTACAATTTATTGATCGGTATCCGGACCGCAGAGACCATAAAAACCACCATTGGAAACGCTTTTCCCGGTGATCAAATAGATACGATCGAAGTCAGAGGACGCGACCTGGTTACGGGGATTCCGAAAATTCTAACCATAGACTCAGATGAAATAAGGGAAGCCATCTCAGAACAGGTCCAAACGATTGCCGACGCCCTGCGGATCGCACTGGAACAAACGCCGCCGGAATTGGCGGCCGACATTGCCGACAGGGGGATCGTGCTGACAGGAGGCGGTTCCTTGCTGAAGGATTTGGATGTCCGACTGGCACAGGAAACGAACCTGCCCATCACCATCACTGAAGATCCCCTGTCCGATGTCGTTTTGGGTTCCGGAAAAGCGCTCGACGATCCCGCATTGCTCAAAGAAATCATGATCGACTGAGCGAGCCCCCGATGCATGGAAAAGAAAACCGATCCGAGGATGCACTCGGCAGAGCATATCCTGAACCAAACCATGACACGAATGTTTGACTGCGGTCGCTGCTTCAGTGCCCACATCGAAAAGAAAAAATCCAAGTGCGATTATCATTTTGATCGCGCCCTGACGCCGGCGGAAATTCGTGACATCGAAACCCGAGTCAATGATGTCATTCTCGCGGGTATGCCCGTGACTGAAGGGTATATCACAAAGCAAGAAGCCCGGGAGCAACACAGCTTGGCGCGTCTACCGCCGGCGGCCGGGGAGCGAATAAGGATCATACGAATCGGGAATTACGATGCCTGTCCCTGTATCGGCTCTCACGTTGATTCGACAAAAAAAATTGGTAGATTCAAGATCTCCTCAACGAGTTTTCAATCCGGCGTATTAAGAATAAGATTTAAGCTCACCGATTTGATTCCCGCCTGACGGTTTATCCCGAAGATTCGGTCACCCAAC
>JAWOGN010000391.1:0-14896 GCA_046496815.1 Desulfatiglandaceae bacterium
GCCGAAAGGGGGCTGCAGCGGATGCCGGAAAAACGCCGTCCCGGACTGACGCCTATCTCGCATCGTTTGCAGGGAGTGCCGCAAAACCGGATCAGGCCAAATAGATCCTCTCCCATCTTTATGGTAGCATAACGCCCCGCCCAATGGTCGGAAATCCTTTACGATTCTCAGGGTTTTGATGCCCGATGTTATTTGCCGCTTTTCCCTGGCCCGAATTGCCTTTTGCACTCCTGACATCCTGCGGATCCAGGGATCTGAGTTACGGATATCTCCGGGCAATCTTAGGGTTGCAAGCCGGGCATCTTCCTTTGTGGGATATGTGCCGTAAAGTAATTGGTACCATGGTTTGTTATTGAAAGTGGATCGATAATAGGCAATTTCATTATGCTCCAGCAATTGATATTCATTGATGAACTTAAGCAGGTACAATTCATTATAAGCGCCCATTATCTGGATAGTATAATCAGCAGGATCTCTGGATAAAAGCCAATCTTCCCGGCGCACGGTTCTTGCCCCTGACTTCGCTCTGCCTGCCAAGACAGGTGTCTTCAGTGTTGGTTCCACGGCCTTTTGCGATGCTGCGTTGGATTGCGAGGGTTTTCCCGACGCTGCTTTGCCCTTTGTAGCGGGAGCTGTTTTCATAACCGTGCTTTTTCCTTCGCTTTTTCCAAATGACGGAGTGGAATCCTCAGTTTTTCTTCTGCCGATGCCCGGCCTTTCAGTATTTTCAATCTTGCCGGGAGGTGTGTGCCCTTCGCTATGATGTATGTTTTCAGAGTGTTCAGCGCTGTCGGTCTCTCCGGTTCGAAAAGGCCTGGAGGCTTTATTTGTTGCCTCTTTGGAAAGAACTCTAGATGTTTCTGCAGTCGCAGTGCCGGCGAGCAGCCTATCATTGACATCGGCTGCTATCCGGTTGATGATCGTGATGATGTCGCCGCGATCCGTTCCCTCTTCCAAGAAGGTCATGGGAGGTTTGCCGCCCGCAACATCCACCATTTGGGTATCGACGCTCACACCGTTGCCCAATACGGTTACGCTGCCGAAAATAACAAAATCCGCTGTGAGGTGGTTACCGATTTCACGGGCGATGGTCTCACTGTTTGCTTCAGACGTTGCTCTGGATTTTGCGACTGCCGCAACCTCGCGCTTGTTAAGGACCTCTATGTTGTCTCCTTTTGATAAGCGCGAGATTAGCATCGCAAGGATACCTTCTTTCAAAAAAGATAAACTTTTTTCGGCATGGATCTCAAATGGCAAAATGGCGATACGTGTTGGGGCGAGGGTACCCGAAGAAGTACAAAAAGATGGCGCCATAAGAACTAAACTTAAGCAAAATAGAGCTGAGATAGCAAAAGGCATGATACACTTGAACAAGGTTTTTTTGATCCGTGAGCCCTCACAATTATGAGCGTTGGATGCGACGGATGCCATCTCGCACGCAGCTATGTTCGGCATCTCTGCCCATCTCGATCGAAGTTTCCGGGAAGAAAACACCAATTTAACACAACAAAAAACATATCCTAACACTCTACTCACTATCGTAATGTCGAATCAAACCCTTCCGGGAAATGGAGCCGAGGTTCGGATTTGTAAACTCCATGCTCTCTTGCCAGTCTTTCTGAGCTCATGCCGAGTTTACGCTCATCAGGAAGACAAAGCGAACAAATTGGATGATGCTATGAAGTCATATACCCGCTTTTTCTTAAACCAAACACAGAAAGGAGTCAGCAATGTATTTTCGGTCCAGAAACGCACTCTTGATTGTTGTGTTTTCTTTTTTGATCCAAAGCTGTTTTTTGGTTTCCGACTCGGAGGCGAAAGTCGGGTACATCAATTTGCAGCGCCTGGTAACGGAATCCAAGCTGGGCCAAGATGCCAGGGCAGTCATCAAAGGCATGCGCCAGGAAAAGGAAAACGAGGTGCTCGAAAAAATGCAGGAGATCAAACTGATGCAATCGCAGTTTGAGATACAGAGAAGCAAAATGACCCTGGAAGCGCAGCGGGAAAAAATAGCAGAAATCCAGAAAGCCAACAAAGAATACAAACGCCTCGTCGCTGATTCCAAAGAAGATATTGCCCGTGAAGACCGTGAGCTGGTTGCGATTATCCTTGAAAAAGCGGACGGTGTATTGAGAGAAGTTGCGAAACGGAGAAAGTTCACGATCATATTGAAAGATCCCAACGTCCTTGCCTTTTTGGATGAAAAAGTAGACATCACCGACGAGGTGATCAAAGAACTGAATGCGCAATAGGTGGCCAATTGTTGGCAAATAGAACGATTTCAATGTTGTTTTGGCAGCAGCTATTCGGACTATTCTTCTTCATCGCGCCTGCTTTGGCCCTCGAAGCCGATGAAATATTGGTCATTGCCAACAAAAAGGAAGAACAGGGTGTCCGTCTGGCTCATTTCTACATGCAAAAACGAAACATCCCGACGAGCAACCTCCTCATTATTGAGACTACCCGTAACGAAACCTGCTCTCGGGTGCAGTACGAAAAGGAAATCAGAAACCCGCTCAGGCTTTTCCTGAAGCAGCACCCGGCCCTAAACCGGACAATCCGCTGTTTGGTATTGATGTACGGCATGCCGCTCAAGATATCTTCGTCCGATCCCAATGCCGGCAACCGACACACGATGGGGGCATCGGTGGATTCAGAAATTGCGCTTGCACGGGCTGAAGACTACGCGCTGGAAGGATGGATTCTCAACCCTTTTTTCTACGGGTTTCAGAAAAGAAAACTGCCCATCAAAAAAGATGCGGTTTTCATGGTCGGCCGCATTGACGGCGCCTCGGCAGCTATTGCCAAGAGGATTGTCACCGACAGTATCCAAGCGGAAAAAGCCGGCCTTTCAGGCATGGCTTTCTTCGATGCCCGATGGCCGTTACCGGAATCGAAGCCGTCGCAGGAAAACGGATATGCTTTTTATGACTACGCGATACATCACGCCGCACAGATAATTGAGAAGACGAACCGAATTCCAGTCGTCATCGATGAAAGAAGTGAACTGTTTAAAACCGGCAGCGGCTTAAGAGCAGGATTGTACTGCGGCTGGTACAGCGTTGCCAGGTACGTGGATGCGTTTGAGTGGCAAAAAGGCTCCGTCGGATATCACATCGCCAGTCATGAATGCACGACTCTAAAAAAGCCGGAGAGCCGGGTTTGGTGCAAAGAGATGCTCGAAAAGGGTGTCGCAGCGACCATCGGGCCGGTTGCCGAGCCCTATGTTGAGGCATTCCCCCTGCCCGACATCTTTTTCAGCTTCCTGGTCGACGGATATTTGAGCTTGTCCGAATGCTATTTCTTAAGTACCCCGTTTTTGTCATGGCAAATGGTGTTGGTCGGCGACCCCCTGTATCGGCCGTTTTACACAAAGCGCCGCATGACTTCATCCAAATGAGATTTCATTGGCGCCTCTTTTGTCCTAAAGAAGGAAGATACATCGGAGAATCCGGGATATAAGCAACCCAGTGAAGGGCGGCGCTGCGCTCAATTCGAGTCTTCATCTTTGTTAAATACTTCCTCAAACTTCTCAATACGGCCCACATTTCCCTGGGTGAAATTGACTCTGATAAAGCCGTTAAAGCCGGCATCGTCAAACTTCTCCAGGTAATCGATGAACCGGGTGAGCTTGTCGGTCTTGTTCCGTTTTGGTTTGGACAGCGGTTTCATTGGATTTTTCGGCATCTGATTTGTCTCCCCAATGAAATGGATAGGTATGGGTTGCCGGAGATAAAACCGATTCAAAAAAAGCCCGCAAAACACCTGCATGAGAGTCTGCGGGCTTTCTGGTATCCGCTTCAATTGGATCAGCAAAGCACCCCGGAGTTTGACGATGCTTCTATTTCAAGATTTCTTCGAACGTCTCGATGCTGCGGATTTGTCCCCACGCATAATTCACCTTGACATATCCGGTAAACTTTTTCTCTTTGAAGGTCTTGAGCAATACAATCAGATCTCGGAGCCTGTTTGTCCCGGGTTTGCTCTCAACCATTGAAACTTGGCAGTTTTTATCGGTTTTTAAAGCATTCATCTCATTCAAGTGCATTTTGTCTCCAATTAATAAGTGCGACACATTAGAAAAACATTAGGATGAAATAAGTGTTCAATTAAAGGGATGCAAGAGATCGCTCATCAGTCAATACCCGCAAAATCTCCTGGGCGGTAAACCCCTGCCGAGCAAATCCCTGAATTCGCCTCTCTGGCCGCATGAACCAGCCATCCGGCATCTTTAATGCAAATCAAAGATGGCGGCGTACTCAAAAGGGAGATCAAAGGCCCGAAGGGGTGGAGGCTTCCCGAGACGCCGTTTTTTTTGAGGGACGGTCCTTGGTGCAGAGGCTCTGCGGTCGTCATCCAAGAGCTTTCTCAAATAGTTTTGCCACCCTCGCAAAGATGCACGAACATCCGAGAAGCTTTTAAAGAAATAGGCGGAAGAATTCTGCGGTGTGAGCGCCCCCATGCGCTGCATGGTCAGATGTGGGGAGGGATCGACATGTGTCTTTTGCTTTTCATGAGCGATACGAACTGCCGGCGGTGCGTTCGTAGTGCTTTATGCGTGGCTTTCAGAGTATTGATCCGGCGGGTTAAATTCTGGTTGCGCACGCGCTCTTTTTCTAATAGCTCCATCAGGTGAGTCTATTGACCGTTCTTGTTGTTTTCCCGCTGCTCATCCCAGGCCTTCATCCGATTCATCAACAGCATGTTCAAATCATAAATTTGTTGTTGAAGCAGCTCTATTTGTTTCCGGAGCCCATTTTTGTGCTCCATGTCCGGCATGGCTATCCCTTGAGCACTCCTATCTTGAGTGCGGGTCTCCAGACCCACACCAAAATCATCTTTGATGATTTGTCTGACGATATCTTTCCCGATCACTTCAGCGCGGTCTGCAAGACCGTAAACCATTGCCGCCTCACAGGCCACGTTAATCGAGCGCGGAATTCCCTTTGAAAGGTCGTAAATCAGGTCAATAGCCTCCGGTTCGAAAAGATCCGGACTCCCCCCCGCCTTGCTCAATCGAAACGCGATATATTCTCCTGTTTCTTCACGGTTCAATCCGGTCAGGTGATATCTGACGGCAATTCGTTGGGCAAACTGTTGAAGGGAAGGTTGCCTTAGCTTCTGGATCAGCTCGGGTTGTCCCACCAGCATCATCTGAAGCAGACTTTGATCCGCAGTCTGCAGGTTGGACAGCATCCGGATTTCTTCCAGGGCTTCCGCCTGCAGATTCTGGGCCTCATCGATGATGAGGAGAATCCGTTTTGCTGCTGCATACTTATCGATCAGAAAGTGATACAGTGTGTTCAGGGCACGGGCTTTGTACCCGGATTCAAAGGACAGTCCAAATGCGACCAACACCATTTCCAAAAGCTCATTGGCGGAAACATTGGTGTTAAATATGACCGCCCCTTCGGTATTCTCACCGAAATGATTCTGGATGTATTTGATCAAGGTCGTTTTGCCGGACCCGATCTCTCCGGTCAGCAAGATGAATCCCAGGTTTTGTGTCAGTCCATAGTCCAAATGGGTCAACGCCCGTTTATGCGTAACGCTTTTATACAGGTATGCCGGATTGGGCACGATTTGAAATGGCGATTCCTTCAAGCCGTAAAACTTTTCATACATGGTTTGGACCTATCGGGTGATTTCCGCCGGTCTAAAAATTCAAGAATATCAGTTTTAGCCCTCCCAATCCCCTTACCTTTCAACCACAGGGCTAAGCATCCTCCACCAATACGTTTGATGGAGGCTCCGGTGCAGTAACACGGAGCGGCGCTGAAAGGACCGACATGTCGGATTCATTTCCGTTTTCGCTGACTGCTGTGACGCCGATTTCTATGACTTCTGCAGCACGTGGAAATGCAGGAACGCCATCCGGCAGAACTACCTCATTTGCATTTCCCAACTCGATGCAGTCAGAGCCGTAAGTGACTCCCCGGCCGATGGCCCAATAGAGTTTGTAACCGATTACATCGGGCGTCGTAGAAGGATTCCAACGAATCCGCCATTTCTGAATCTTAGCCGGTCTTCTCTCCTCTCTTTCGGTACCAGAGATACCTGCGTGCGCACTGTCTATGCCGATTCCGAATTCTTCTCGAATGATCTGTTTGACGACATCCGTTCCGATCACTTCAGCGCGGTCGGCAAGGCCGTAGACCAGAGCCGCCTCACATGCCAGGTTGATCGAGCGCGGAATGCCCTTTGAAACGTCGTAAATCAGGTCCACAGCTTTCGGTTCGAAAAGATCCGGATTGCCACCTGCCTTGTTCAGTCGAAACGCAATGTACTTACCCGTTTCTTCACGACTCAAGCCGGTGAGGTGGTATTTGACGGCGATTCGCCGGGTTAACGGTTGCAGGCAGGATTGTTTCAGCTTTTGGGTTAACTCGGGTTGTCCCACCAGCATGATTTGAAGCGGGCGCTGATCCGCAGTCTGAAGGTTGGACAACATGCGGATCTCTTCCAGGGCTTCCACCTGCAGATTTTGGGCCTCATCGACGATGAGGAGTACCCGTTTTGCCTCTGAGTATCTAAGGCTTAAAAAGGGATATAGGAGATTGAGCGCCCCGGCCTTGTCACCGAATGGGAAGGAGAGTTCAAACGCGATGAAAACCATCTCCAAGAGTTCATCGGCGGAAACATTGGTGTTAAATATCACCGCTGCTTCTGTTTTGTCGCTGATATTATTCAGGATGTATTTGACCAATGTGGTTTTACCGGATCCGATCTCACCGGTCAGTAGAAGTATCCCCGAATTCTGATCGAGTCCGTTGCCCAGTCGGGTCAAGGCCCTTTTGTGCATGACGCTTTCATAGAAATAGGCCGGGTCGGCCACGATTCTAAATGGCATTTCCTTCAAGCCGTATAATTGCCGGTACATCATTTGGCTCCTGAGACAGATCTCCGGGTGAATATGCAAAGGAAACCCATACAAAAAATTGCTATCTTTATGCTTTGCGGCCATGTCCGACTATGGGGGGAGTCCAATGTCTTTTCTTCATGCCGGCCCTGAGGGGTGTACCCGCGCACGCCAATGACGGGTGCAATCGGTGATCATCCGGATTGCAGGCGGGTCCCGGATTTGCACCAAGGTTTGCCGAACCGACGTAAGGGCCTAACGAAAAGCTTGGGTTAACACAATTGATCTAAACCTATCGGCGGATCTGTTGCGGCTTCATTTTTCAAACCGATCACGAAGTGAATAGCTATTTCGTCATGACGAACCCCAAAAACTTTTCCTGGGGAAGCATCCCTATCGCTTTTCTCACATCCCTCATAGAAGACTTGCCTTCAGTGACCACCATGACAATACAATCAACCAGCGGTGCCAGTGACAAGGCGTCGGCACCCACAAGAATAGGCGGTGCCGCGAAAAGAACGTATCGATCCGAATAACGCCCTTTCATCTCGTGCACCAAGGCTCGCATCCGTTCGGAGCCCAGCAATTCGGTGCTGTCATGGATCGTGCGGCCACCTGAAATCAATGTCATTTTTTCGATGCCGGGCCACACAATTGCGTCTTTCAACGGCTTTTCGTCGAGCAGATAATCCACCAGGCCACTATCACTCTCAATGCACAGTACCTCACGGATGCCTTGCCGGCGGAGATCACAGTCAACCAGCATGACCGTTTGGTTATAGGCTTTGGCGAAGGTGAGCGCCAGATTGACCGCGACCATGGTGCGGCCGTTTTCGTCAAACGGACTGGTGATCATCACCGTGTTCCAGCCTCTGGGCCGGGCGGCCTGCTCGATTTTCGTGCGTAGCACTTTGTAAAAGTCAAGTGCCACCGCCTCGGGATCAATGCAAACACAGGCATTGGTCCGGAGATGATTTTCATCCACTTGGATTTTCTTCGACTCGGTGTACACCGGCGGTCGCCACGCTTTCCTGGAAGTTTTAGCAGGCTTTCCCGATTCAAAAATCCCAACCGGCTCAAGTCCGCCCTCTTTTCGCATCCTTCTGGCGGCCGCCATCGCTTTTTCAAGTTTCATTCGCCTTCCTCGATTACCACGCCAGCTTGCGCATCAGTTTGGCCCAGAAGATATACCAGTCCATAACAAAGAAATGAAATCCCAACACCCCGGCCGTCAGAGCCCCCGCCGAACCGAAAGCAAGCATAACGCGTTTTCGTTTGCGGCGAATCCTGACCCCTGTGGCAACAACCTCCGGGATCACCGTCAGAACCGGAAATTGGGTTTTCATCTCCAGTTTATCCCCATCGCGAATCGCGTCGTCGCTGAATTCCCGCAGGGCAGCAGTCCCGATGCCGGCACCGATCCCCAACACAAAGCCAATCAACATGATGGCCAGCCGATTGGGTTTAATGGGTTTTTCCGGCAGGCGCGGTGCATCGATGAGCGTGAATCGCTCCCCCTTTTGCTCCTTTTCCAGGCCCTGCGCCACCCGGGCTTCCATGTGCTTTTGCATCAGATCGTTGTATTTCTTGTAGGTGTTGTTGCGCGCGCCGATCAGGTCATTGTATTGCCCTTCAACTCCGGGGGTGGCGGCAATCCAAGCCCGATATCTGTCGGCATCGGCATTCAGCTCATCCAGTTCTCGCAGCACCGATTGGATGTCCGACTGGGTGCCGGCCAACTGGGCGGAAAGGGTAATATAAGCGGGATTGTCGGGCCCGCTTTTTTCGGCTCCCCTGAAATCTTCGGCGTCCAACAATTTCTGCTCCAGCTCGGCAATCTCCGCCCGCGTCTTTTTTACATCCGGATAGTCCTCTGAATACCGTTTGGTCAGGGCGATTAGCTGAACCTTTAGCTCCTCCAAGCGTTTGCGGTGAAGCGTTTCTTCCTCATCTTTGAGGTATGGCTCAATGCCGTTGAGCTGGGTCTGCAAATATTCCTTGCGCTCCCTCAGTCTTCGCAGTTCCTCTCTTGCGCGATCGATATTCCGTTCCAGGTTATTCAAGCTCTGTTGGTTGACCGGCAGCATCTCCGGTAGCTGCTTGATGTGTTGCTCCTTGAAAGCGGCGATTTTCGCTTCTATCTTGGCCAGTTCTGCGTTGACGCGGTCTTTTTCGCCCTCGAGAAATCCGGATGTCTCCTGAGCCTGTTTGGTGCGCACTTTCAGGTTTTCTTCCAGAAACAGGGACGTCAACGTATCGGCGACCTTTTGAACTTTGCGGGGATTCTTACCCTCGTAAGAAAGCGTAAACGCAATGGTGGCCGCTGTTTGCCGTCCGGTGCGCCGGTCGATGATTTCGGCGCTAAGCGGCTTGAGGGTCACATCGTCGCGCATTTTTTCGATAATCTCTTCGGTGGTGCGTTTATCCTTCAGATCAGCATAAAGGTCGAAGCGATTGATGATTTCCAGCAGGCGGGTGCTGCTCATGATACGCTGGTTGATAGACTGGATGCGTTGTTCGGCGTAGCTGGTCACTGTTGTCATCACATAATCAGGGGGGATGTCCTGTTCTTCGATCAAAATGGTCGCCGTGGATTTGTAGACCGGCGGCAGCAGCATGGCCACCGTCAAACCGATACTGGAAACCATCAGGGCGGCGAAAATCAGGCTCCATTTTCGGCGTTTCAGAATCGCAAGGTATTCGGCCGGCCGCATCGGCATGTCCGGCGTCGTTGGTACCAGGTCCATGTCCGTCATTGCATAATCCGCTGGATTTAGGTTTAAGTTCGGCTCAGTCCCAATAATTGTGGCATGTACGGGTCAACGGCGGCTGAGAGCGGAGACCCAATGCGAAAGGGGTTCGGTTCTTTCCTGCATGGTAGCGTTGAACGGAATCCAATTCAAGGCACAACAACGATGTCTCCCCGCTTTAGCTTTATGTTCTGTGCCAGGTTTTTACCCTTCATTACCTCGTCATAATCAAACCGAATGATCTCGGTGCCTTCGCGCGATTCACGGTACACTTTGATTTTTCCGCCCTCTGCGAACGGATTCAACCCGCCGGCAATCGAGAGGGCTTGCAGCACATTGACGTCGGCGTTCAAACCAAACCGGCCCGGGTTGTTGACCCGACCGATCACATAGATGAGCATGCTGTTCATCTCCAGAACTCGAACGAACAGTGTGGGGTCGGGAACGAATTGTTCAATTTTTTGCTCGATTTCCCGTTTGAGCTCCGCCACAGATTTTCCTTCGGCCACCAGCTCTCCAATCAGTGGAAATTCGGTTTTGCCGTCCGGCAAAACCGTCACCAGCTTGGTGAGCTCCTCATTTCTCCAAACCGAAATTTCGAGAACATCTCCCGGACCGATTCTATAGTCCGCTGAATCAACGTTCTCCGGTACCGCTTCCGCCCGATTACTCGCAGCAGAAAGAAATACAGCCATTAGCAATAAGAGCACCAGGGTGTACCGTCTCATCATCGCGCTCCTCTTGAACTCCCGCTGGATCATTGGACAAGAAAAAGTGTTTGCTTCAGCTGACATCCCAGGCGGGCAACACCCCCTATTTCTTCCTTGCACTTTTCAAATATGTTGGCTAACCCGCTTGCGCCATTAAGGCCGCCAACGTTTTCTCCGCCTCTTCCCGGCCATAAAATTCCTTGTCTTCTCTCAATGCAAACTCAAGTTTAGCTCTGGCTTCCTGGGGTTTGCCCGATTTGAGAAGCACCATGCCCAAATGGTAGTTCAAAATCGGACTCTCCGGCGCCTGATCAATGATATCTTCGAAAAGCCCCTGGGCGAGCGGGTAATCACCTCTCTTGTAATGCACCCATGCCAGGGTATCTAGCACCGTTAGGCGGTTGGGCTTCAAATTCTGGGCTTTCTTGGCCAAACTCAAGGCACGGTCGAGATCCGCACGGTCATTTGAGTGCTCGCTCAGCAAAAACGCCAGGTTGTTGGCCGCAGACCACATGTTCGGAATATGCTCCAGCGCGCGCTCGTATACCTGAATCGCCTGCGCTTGATCCTTGTCTTGTTGGTACAATAGGGCAAGGGTCAGATACGCCGCCGGGTTTTTGGGATTCTCTTTCAGGGATATTTTCAGTTTCTCGACTGCCTGCTCTTTTTTCCCCTGCTTCAAATAAAGTGCCACCAAATTGTTGTGCGGCTCCGGCCAACCCGGCTGAATTTCGATGGCGTTTTGAAGTGCTTCCTCCGCCTTTCTATAGTCTTTTTTGACAGCATAGATCCGGCCCAGCAGATTGTAAGAAAAGGCCTCTTTGGGATTGGCCTGCAGCCGCTGATTAAGGATTTTGATGCCCTTATCGGCCTTATTCCGTGAGATGTAAAGCTTTGTCAAACCTTGCAAAATAGCGGCTGAATCCGGGTTGGCCTGATAGCCCGTTTCGAGCTCCTCCATTGCCTCGTCCCATTTTTTTTCTGCTGTGTACAGCCGGGCAAGCTTCAGGTAACCCAACGGCAGTTTGGGTGCCTCTTGCCTGATGTGCCGATATTCTCGGGCTGCACTGTCGGTATCTTTCAGTGCGAGAAAAAAGTCACCCAGTTCCGCACGGGCCAAAAGATCATCGGGGTTGTTCTTCACAATGGCCTTCAGCTGAGTTTCGGCTTCGGCGTAGTTCTTTTTCGCGATATGAACCCTCGCGAGCATTCGCAAAATCGCTTTGGATTTGGGGGCGATCTTTAATCCTTTGCGAAGCGTGTCGATCGCCAGCGCCATTTCTTCGTTCAGGGCATGGGCCTCGCCCAAGCGAAGATACCCCTCCACAAATTCCGGCCTTTCATCCACAACGGTCCGCAGCTCGGAGACGGCATTCAAGCCATCCCTTCGAAAGAGATAGATCTGCCCTTTGATAAAGCGGCTGTCCAAATTCTTGGGGCTGACCTCTGAGACCTCATTTGCCAGGCTTTCGGCCCGCTCAAAATCCCTCTGTAAGAAATATACGCGTGCCAACGACGTTTTGGCATTGATGATTCCAGGGTGTCCCGGGTCATCTTTCAGCTTCAGGCAATCCTGAAGCACGTCGATGGCTTTCTGGGGTTCATTCATCTGGACATACAGCTCACTGAGTGCCTGCCGTAACAAAAAGCTTTCGGGCAGGGCTTCGATGCCGGTCTTAAGCTGCGCTTCGGCCATATCTGCTTGTTTTCGAGAGCGATAGAAGCGACCCAGTGCCACCCAATTGTCTTCTTTTGCAGGGTCAATGGCCGCAATGTCGTTTAGCAAGTCATTCGCCTTTGATTTCTGGTCCGTATCCCAAAAAAGCCCCGCCAGCGTCAGTTTGTATGAAACGTTATCGGGTTTGAGGGCGATCAGGTTTTGTAGCGCCGCCTCGGCGTCAGCGGTCCTTTTGGCGCGGGCATAGAAATTGGCCAAAAGCAGGTGCAAGGCCACGGAGTCGGGGTTGGCCCGTATTCCGTTTCGCAGGATCTCTTCGGTCTTTTGAACATCCTGACTGTAGGTGTAAGCCGAAGCAAGCCTGATGAAAATATCAGGCTGCTGCTCACCGTCTGCCAGAAGCTTCTCCAGAATCTCCGTGGCCTCCGCCGTTTTTTTCTCAAAAAGAAGGACCGACGCCTTCAGCAGAAGCGCTTCCGGATTCCGGGGTTCTTTTCCCAGGACCAGCCCCGCTTTCTCGCGGGCTTTATCCGCGGAGCGGGCGGCCAGGAAGATCTTTCCGAGCTCCAGTTGTGCTTTCAGATGCTCGGGGGACAGTTGGACCACCTTGTTGAAGGCACCGAATGCCTGTTTGACGTTATTGTCCTTGAGCGCGACCATGCCGAGCATGTAGTAAGCGTCGGCAAATTTCGGATCAAGCTGCAGGGCATTCTTGAACTCCAGCTCGGCCTTGCCGTAATCGCCCTCTGAATACAGCGCCTTGCCCTTGTCGAAGAACTTCATCTTCTTTGTTTCCGAATCTGCGCATCCCACGAGCAAGGCTGTCAAAAGGACAGGCATAACCAAAAGAGCAATTCGTCTAATCATGATGTACAGTCTCCCTCAGTGCATAATTCCTTTTTGTTTATACATTCCATTTGTTAGGTTTTTATTAGCGCCTGTTCATAAATTGGCAACGATGCGCGCGATCAACATTCAGCTTCTGGCCGCCGGTTTCATTCCCGAGTTTCTCTTCTTCGCGCTTTGCACGCTGCCCAGATCCTTTGCGGTTATTCCTCACATCTGAACTCAGTGTTAGACCTGGTTGACCGCCGCCAGTGGCTGCACCATCAGGTCCCCCTGACCTGCTTCCTTTTTGATTTGAGCTGTTTCATTCTGATAGTCTGGAACGAGTTCTTTGAATACCTGCATCAACGCATGATCATCCTGGCGGAGCACCATCTTTCTGATCTTCTCAATCTGAGATTTCATGGCTTTCATGGACAATGGGTGCGACATGGCGATCCTGATTTGATTGTGGTGTGTCGAAACCTGCTTCTCGTCCAGATCAAAAAGCTCTTCATACATCTTTTCGCCCGGACGCAGTCCCGTAAATGCGATTTCCACATCCTGATGCGGCCGCTTTCCGGAAAGCGTGATCAGCTTTTCAGCCAGATGAAGTATTTTCACGGGCTTGCCCATGTCCAGAACAAATATCTCGCCGCCGTTCCCCATGGCACCGGCCTGGAGAACCAGCTGGACGGCCTCGGGAATCGTCATGAAGAAACGTTCGATTTCCGGATGGGTCACGGTCAGTGGTCCTCCCTGTTTAATTTGGTTTCTGAAAACCGGTATCACACTGCCGGCACTGCCGAGGACATTGCCGAATCGAACGGTCATAAATACCGTGGCGGTAGATCCGTTAAAACTCTGAACAATTTTTTCGGCAATGCGTTTGCAAACCCCCATGATATTCGTTGGATTTACGGCTTTATCGGTGGAAATCATGACAAACCGCCGGGCTCTCGCTTCCATTGCCGCCCGGGCGACATTGTAGGTCCCCAGAATATTGTTGTAAGCAGATTCCAAGGGCGCGGCTTCCATCAGTGGCACATGCTTGTAAGCCGCTGCATGGAATACCACTTCCACGCTTCTGAGCCGCATCAGACGCATCAGACCGGGGCCATCGTTAATGGATGAAATAGAGGCGTGAAGCTTCAAGTGCGGAAATTGCTTTCGTAATTCAAGCTCCAATTCGTACAGACTGTTTTCCGAGCGCTCGACGATGACCAGTTCCTCGGGTTTCGACCCTGCAATCTGGCGACAAAGCTCAGCGCCGATGGAGCCTCCGCCGCCGGTGACCAAGACAACTTTGTCCCGGATCAATGCTTGGATTTGGTCCATGTCAATCTGCACCTGCGGGCGTTCCAACAAATCTTCGATATCCACCTCCCGAATGTCGTCCATCTTGGCCTTGCCGGACAGGATGTCTTCGACCCTCGGAATGATCCGAAACGGCGATTGAAGCACTTCGAGCTTTTCGACCACATCGCTGGTCTGATCCCGCGTAGCTTCCGGCCAGCAAATGATGACCGACGAGATGTTGCGCATGCGTTTGCTTCGGAAAGGAATGTGTTGGATCGGATGCACCGGGATGTCGTTTACCCGCGTGGCTTCATACCACTCCCGACGCTCGGGATCGACAATCGCCACCGGAGCGTAATGGGTTTCCGGATTCCCGAGAATCTCCTTGACCAGCAGCTGTACATGTTTGAGCGGTCCGGCCAGAACGATACGTTCCACGGTGCCCGGCGGTCGATCCTGAATGAAAGTCTCCCTGAAGTTTCGCACTACAAACCGCACCCCACCGACCAAGAAAATGCACAATATCGCATCGAGTGCGCACTGCCGTTCGGAAATCGCGGTGCGCTCCCAGATCATCCCCAGGGCAACAAAAGCCATCGTGCTGATCACCACAGCCCGGATGATAACAACCAGGTCTTCAAAGCTTACGTAGCGCCAGTATCCCTGAAAAAGGCCGTAATAGTAAAAGGCCAGAAAGCGGAGGCCGAATAAGGGCACCAGCGTAAACGGCAAGGATTCAAACAGGACGGGTGCAAAGTCCCAGCCGTAAATCAGG
>JAWOGN010000381.1:0-3257 GCA_046496815.1 Desulfatiglandaceae bacterium
AATAAAATGATACTTGACACGAAAAGCTTGATGTCTACCGCTGTGTGAAGGAAGACTCCGGGGTCTATGGATTAAAGGAAATCGATTTCGATCCCGATAGCGATTTCGATCCCGAAGAAACCAAACAGGACGCTCATTCTTCGCGCCAGTGCTCATTGGCTTTGGGTTGCGGGCAAGGGCCCGCCTTAGTAGGGTAACGATGGAATTCAGCGGCTTTCAGTGCTACAACCGGAAATATTGCGTCCGCAGTTTTCGAGTGTGAAGAGCGGAAACTCTGATCTTCCTCCTCGCTCGATTTTTGAATACCATCACCATCATTGAAACCGCGAGTTCTCATGAATAATGCAAGTATGGTTGAATCTAACTAATCGCGTTGAAGGTCTTTAAAAGTGAGGTTCTTATGCCGAGCCGCATAACATGCCGGGCTAAATGGAACGACCAAAGGAAATGGTATGAGTCACAAGGGGTTAAGTCATCTTTTGCAGAGTGTCTGAAGGTGTCTTATACGGACAGAAACGAAAAATCCGGCATCTTATGCGGGTCAATCTAATTATTGTTACGCTATCTTTTTTTAAAATCAGGTGTATGCTAAACAAAATACCAATTAATTATAAGGTGGATGGCGGGTTGGTTTTTATTCAAGAGTTCTTGAAACATCCTCTTCAGATTGGATCAATTATTCCAAGCTCTCGTTACCTGGAGCGACGAATTGTTGCAACTGCTGGAATTGCTTCAGCCAATATTGTAGTAGAGTTAGGCGCCGGAACAGGAGGTATTACTCGTGCAATACTACGTGCGATGCCTCAGCACGCCAAACTTCTTAGCATAGAAATTAATCCGCATTTTCACACTCTGTTAAAAAACATTGAGGACGATCGATTAATAGTACACTTGGGCAGTGCATATGAGCTCAAGGAAATTATTTCTTTATATGACCTGGATGTCCCTAATGTAGTAATTTCTGGCATTCCATTTTCTTCCATGAGTCATAGCACGGGAACTCAAATCCTCAAAGCCATTTCATCTCAACTTACTCCTAACGGACGCTTTGTGGCATATCAAGTGAGTAATCGAGTCGCTACTTTGTGCCAGCCTTTTCTAGGATCAGGGCAGACTACGACAGAGTTTCTTAATATTCCACCAATGCGTATTTTTCAGTGGGAGAAGGATGCCTATCAAGGCGCCCCAGCCGACGCCAAAAAGCGGCGCGGCTGAGCTTAATCGTTCAGTCAAACATAATTATCCTATCCGTGAATCCTTGCTATTCAGAATCACTCAACAATACCAAACATAAGCTTCTGATCCTCAGAGTGAATATACAGTGATATTCCCAGCAATTGACATTTTCAATGATAGCTCTGCAATAGTGGCAGATTCGGCTCCTGCTGAAAGTACATGCTACGATAAGACTGTACGTAAGAAACGAATGCTGGGTTTCTGGTTTTTAGTCTGATTTTGATGAGCTTTCAATGATTGGTGCTCCATACGTGAACTGGGTCCTTGTCAAGATTGTCGAACAACGACGGGGCGATTACGTTGGAGATCCTTGACGCCCATTGGAAAGACATATATGGTCCAGCCCATAAACCCGAGGGGCCGTAATGACTTTTGGAGGCGTAGGGAATAATAAACGCGGAAAGGATGCTAACCAATGAAAGCAAGAATTGATCAAGAAACACTTTATATCGAAATTGAAATTAACAAGCCACCCGTACCAAGTGCATCAGGCAAGACCCTCGTTGTCGCCAGTACCAGGGGGAATATCAGCACGGATGTTATGGTTGACGGCAAGCCTTTGACCATTGGACTGAACGCGTATATTAAGAAGTGAAGTTGCCACATTCACTACAGTTCGGCTCGTCAACCAGCGGAAGATACAGGCGGGACAGATATTTCGGGGTCGCCATGTTCCGGCGCAGAACTTCCCCGTATTCGTGCTTCATGATCAGGCTGTTCAAACAGTCCTTGCAGAAGAACGCATCCCACACATAACCCGAGTTGTCATGGTCCTTGATTACCGCATGGTACAGTTCAGTCATTGAAGTTCACCTCCTTTCAAAACAAAAAGGCCACCTGCCGGCGAAGGCAAATGGCTCTTCAGTGAAACTACTGTCCTCCCTACAGTGAGGCTACCAGTCCATCATCTGCATAAGGGGGGTTATAATGTTCTGTGTGGCAGCAAACACCCACAGCACACATTGGGGCCCGGTTACACACGGGGGCTGATATGAAATTAAATGTCCATGGTGATTATGAGAGCCAAAACAGTCACGATTGTGGGAGATTATGTTTCCTATCGGGTTTGACCTGACCGGGTTTTTCGAGTAGACTTCCTTTTAGTCGGTTAGGCGTATCCTTCTTTGTGTCCCTATTTGCTGGCCGCCCAGCCCCTGGCCGTCCCTCGGTCCCTGCTACTGCCTCCTGTTGCTGGGGCGGTTTCAGGGTAAACGAGATATGGCCCCACTTGTCCAGTCAACGGTTCCTTTGTTTCAGGAGGCCGTTCAGCTGGGGCCCCGGCAGGGGCTGCGCGTGACCTCGGACAGTGCGACCCGGCGCTGGGAAAAGCTCATCGACGGAAAGCTGGTAGTGGAGAGCACGCTCTGCGATCTGCCTCCGGAAGACGTGATCCGGCGCTACAAGGAGCTCCAGCTCATCGAGCGGGGATTCCGGAGCATGAAGAGCAGTCTCAAGCTCCGGCCGTTCTACCACTGGACAAAGCGGCGCATCCGGGCTCATGTGTTCCTCTGTGTCATGGCGCTCCAGATGGAGCGGTACATGACGGCGCGTCTACAGCCCTGAAAATCTCCGCCAGACCGCGCTCGAGAAGCTGAGGCAGCTCAAGGCCGGGCACGTGGTCCTGAATGGGGCAAAGGCCCCGGTGCTCGCTGCCCTGGGCGAAGAACACAAGGCCATCTACCAGCAGTTGGAGCTTTCCTTCTCGAAAATCAAGCAGTTGCAGGATTTGTAGTACGAAAATCGACATCGCGAAAACGCTAAGCCCCTAAAATCAGAAGGAATCCGCGATTTCAGCTGTCATAGTCGAGGGGACAATAAAGATTTTTAAGGTACAGATTCCTGCTGCGAGGAAATTATGAAAAAACTCATTTTGATTCTCTCTTTGTTTATTTCGTTCCACTTTTCTTTGCCAGTTCTTGCACAAGAATCCGTAACCTTGAAGGTCGGCATCTATCAGAACGAACCTAAGATCTTTATTGAGGCTCTTCCGGAATTCGCGTACTCGAGCCCACGGGCAGAAA
>JAWOGN010000042.1:0-9890 GCA_046496815.1 Desulfatiglandaceae bacterium
GGAAGTTCCGCCGCAAGGTGGTCCGCAATCCCGGTGGAGGGATTT
The DNA here is from genome assembly GCA_046496815.1 of Desulfatiglandaceae bacterium. GTDB lineage: Bacteria > Desulfobacterota > DSM-4660 > Desulfatiglandales > Desulfatiglandaceae > JAWOGN01. Next base: position 46 of record JAWOGN010000042.1, read on the forward strand.
GGAACGATGGTATCGGTAGGACCCGGAGCCGGTCGATCCTGCAGCGAATCTTCACATTTGAGTTTTTAAGCGACACATCGGCGCTTCAAAAACCCTCGTGCACGGAATTGGAAGCGTTCGGGTCGGTTGCCAAAAAATACCACGATCAAGATAGTTCCAAAATCATGCGTTTCAGTTCTCAAGCGAGAATTTATAATGTGAAAATGCTCCCTGAATCGTTCAAAAAAATTCATATAATCAGTTTGGCAGAATAGAAAAAAGCCCTTGGCGTGTCAAGAAAAGATTTGGCGGTTCAACGTGCGTCTTGACAAATCTCTTTTGCATGATAGGATTCCCCCCTGGCTCGAATCGAAACACCGCTTCCAATGGGGTGCTCGCTGCCGATGTGCTTAACTTTTTATCCGGAGAGATTTCAAATGAAGGTTCTCGTGAGTGATTCCCTTTCCGATGTGGGTGTCGACATATTCAAGGAAACCCCCGGCATTGATGTGGATGTGAATATCGGTCTTACGCCGGAAGAACTCAAGGGCATTATCGGCCAATATGACGGACTCGCCATTCGGAGCGCGACAAAGGTGACCGCGGACATCCTTGCGGCCGCCGACAAACTCAAGGTTATCGGCCGCGCAGGAATCGGATTGGACAACGTGGACATCCCGGCTGCAAGTCAGCGGGGGATCGTCGTCATGAATACGCCTGAGGGCAATACCATTACAACCGCCGAACACACGATGGCCATGATGATGGCGCTTTCCAGGAACATCCCTCAAGCAACCGCATCGCTGAAGGCAGGAAAATGGGAAAAAAAGAAACTTCAGGGCCGTGAGCTGTTCAATAAAACGCTCGGCCTGATCGGTGCGGGGCACATCGGCCGCATCGTCGCGGACCGGGCCAAAGGAATGAAGATGAAGGTCATTGTTTATGATCCCTATATCAAACCGGAAAGGATCGAAGCCTTGGGCCTCGAACCGGTCTCCTTTGATGAATTACTCGGGCGGGCCGACTATATCACGATCCACACGCCCAAGACCGACGAAACGACCGATATGATCAATCGCGAAACCATTTCAAAAATGAAAAAAGGCGCCATGCTGATCAATTGTGCCCGGGGCGGGATTGTGAATGAAGTTGACCTGTGCCGGGCTTTAGAAGCAGGACACTTGGGCGGTGCCGCCATTGATGTGTTCAGCAAAGAGCCGCCTGGGGAATGTGAATTGATGCGTCTCCCCAACTTTATCTGCACCCCTCATCTGGGAGCGTCCACTCTGGAGGCCCAGAACAATGTGGCCAAAGATGTGGCCGAGCAAATTACCGCCTATCTGCTGCACGGGACGGTGAAGAACGCCGTAAATTTCCCGAGTATCAGTGCGGAACTGATGTCGACACTTCGCCCGTATGCCACCCTGTTGGAACGAATGGGCGCATTGCAATCGCAGCTTGCCGAAGGCGCCGTCATCGAGGCGCAAATTGATTATCGGGGCACAGTAACCGACTACGATGTGGCGCCTCTAACCACGGCCATGTTGAAGGGCTTGCTGACCCCCATCCTTAAAGATGACGTCAACTTTGTGAACGCCCCTTTCATTGCGACCGAGCGGGGCATCAAAGTCATTGAGTCCAAAAGCCGGACCTCGGAGGATTTTGCCAGCCTTGTGAAACTCACCGTGAGGACGTCGGAGGGCAAGAATATCGTTTCCGGAACTATTTTTGGAAAGCGGATGCCCCGGATCTTGCGAATAAACCATTTTTACTTGGAGGCCGTTCCCGAAGGGCATAATCTTCTCATAGAGAATCAGGACAGCCCCGGCGTCCTCGGTCGAATCGCGAACACGCTTGGGGGGCACGGCATCAATATCAGCCGTATGCAGGCGGGTACGGAAACGGAAAAGAAGCAGAACCATGTTCTTTTGTCGACAAGCTCCGCTGTCGGCGACGAAGTCCTGAGCGAGCTTCGGGCCCTGGAGGGAGTCTATTCAACCAGAAGAATAGAATTGTAGGAGTCGAACCATGACGGAAGAAGAGAAAGGATTTGTGATAAAGGATCGGAGGTCTCTGGATGAGAAAGGGGATCTGAAGGATGCGAAATCCGAAGAAGGCCGTGACAAAGCGGCACGAAAGGAAGACGCAGCAGAGGGAAAGGGAGCCAAGGCGGAGTCCCAGGCTCCGCTGCTGCCTGAGGTAAATTTCAGCTCTTTGATTTTCAGTCTCAGCTCCACCGCCCTTTTTCACCTTGGAGAGATTGCGGATCCGAAAACAGGCAAGAGAAGCCAAGATCTGCCCCTCGCAAAGCACAGCATCGACACCATTGCGATGTTGAAGGAAAAAACTGAGGGGAATTTGACCGAAGATGAGCAGAAATTCACGGAAAACGTGCTCGCTGATTTGCGGTGGCGATATGTGACGGCCACAAAATAAGGCAAGACGGATCCACGTAGATTATTGAAAAAATCCCGTCGGCGAAATTGGGAGCCGTTTCCAAAAGACCGTAATTCAAAATGAACGCTCACCCACGCCGTAAGCTTTCAGAAAACGTCTTGAGGAAAGCGGCTCTCAAGTCTCATTGACACCACGATGCGAACACGTTTGAATGTTATCCCTACATCGCGATCCGAAAGCCTCGGGTCTATCCAGAGAATTCGGGCGCCTGCCAAGCTGAACATCCGATTGAAAGTGACAGGGCGCCGGGCGGACGGATACCATGACTTGGTATCGATCATGGTGCCGATCCGCCTCTTCGACCACCTTGAGTTAAAATTGATTCCCTCCGGAATCCGGCTTTCCTGCCGCGGCTTCCCCGTTCCCAAGGATGAAACGAATCTTGTTTTTCAAGCCGCAAAGGCTTTTTTTTCCGGAGCCGGTCTGAGACCGGGTGTTTCCATAAAACTCACCAAGAATATTCCCGTCGCAGCCGGTTTGGGGGGAGGAAGCAGTGATGCGGCTTTCACGCTGAAGGGCCTGAATACGGCGTGGTCCATGCCGCTTGCACAAGAAGACCTGAAAAATCTGGCCGTCGGTCTGGGCGCGGATGTGCCGTTCTTTTTGGAGAAGGGCCCCTGCATTGCTCGGGGGATCGGAGAGATTTTGGAGCCGATCCAAAACTGGCCGGAATTCTGGTATGTTATCGTGACACCCGCCATTGAGGTATCCACCGCCTGGGTATATAGAACCCTGAAATTGAAGTTGACAACCGATGACTATGACGATATTGTCAAATGGTTGGAAGCGGGCTGTGCCGACATCGCCCATATCCTGGACAACGACCTGGAGACGGTCACGAGTCCCCATTTCCCTGTAATCGATAGAATCAAAAAGTCCTTGATGGATGAAGGGGCGGCGGGCGCTCTGATGTCGGGCAGCGGGCCGAGCGTGTTCGGTATATTTGAGTCGAAAGCGCGTGCCATGTCGGCGAAAAGCGCAATCGCTCGCAAGGATCTGGGTGTGGTTTTTGCGGTAGAAGGAATTACCTGAAACTGCTGGGGTGTCGTCAAGCGGTAAGACACGGGCCTTTGGAGCCCGCATTCGGAGGTTCGAATCCTCCCACCCCAGCCATTTTTGTTCCATCAAGATATGAACCATGGCATTTGAACGCGAAATGAAGCTTTTTGGCGGGACCGCGAATCCCAGCTTGACCCTTGAGGTATGTGGGTATCTGGGCATCGAACCGGGTCGTATCACTACAAAGACATTCAGCGACGGAGAAACATCCGTCGAGATCGGCGAAAACGTTAGGGGTCGAGAAGTGTTCGTTCTCCAATCCACCTGCACGCCGGTCAACGACAATCTCATGCAACTGCTCATCATCGTGGACGCGCTTCGCAGGGCGTCCGCAAACCGCATTACCGCAGTCATCCCTTATTACGGTTACGGTCGACAGGACCGGAAAGTTAAACCGCGGGTGCCTATCAGCGCCAAATTGGTTGCAGATCTCATCACAACCGCAGGAGCCAACCGGGTCGTGTCGATGGATTTGCACGCCGGGCAGATCCAGGGCTATTTCAACATTCCCGTGGACAACGTGTTTGCAGCGCCGATTTTGCTGAACTATATTCGAAGTAATATTCAAAATGACCTGGTGATCGTCTCGCCGGATGCGGGCGGCGTTGAGAGGGCCCGGGCCTTTGCAAAGCGCCTGAACGCCTCCCTGGCCATCATAGACAAGCGGCGAGAGGCGCCCAACATCGCCGAGGCGATGAATATCATTGGAGAGGTCGAAGGCAAGACCGCCATAATTCTTGATGATATGGTGGATACGGCAGGCACACTGACCCAGGGCGCAATGGCGCTGAAGCGCAGGGGGACGTCTAAGATTGATGCCTGCTGCACCCATCCTGTCCTGTCCGGCCCCGCCATCGAGCGGATTGAGGCCTCGCCCATCGACAACCTCATTGTGGCCAATACCATTCCCCTGAGCGACGCAGCCGAAGCGTGCGACAAGATCGTTTTGTTATCCATCGCGGAATTGTTGGGAGAGACCATCAGAAGAATCTACAACTCCAACTCAGTGAGTGGGCTGTTCGTATAGATGAAGAAAAGCCCGACGAAAGGCGGGCTTTTTGTGTATATAAAAACGTAACCGATACCGGAGGCCTTTCATATGGAACAACCGAAACTATCTGCCCGAGTCAGGAAAGCGAAGGGAAAAGGGGCGGTCAGGAAGCTTCGAAGAAGCAATCAGATTCCTGCCGTTTTCTATGGCCCGAAGGCGACGCCGATGATGTTGGCGGTGGATTACCCTGAACTGGAGGGCGTGCTCAAACACGGCAGCGGTGAAAATGTCATTCTCGACCTTCTCGTGCAAACGGACACGGGAACTGAAACCCGAAAAGCAATCATCAAAGACCTGATGACGGACCCTGTGAAGGACACCTGCCTTCACGTGGACTTCTATGAAATATCCATGGACAGGGAAATTACGGTAGACATCTCGATCCGCCTGACAAATACCCCGGCGGGGGTTGTGGAAGGGGGCGTCCTCCAGCAGGTTACAAGGCAGCTGACGGTCTCCTGTTTGCCCGACAAAATGATAGACGCATTGGAGTTGGATGTGTCCGGTCTCGGCATTGGTGACGCACTGCATGTAAAAGACATTGACCTGCCTGAAGGGATAAGGACCGAGGAAGACGAGGAATTGACCGTCGCTCTTGTGGCTGCCCCGACCGTCGAAGAGGCGCCGGTGGGTGAGGAAGCGGCCGAAGAAGCGGAGGCCGCTGAAGCAGAGGCGGCCGAGTCAGGGCCTAAAGCAGAAGGCAGTGAGGAATCCTAACTTCAAAGGGCAAACCGGAACGTTCGCACGTGTACTTGATCGTTGGCCTTGGAAACCCCGGATCGGCCTACAAGTATACCCGGCATAACGCAGGATTCCGGGTTATCGATCTGTGGAGCCGCGGCCTCGGGGTGCGTTTGACTGGACGAAGTTTTCGGGCGGTCAATGTGCGGACGGTGTTCCACGGTCAAGACATGATGCTTTTCAAGCCGGCCGGCTTCATGAACCTGAGCGGAAAGTCGGTGAAGTCCTGCGTCGATACGTTCCGGGTGGAGACTGGAAAGATTCTGGTCGTACACGATGATTTGGATCTTCCTGTGGGAAGGATAAAAGTCGTCAGGAATGGGGGTGCGGGGGGCCACAAGGGCGTTTTGTCCATCATCGACAGTCTGGGCAGCAAAGGATTCGCCCGGACCAAGATCGGGGTCGGTCGTCCGGAGTTCGGGGAATACCCGGACGCGTATGTGCTGAACCCATTCTACCCCAACCAGTTGAAGATTCTCGAAAACGTGTTGCGTGTGGGGGTTCGTGCCTGTGAGTTGTTCGTTTCAGAAGGGGTTGAATCGGCTATGAATCATATCAATTGCCAAAACTTAGCAGACAAGGAGGAATGAAACTGATGCAGGGATTAACCGTTGTCGCGCCCTTTTTAGGGGTTTTGAGTTTGGTCATCGCCTGGCTGATTTATGGGTACGTCAAAAAACAGCCCAATGGTTCCCCATTAATGCAGGAACTTGAGGGAATGATCCACGAGGGCGCGATGGCTTTCTTGAAGAGAGAATACTCCATTCTTGTTATCTTCATCGCCGCTGTGTTTGTCCTGTTGGGTCTGATACTCGGTGAGTGGAGAACATCCGTTGCCTTCTTGACCGGCGCGTTTTGTTCCATGCTGGCAGGGTTTTCCGGAATGAGCGCCGCAACCAGAGGCAATTCCCGGACGGCGGAGGCTGCGAACAAATCCGGACAGGCCATGGCTCTGAATGTGTCTTACTTTTCAGGCTCGGTCATGGGGCTGGCAGTCGCCGGTCTTGGGCTCCTTGGGCTGGGGTTCTGGTTTTGGTATTATGGGGGGGATCCGGAGACGGCTCGGTACATCAACGGCTTTGCCATGGGCGCGAGCTCCATTGCCCTGTTTGCGCGTGTGGGCGGCGGCATTTACACGAAGGCTGCGGATGTGGGTGCGGACCTGGTGGGTAAGGTAGAGGCGGGGATTCCCGAGGACGATCCGCGAAATCCGGGTGTCATTGCGGACAATGTGGGCGACAATGTGGGTGATATTGCGGGCATGGGGGCCGACATTTTTGAGTCCTTTGTGGGCTCCGTGATTGCGACCATCGCCATCGGAGCAACGTTGGCGATTACGCCCGAATTTCTTGACAAGTTTCCGGTGCTGAAAGATCTCGAACCGAAAGATATTAAACTTATGTATATGGCCATGCCGATCCTGGTTGTCATGGCAGGGCTGCTCGCTTCATTTGTGGGGGTTTTTTCGATCAAAGTTTTCCAGGGCGGAAACCCGGCGGGGGCACTGCGATATACCACCTTTGTGGCGGCCGGTATTTTTGTGATCCTTACGGCCATCGTCACCGGTGTTATGGGAATGCCCTGGGGCGCTTTCTGGGCGGTGTTTTCCGGCCTCTTGTGCGGGATCGCCATCGGTCTGCTGGCGGAATATTACACCTCGGGACCTCCGATTCGCCGGATCGCTGAACAAACAAAGACCGGCCCCGCAACCGTGATCATCGCCGGACTTGCGGTGGGAATGCAGTCCACGTACCTTCCGATTCTCGGTATTTGTGTGGCAACCTTCGTCGGATATCAGACCGCCGGTATCTACGGGATCGGCCTTTCTGCCGTCGGTATGTTGGCCACGGTGGGGGCGACCATGACCGTGGATGCCTATGGACCCATTGCCGACAACGCGGGCGGGATCTCGGAGATGTCGGGCCTTGGTCCCGAGACCCGAAAAATTACCGACAGTCTCGATGCGCTGGGCAATACGACAGCCGCCATCGGCAAGGGATTTGCCATCGGTTCTGCAGCCTTGACTGCACTGGCCTTGTTTGTGGCATTTACGCAGGCGGCGGGTCTGGCTATTATTGATATCAAGAATCCGCTGGTCGTTATCGGCGCTTTTATCGGCGCCATGGTGCCCATGGTCTGCGCGGCGCTTACCATGACCTCGGTGGGGAAGGCGGCTTTTAGTATCGTGGAGGAAATTCGCCGTCAGTTCCGGGAGATTCCGGGTTTATTGGAAGGAAAAGAAGGCGTCAAACCGGATCCGAAAACCTGTGTGTCCATCGCAACGAACTCTGCTTTGAAGGAAATGGTGGCGCCGGGGCTTGTGGCTGTGCTTACCCCTGTGGCCGTCGGGTTTCTGCTGGGAAAAGAAACGCTGGGCGGCATGCTTCTGGGCGCCACGGTGATGGGTGCATTTCTGGCCCTGTTTATGGCCAATGCCGGCGGTGCCTGGGATAATGCGAAGAAATACATCGAAGAGGGCAATGTGGGCGGAAAAGGCTCCGATAACCATAAGGCCGCCGTGGTGGGCGATACGGTTGGGGATCCGTTCAAAGATACCTCCGGTCCGGCCATGAATATCCTCATCAAGTTGATGTCGGTGGTTTCATTGGTGATTGCGCCCATTTTGCCGGCAGTGGGCATCTTTTTGGCTCTGTAAACGAGCCGGACAGGACAGCTTTTTTGAGGGACGACGGAGGTACTGCGGATATGACACACTTTTTTTCTCCGACGTCCCTTTTTTCGTGGGGCGAAGTCTGTTTTGCGGCTTTCTTGCCTTCGAGAGAGAAATAGTGTATGGTAAAAAATCGGGTATGAATTCAGGGCGTTGAAATGGTGTGTCGGAGGCTGTTGGGGTCTCCTTTTCCTTAGCGGGGGTTTTCAAAGCGCTAAATTGAGACGGAAATTAATTTTTTGAAATATTACTGCAACACGTGCGAGATGCGGGGGCTCAGATGTTCAGCGTCGGTGATTTGGCTGTTTATCCGGCACACGGTGTCGGACTGATTGAAAAGATTGAAAGTCAAGAGATCTCGGGGTGTCAGCAGGACTTTTATGTCATGCGAATTCTTGACAATGATATGATTATCATGATCCCTACCAACAACGTGGAAAACGTCGGATTAAGAGAAATCATTGAGCAAACGGAAGTCCCCAAACTGTATTCCATCTTAAAAAAAAGAAATGTTACCGTAGATAATCAGACATGGAATCGCCGTTACCGGGAATACATGGAAAAAATCAAGACCGGATCTGTTTTTGAGGTCGCGGAAGTTTATCGCGATCTTTTGATATTGAAGCTGGAGAAAGACCTGTCGTTCGGCGAACGTAAAATGCTGGATACGGCAAGAAATCTCTTGGTCAAAGAAATATCTCTTTCTCGGAAAGTTCGCGAAGAACAGGTGGAAAAAGACCTGGACCAGATCTTTTCTTGAGACGAATTCTGAAGTAGAAGTGGGAGATACGTCGGTTAGAATATTCTCCTATGAAGTATCTGCGGAAAGCCGAGATGTTCGCTTAGATGTCTTTCTGTCCTCCCGTGCGGTCGGCCTTTCGCGGTCGAGGATCCAGTCCCTCATCGGCAGCGGCCACGTCACGGTCAATAATACGCTTTCAAAGTCGGGCTATAAATTGAAGGCAGGTGATCACCTTGTGCTGAGAGTCCCACCTTCCCCGCCCCAATCCTTGAAGCCTGAGTCGGTAGATTTTGGCATCCTGTACGAAGACCGGTCGATCATTGTATTGAATAAACCCGCCGGGGTTGTGGTCCACCCCGGTCCCGGACATGCCACCGGTACAATCGTACACGGGCTCCTTAAGCACGGTAATCGTCTTTCGGGAATTGGGGGTGTGCTGAGGCCGGGAATTGTTCATCGACTGGACAAGGATACGTCGGGGCTTATGGTCGTGGCCAAAGACGATGAGGCGCATACATCCCTTGCCGAGCAGTTCCGATCCGGTAGAATTAAGAAGGGATATGCGGCCCTTGTACACGGACGACTCGGGGGGCGTGAGGGAGAAATCGACCTTCCTGTGGCGCGTCATCCAAAGAAAAGAAAGGAAATGTCGGTGACGCGATCCGGGGGGAGACGGGCCCTGACACTGTGGCGAAAAATTGAGGAATTTGAGAGCGGCTTTTCCCTCCTTTCGATCGTTACAAAAACGGGAAGGACACACCAAATCCGGGTTCATCTCGCCCATGTCGGGCACCCCGTCGTGGGAGATCCGGTTTATGGATACGGTCGAAACTGGTGGAAAAGGCATCCATTGCGGAAAAAAGGTGCCATGCCGATCATAAAGCGGCAAATGCTTCATGCAAGAAAATTGGGGTTTGTTCATCCCGAAGACGATCGATATCTTGAATTCGAAGCACCGCTACCGGAGGACATGGAACATACCCTGCAGTCACTTAGACCCCCGGCAGGGCAACTTCAAGCCAATAAAGCGCTTGACATGTGATAAAAAAGTAATATAATCTGACCACTAAAAAAAATTCCTGCCTTTTGGAGGATTCGGTAGCGACCGGATATCTAAAGAGATTTCATAGCCAATCTGCTGAGAC
>JAWOGN010000081.1:0-3951 GCA_046496815.1 Desulfatiglandaceae bacterium
GGAAATCGGCGTTCGGCATGCACAAGCGGCGGCCTCAAGGGTGCCTTTATAAAAAGGAAAATACAAGCGACGGGTTGTTGGAAACCGCAATGAAGGAGGGGGATAATGGATTACCAGGATTACATAAAACTGGAGGAGGAGTTCGGTGCTCACAATTACAAGCCGTTGGACGTGGTTTTGAGTCGCGGTAAAGGGGTCTGGGTATGGGATGTGGCGGGCAACAAATATCTGGACTGCCTCGCAGCGTATTCCGCGGTCAATCAGGGGCACTGTCACCCTGAGATCACGCGCACAATGATCGAGCAGGCTGGAAAGCTCACGCTGACCTCAAGGGCCTTCAGAAATGATCAACTGGGTTTACTCTATAAAGAAATCTGTGAGTTAACAAACTCTCACAAGGTTTTGCCCATGAACAGCGGGGCCGAGGCGGTGGAATCGGTCATCAAAGCCGTCCGCAAGTGGGGATATACGGTCAAAGGCGTTCCAAAAGATCAGGCCGAAATCATTGTATGTGAAGATAATTTCCATGGGCGGACGATTACCATCGTTGGGTTCAGCACGGATGAGAGTTCCCGGGCGGGGTTCGGCCCCTTTACCCCCGGATTCAAGATCATCCCCTATGGACGGATTGAAGCGTTGGAGGCCGCCATTACGCCCAATACGGTTGCATTCATGGTTGAACCCATACAAGGTGAGGCCGGTGTGATCATCCCGCATGCGGGCTACCTGAGGGAGGCCAAATCCGTTTGTGAGAAGAACAATGTCGTCCTGATCCTGGATGAAATCCAGACGGGACTGGGTCGGACCGGAAAGCTGCTCGCTGAAGAACATGACGGCATTGAGGCTGACCTGACGCTTATCGGCAAGGCGCTTTCCGGTGGCTTCTATCCCATTTCGGCCGTGCTTTCCAATAAGGAGGTTATGGATGTGTTGCGCCCCGGCGAACATGGCAGTACCTTTGGAGGAAATCCCCTGGCCTGTGCCGTGGCAAGGACCGCCATCAAAGTGCTTATTGAGGAACATATGATTGAGAATGCCGCGACGATGGGAAAATACTTCCTATCCGGGCTCTCAGCCATAAAGAGCGATTATATCAAGGAGGTGCGCGGAAAAGGCCTCATGCTTGCCGTTGAGTTGATTCCTGAGGCCGGCGGTGCCCGCAAGTTCAGCGAGAAGTTGATGACCCGAGGCATGCTTTGTAAGGACACCCATGACAACACCATTCGTATCGCACCCCCGCTCGTGATTACGAAAGAAGAGATCGACTGGGCTATAGAAAGACTCGAGTGGGTTTTGAGCCCGCATTAACCTGCGGTGAAACCCCGAAAATCCGGAGCCGACCCTGAGGAGAGAGACACCATGCGTGAACGGCGAATTCAGAAGCACCCCATTTTGCCGATTCCTGAAAGGCGAAAGATTCATTTCTACTGGAATCAAAGGAAACTGGAGGCCAACGAAGGCGAAGTGCTTGCATCCGCCCTTTTTGCCAATGGAATCCATGTGTTCGGTCATCATGTAAAAGACGGGTCTCCCTTGGGGATATTCTGCGCCAACGGCCAGTGCGCCCAGTGTGCCGTGATCGCCAATGGTGTTCCGGTGAAATCCTGCATGACCCCCGTGGAAGAAAACATGATCGTGGAGCCCGTGAAAGGGTTGCCGAGACTTCCGAAGGTTGAGGGTGAGGCGCAATTTTCAGATATTGAGGAGGTTGATACGGACGTACTGATCGTCGGAGGGGGTCCAGCCGGTCTTTCGGCCGCCCTTCAGTTGGGCGAGCGGGGGATTGACACGCTTATCGTTGATGACAAAGATCGGCTCGGTGGAAAACTGGTTCTTCAGACCCATAAGTTTTTCGGCTCCATAGATGACTGTTATGCCGGAACCCGGGGGATAGACATTGCAAAAATTCTTGGGAATGAACTGCAAAAGCACCCATCGGTGAACGTGTGGCTGAACAGCACCCTATTGTACGTATTCAGCGACAAAAAGGCAGGGATTGTAATGAACGGCAAGAAATACCGGATCGTGAATCCCAAAGTGGTTCTCAACGCGGCGGGGGCCCGCGAAAAATCGCGGGTATTTCCCGGTAACACCTTGCCCGGCGCTTATGGGGCAGGCGCTTTCCAGACATTGGTGAATCGGGATCTCGTGAAGGCTGCCGGACGCCTCTTCGTGGTGGGGGGGGGAAATGTCGGTATCATCGCCGCCTATCATGCGCTGCAGGCCGGCATTACGGTGGTGGGATTGATTGAAGCACTCCCACAGGTCGGCGGTTATCAGGTTCACGCAAACAAAATCAAAAGACTGGGCGTGCCGATCTACACACGACACTCGATTTTGTCCGCCAATGGGGATGCGCATGTGGAATCGGTAACGGTGAGCGAAATCGACGATCACTTTAAGCCGATCCCCGGTACGGAAAAGACATTTGCATGCGATACCGTCCTCATCGCAGTGGGACTCAATCCGGTGAATGAGTTTTTCCGGGAGGCAAAAGAGGCGGGCATGGCGGTCTTTGCCGCCGGGGATGCGAAAGAAATTGCTGAGGCTTCCTCTGCCATGTTCAGCGGAAAAATAGCGGGGATGGAAATCGCAGGCGCATTGGGTAAAGACGATGCGAAGGTCCCGAACGAGTGGTATGAAAAGGCGGATTTGCTGAAAAGCCACCCGGGACCTGTCTCTGAACCTCAAGATAAAGACATGGAAGAGAAAGGGATTCGACCGGTCATTCACTGTCACCAGGAGATCCCCTGTAATCCGTGTGTCTCGGTGTGCAAGCAAGGGGTCATTCAGATCCCCGGCAATTCGCTGTTGGGAAAACCTCAAATTGTCAACCACGACTGCATGGGTTGCAACAAATGTTTGTTCATTTGCCCCGGACTGGCAATTACGTTGGTGGATTACCGCGAGGACCCTGAAAATCCCATCGTGTCGCTGCCCTACGAAATCTATAATTATGAATACAAAAAAGGAGATACGGTCCTTCTTACGGATTGTGAGGGACGTTCGCTTGAGCGGGCGGTTGTAACGGATAGCGTAATGCGCAAGGCATCGCGACAAACACAAATTGTCAAAGTGCGGGTTCCGAAAAAACTCGCCCAACGGGTGGCCGGATTCAGGATTCAAAAAGAAGCAGACACACTGCCGATACCGGCACCCTCCCCGAACAAACTGCCGGATGACGCCACCGTGTGCTATTGTGAGCGGGTCACCGCGGGGGAAATCCGAAATTTGATACGCAACGGCGTCAAAGATCTCAATCAAATCAAAGCCATCACCCGGGCGGGCATGGGGGCTTGTGGCGCAAAAACATGTGAAAGTCTTATTATGCAACTGTACAAAGAAGAAGGTGTGCCTTTGGAAGCGGTTACGCCGAACACACGAAGGCCCGTATTTGTCGAAAGTCCACTCGGCGTTTTTGCCAATATTTCTGAAGGAACCGCGAATGACTAAATCTTACGATCTCATTGTAATCGGCGCCGGATCCATCGGCGTGCCTGTGGCGCTTGAGTTTGCAAAAAATGGCCACTCCGTGCTGGTCATCGATTCTTTTGCATCGCCCGGCCAGGGGCAAGATAAAAAAGCGATCGGCGGTATTCGCGCAACGCACTCCGAGAGAGGGAAAATCGCGGTCTGCCGGCGCAGCATAGAAATATTTTCTCACTGGAAAGAGATGTATGGGGAGGACATTCACTGGAAAAGCAATGGATATTCCTTCCCCGCCTATACCGAAGCACATGAGCGACTGCTTAAGGATGGCATAAATGTCCAAAAAGAATACGGCTTGAACATCCGATGGCTCTCTGCGGAGGATTACCGAGAATTAAACCCGGGAATCAATATGAATGGATTGCGCGGCAGCACCTATTCTCCGGAAGACGGTTCCGCGTCTCCGTTGTTGTTCATTCACTCTGCTTACTTTAATGCCGTCGAGCATGGTGCTGAATTTAG
>JAWOGN010000299.1:0-16264 GCA_046496815.1 Desulfatiglandaceae bacterium
ATTAAAATTGACAATCTTATTTGACCCGGTCCGCCCGCTTAGCTGTCCGCCTCGCCTGCTTGGACCCTCAACCAAAACTTTCAGCACCCTCCCCTCGAGTGCCCTGTTCTTCCGCAGGGTGATTTGTCTTTGAAGGGTTTGAAGCGTAAGGAGGCGTAGGGACTTGTCGACTTCATTGACTTTCGGGAGCATTTTTTCTGCGAATGTACCGCTTCTGTCGGAATATTTAAAGGAAAAAAGCGCATCGAATTGAACCCGTTTCACCAGATCAAGGGTCATTTGGAAATCTTTTTCCAATTCTCCGGGAAAACCAACCATGACATCACTCGTAATGGCGATATCGGGCAGAACCCGGCGCAGTTTGTCTGTGAGTTCAATGAAGCCCTCACGTGTGTAATTCCGTCGCATTCTCTGGAGCACCGAGTTTGATCCGGCCTGAAATGGAAGATGGATGTGCGGGCAAAGCCTGTCGAGATCCCTGAAACACCGAATCAGAGCATCAGAGAGATCCTTCGGATGAGACGTGGTGAAGCGCAGCCGCAAGAGTCCGTCCAGACCATTCAAGGCGCGGAGCAAGTCGACGAAATTGTAGTAGCGTTTGCCATGCTTCCACCGATAGGAGTTTACGTTCTGGCCCAGCAGTGTGATTTCCTTGACGCCCTCGGAAATCAGGTTTTTCGCCTCCAGCAGGATGGCATTCGGGGAGCGGGATATCTCCCTGCCCCTTACGAACGGGACGATGCAGTAGCTGCAAAAATTGTTGCATCCCTCCATAATGGATAGGTAGGCGCTAACCCTTCCATGGAAATAGCCCTGACAAGCGACGAATTGCGGTGGTTCAGCCGTTAAGTCCGTCGCCACCACCTTCCCTCCCGCTGTCTTGAGGCGATGAATCGTGTCGTTGATTTTCGAAAGTGCTCTTGGCCCGATTACAAAGTCGAGTTTTGGAAATCGTCTGATCAGTTCAGATCCCTGTTGCTGGGCCAGGCATCCGATGACGCCAAGCACGACGCCGGGTTTTCCACCCTTCATCGCCGACATCCGACCCAGCAGGCTGTAAGCTTTCTGCTCGGGTTTGGCCCGCACAGTGCAGGTATTGATGAGGATGACATCCGCAAGGCTGGGGTCCTCCACCGGCCGATAGCCGGAACGGACCAGAGTTTGAGCCAGAAAATCGGAATCGTATTCGTTCATCTGGCACCCCATGGTCGTGATAAAGAAATGTTTTGACACGACTTATCCCTCGCCTGAGATTTGGGGGGGGTCTGCGACGGAAAGCAAAAAACCTTCTTTCCTCAAAGCCTCCAACAAATCAAAAACAACGCCCTCGCAGCCCGGGGATACCCGAATTTCTATGCGGGCCTCATCCGGATCCACGGTGGAGACGTTGGCGATACCGCCGTAGGATTCGACGGTTGACTGGATATAACTGATATCTCTGCGCGCTACACGCAAAATACGCTTAGTCGACCGCATTTTTATTGTAGGTCACTCCGCCCCACATGAGCTTGGTGCGCAAGACCTTAAAATAACTCTGCTGAGGGGCTCTAAACAGCTTGATCTTTTTTTTGGATTTTCGAATGCGCACCCGATCCCCGTAACAGAGATCAAATCCCACCTGCCCGTCAAACGTCAAGATGACCGTTTCTTCACTTTCATTTCTCATCTCA
Source organism: Desulfatiglandaceae bacterium (assembly GCA_046496815.1). Taxonomy (GTDB): domain Bacteria; phylum Desulfobacterota; class DSM-4660; order Desulfatiglandales; family Desulfatiglandaceae; genus JAWOGN01. Next base: position 1,671 of record JAWOGN010000299.1, read on the forward strand.
ACCTGTATGACCGATGTGTCTGGAATGATGATGGGACGATTCGTCAATGTAAAGGGACAGATCGGAGTCAAAATAAAATTTTCCATGGTTGGATAGAGTATGGGACCGCCGGCGGATAAGTTATAGGCCGTTGAACCGGTAGGGGTCGATATGATGAGACCGTCCGCCCTGAAAGTGGTCAAGAACTCATCGTTGATTGTAACATCGAGGTCGATGATGCGGGCGAGCGTCGCTTTGTTGATCACCACGTCATTTAAGACCTGAAACTCGCAGGCGCCCTGCCCGTTTCTGATCACTTTCGTCTCCAACATGACCCGACGTTCCATCTCGAGGCGCCCTTCAACCATCAACTCAATGACGGTGTATAGATCTTGCAAGGGAGTCCCCGTTAGAAACCCAAGCCCGCCCAAATTGACGCCCAGAATGGGAGCGCCATATCTTCCCGTCCGCCTTGCGGCCCCGAGAAGGGTCCCGTCCCCCCCGAGGACGACGACCCAATTTACGGTTTTGGGGATTACCAAGGGCGCTTCGCATCGTCCGTCCAAGGCCCCCTGGGTCTGCATCTCCTCCAAAAAGACCCGGATGTTTCTTTTCTTGAACCAGGCTTCCAGTTTTCCGGCCTCTAATTTTGCGGGGGCATGGTGGTGTTTATAAATGATTCCCACCGATTTAGACGGCATGTAACAATCCTCTGCTCATTGCTCCAGGAAAAGGGGTAAAATTTCAAATCGGTTTACATCCACCAGGCCCTTATCTGTCAGTTTCAATTCGGGGATGACCGGCAGCGCCAGAAATGAAAGGAGCATAAACGGATCCTGCAGGTTGCACCCAATTCGGGACACGGCTTTTTTGAGCGACCTTAACTGCCTCACGAGCGTTTCCAGCGGTTCTTCGGACATGAGGCCCGCAATCGGGAGTGGGAGTTTCGCGAGTGTTTCGCGCCCATGAACGACGGCAAGCCCACCGCCCATGCATCTCACGGCTTCAACGGCCCCGAAGATCTCCGCATCGCTCACGCCCACGGCGATTACATTATGGGAGTCATGCGCAACCGAGGAAGCCAAAGCGCCCGCAGTAAGGGTAAAACCTTTGACGAGGCCCAATCCGATGCGTCCGGTGGCGTGGTGCCGTTCCACCACACAGAGTTTCAAAATATCTTCTTCAGTGTCCGAGACGACCCATCCGTTGCTTGATTTCACACCTTGAATCCGTGTGCGCGTGACGAGTTGTCCGGAAACAAGTTCAATGACCCTTGCCGCGCCCCCGGGATGCCGAATTCGGAAGCTTTCAGGGCGCAAGGGGGCGATGTTCAAGGTTCCCGATATCAGGGCCGGAGCCGACCGGTGTTTCTTTTGGGGGTAATGGATCAAAACACCGTTGCCTACAACCCTGCGACCGTCTTTGTAAACCGAATTCACCTCAAAATGCTCAAGATCATCTAAAGTCACCAAATCGGCGCGGTAACCTGCAGCGACTGCGCCCCGATCTTTCAGGCCGAAATACTCCGCCGGGTTTAGTGTCGACAATCGGATGGCGGTGATCGGGTCCAACCCCAGTCGTATGGCTTTTTTGACGATGTAGTCCAAATGCCCTCTGCGTTGAATATCTTCCGCGTGCAGGTCATCGGAGACGAAGCAGAACCGACGCGCATTTTTACTGGTTACCAGCGGAAGCAAGCTTTCCAGGTCTTTGGCGGTCGTTCCTTCACGGAGCATGAGGAACATGCCGGCTTCAATTTTCTCACGCGCTTCCCGGGGTCGTGTCGATTCGTGGTCCGATCGAATCCCCGCAGTCAGATACGCCTGAAGGTCCTGCTCGCTCAAACCCGGACAATGGCCGTCGAGGATTTTATGCTTGTACAAGGCGATTTTTTGCAACAAATCCACATCCCCGTTTAGGACGCCGGGAACGTTCATCACCTCCGCCAGACCCAACACTCGGGATTCATCTTTCAATTTCGAAAGCGTCGTCGCGTTTAAGGTGGCCCCTGCCGTTTCCAGATGGGTCGCCGGCACACAAGACGGGGCCATGAAGAAAATGTCGAAAGGGATGTTCCGGCTTTCCTGAAGCATGAAGCGAATGCCTTCCAAACCCGCCACATTGGCAATCTCGTGAGGGTCGGAAACAATCGTAGTGGTTCCGTGAACCAGGAGGGCGGCAGCAAGTTCGGCGGGTGTGAGCATGGTGCTTTCGATATGGATATGCCCGTCAATCAGTCCTGGAACAATCCACTTCCCACGGATATCGACTTCCGTCTTTCCCGCATATTCGGGCCCCAGGCCCACGATCATGCCGTCATAAACAGCCACATCCGCTTCACGAAAGTCCCCTGAAAACACATTTACGACCGTCCCCCCTTTGAGGACAAGCTCGGCTGGAACCTGCCCTTTTGCTGCCAAGATTCTTCTTTTCAGCGTCTCAATCATGCAAAAACCACCTTCCTGTGGCCATGCGCTTCATACCGGATTGGCACATCATCGGGGGCGCTCAAAACCCCACCTCCGCATCCACAACAGGACTTACCGGCTATCTCTGTGAATCACGTACCATTCCTCGGTCAAGTCGGACGTGGTGTCGACAAGCAGATGGATGATGCGTAAGTACGGAAAACGCATCTTTAAATCATTCAGATCCACCGGTTCAAACTTTTTCACGTTGTTCAAGTACGCCTGTTCCGTCAGCGCGTTGGACTCATAGTTCTCTTTCGTTCGCTTCGAAATCCGCCCAATTGAAATCGCTTTTGGGCACTGGGTCTGTTGGATAACGAGCGCCATTCCATGTTTGGCGGCCACGTCTGCGGCCCGTCTCCGAAGCGCCTGAGTTACAAATGTTGCATCCAGAATGATGCCCTTTCCCTTCCCTGCCAGTTCATCCGCCCTTCGAAACATCTCGTCGTAGACGTGGGTCCGCTTATTCATATCTGAGGCAACTTTTTCATCGAAAATGTCCTCGTTCTTGAGCACCTCACGGCGGATTAAATCCGACCTCAGGATTGTGTAACCTTGCAGGTCGGCAATGACTTCCGTGGTTTCCGTTTTGTAGGAAGCAGGAAGCCCGCAGGCGATCAGAACCGTTTTCGGTTCCAACGCTTCTTTCATGAATCTGACAAACGGTTCTCGCATGATGTATCTCCTTCATCAGCTCTCAAATATAGGAATACGCAAGCTGGAAGTATCTGGAGGCGATTTGAAGTGCCGAATCCTTTTTCTCCGCGGTTATATTGGGATCATCCAATTGAAAACTATTCACTTTTCCTCGAACAATCGCCCTGTAAGTTTTGTAGAAAGTAAGCAGGGAGTCGACGTTTTTCTCATTTGCATGGTCCCTGTAGTGCTTCCATAGCGTTTTCGATACTCTCCAGCCGTCGTGATATTCCAGGTCCATCAGGAGAAAGGCGATGTCGGCCAAGGTGTCGCCGTATCGAAACCGGTCATTGAATTCGATACAATCAATGATGGAAATGTCCTCGCTCAGACAAATGTGCTCCATGTGAAGGTCGCCGTGACAGTCACGAATTCTGCCGGCCTTTATCCGGTCCGCAAATTCTTCCCTGTTGGTTTGGTAAAAGTTCATTGTCCATTTCTTGAGCGCGTCAAATTCCTTCTGCAAGATCGTCGTACCGATGTATTTTTCGACCTGCACAAAATTTTCATCCGTATTCACACGAAACGCCTCCGCTTCACCGAATTTGTCTATCTCAGCCGTACTGCGTGCGCCGGAATGAAAAGTTGCAAGCACATTGGAGATGCTTTCCAGATGGCTTTCTGTGAGTTCACCCCTGTGAAACATCGATTTCATTAACGTTTCAGCCGGGATTCGTCTCATCTTGACCGCGTACTCGACAGGCTTTCCATCGCCGCTTCTTAAACTGTGCCTGCCTCCCTCCAATGTGACGGGCAAAACATCCAGATAGATATCGGTGGAGAGCCTTCGATTCAGCCTGATTTCTTGCTCGCAGAAGTATTTTCTCTTTTCCAGAGTGGAAAAGTCCAAAAATCCAAAATCCACCGGTTTCTTGACTTTGTAGACGAAATTGTCCGCCACGAAAACAATAGAAATGTGAGTTTGAACGACGGAAACCGCGTCGGTCTCATCGGGGAGTGCCCGGGGGTTTTTCAGATCTTCAATCATGGAAGACATCATGAGGCGCCCTCCAACTTCAAGCCGAACTGTTCGGCGACGAATATCGGAACATCCGGATTTCCCAATAAGACGGGTTTTTGATGACAGTCGGACCCTCCGGTAACCATCAGACCCTCTTTTCTTGCAAACTCAAGGTACTTTGCAGTTGAAGTTATATCATGTCGTGAGTGCCAGCACTCGATGCCGTCAAGATAGGGCAACATGGTTTCTTTGATGATCTGCTGTTGCGCTTCGATGGAGGCGGTCAGGGAAAAAAGAGAAGTTCCATTGGGATCGTTGGGGTGGGCGAGGATTAATTTTCCACCTGCGCCCCGAATCAAATTACTGGCCGCTTCGAGTGACACCGGCATTTTTGGAACATTACATTTGACCAGGTACTTGTCAAAGGCTTCCTGTCTGTCGGCAACCACGCCTTTTCTCACCATGTAATCCGCGATGTGGGGTCGGCCGAATGCACCGTCCACCGTTTCCGCTATCGCGACAAGGTCCTCATGGGTAAACGGGATCAAACGGGCTGTTGACAGCTCTCGATTGATCTTTTCCAGGATTTTTTCAGCCCTGACTTTTCGGTATTCTCTCAGTTCCCGGAGCTTCCGGGTGAGCGCTGCGTTACCGATTTCATACCGGTACCCCAGCACATCAAGGGCCACCGGCTTTGCGTCGCGATATCGCGGGTGTGAAAAAGCGATGTTCAGCTCCACCCCCGTGATGTATTGCATCCCATATTTCGCTGCGAGTGACGCGGCGGCTTGTTGGCAATCAATCGAGTCATGGTCGGTTATGGATATCACCCCAATCTGACGCCGGTGTGCCGCTTCAAAGATTTCCGCCGTGGTCATGTTGCCGTCCGAGCAGTCCCGGGTATGAATGTGTAAATCAATTTTCACGGGTTCACGTTGACCTTTCTCCCCACTTTAGAGGATTTTAAAATTCCCCGACGTCCTTATACAAAACTGGAACATCGGTGGAAAACGCTCACGAAATTCTGTGTTTACATCAGCCGGTAAAAATGGGTCAAGGATGAAAAAGTCCCGGAGAATTGAAGATATGACTTCAATTCCCATAGCATGAAAACAAAGTTTTAGTTAACGCGAAGGATCCAAGGGTTTCTTAACCATTGAACTCGAATCAAATGAAAGATATTATAATAGGTTAGAGAAAGTAAACCGACAAAATCCTTTTTCAAGTTCCCCTTTTGTAAAGGGGGGTTGCTTAAAGCGCGACATGGGAGTGAAATCCCCTCCGGCCCTTCTTTGGAGAAGAGGGCGCTCACACACGAATTATTGGTGAGAAAAACCCTGACACTCGACTGAAGGGCCTGCCGGGAAGGGATTCTTTTTACGGATGAATGGGCGGAGAGCATTTGAATAAGAATCGCATGAAAACGGCTTTTGATCCGAAACGGAACCACGAAAGGAGCATGGAAAAGGTCGGTTACGTGTCGCGAAAAACCGCGAAGCCCGAGATCTATAAACAACTGGGGTTCAGGAGCGGTCTGGAAATCCATCAACAGCTCAAAACGAAGGAAAAACTGTTTTGCCGGTGTCCGGTGGGAAATTACCAGAATTTCGACGACTATGATGCCGAGATTATTCGTCACATGCGCCCCACTCTCTCTGAAATGGGGACCTATGACGGCACGGCGCTTATGGAATTCAAGACAAAGAAGACCATCACCTACCGCATCAAGAATGAGACGACCTGCACCTATGAAATAGATGACACCCCGCCCTTTCCGATCAACCCGGAGGCACTGGAATACGCCATTGAAATTTCCCTCCTCTTGAAACAGAATATTGTGGGAGAGCTTCACATCACCCGTAAACAGTACCTTGACGGGAGTATCCCCACGGGGTTTCAGAGAACGGCCATTGTGGGGATCGAAGGAGAGATCCCATTGTCCGGCAAGCAGGTGAGGATTATTCAACTGAGTGTGGAAGAGGACGCCTGCCGTGAGGTGTCCGACATCCGACATGAGCGCGTTTACGCCACCGACAGGCTGGGCATTCCACTGATCGAAACGGTCACCTACCCCGACATGCAGACCCCGGAAGAAGTCCGGGAAGCGGCCCATTTTATCCGATTCCTCAACCGAAGCACCGGAAAGGTCAGGGTCGGCATCGGGGCGGCGCGTGAGGACGTGAACGTCAGCATTGACGGCGGAACACGGGTTGAAATAAAAGGCGTCTCCCATATCAGCTGGATCCCCGAACTGACCCATAACGAGGCGTTTCGCCAGAAGGCGCTCCTGGAAATAAGAAAGGAACTTCTAAGTCGGATTCCGACCCCCACAAAATGGAAGCCCGTTTTCAAGACCTTCAATTTTGATGTGTCCGACATCCGGTATCCGCCGATCAAGTCTGCCATGGACAGGGGCTGGAAGCTTGTGGCGGGAAATCTGCCGGAATTCAAGGGGATTCTCTCTTTCTTCACCCAGCCCGGGCAGACATTCGCCGATGAGTTGGTGGGGCGGCTCAAGGTGATCGCTTGTCTTGAAAGACCCAACATGGTCCATTCCGAGGACCTAAAACCGGTCTTCAACGAAGCGCTCCTGACAAAGCGCAGCAGGCTGTTGGGAAGCGGTCCCCATGATGCCCAAATTGTCATCTGGACTCCTGAAGAAGATCTGCAAACCGCCCTGGAAACCGTTGAAGAGCGATGCCGGTTGGCCTTCGCAGGGGTTCCCAACGAAACGAGAAAGGCGCTGATGGACGGCACCACGGTTTTTGAGAGGGTTTTGCCGGGTGCGGACCGGATGTACCCGGACACGGATTCCGCACCCATCCCGATCCGTGATGAGACCATCGAGGCGATTCGAAAAAGACTCCCCGTGGATCTCAAAATGCGACTGAACCAGTTGACAACGTGGCGGGTCCCAAAAGACAGCCGAACCTACCTCTTGCGGAACAATCTCATGCCCATTATGGAGCGGATCGTCAACGATTTCAACCTGGATCCGGTATTTGCGGCAACGCTTTTTGCCCATAATCTAAAGCACCTGGAGGGCCGGGGCGAACCCGGGAAACCCTTTGACTATGAGAAGGTTTACGATCTGATCAGGTTCCTTCGTGAACGGAATCTCACACCGGAATTGGCCAAAGAAATGCTTCCGGTCATATATCAATATCCCAAGATGGATTACCGCTACGTCCTCAATACCATCGAATACAAAACGGTGAACCTGGAGGAGGTGATGAATAATCTTGGCAGTCTTCGAAGGTTGTTTCGACAGATCAAAACCTCGAAGAATCCCGGGGCTGAGAGCCGCTGGATCATGGGCAACCTGAGACCCCTGGCGGTGGGCAACATCGCCCTGAGGGAACTGAAAAAAGAAATAGACAACGCCCTCTCCGAGGAAGCGGTCGATCATGATTGAGCAATTCAAAGGGTACAGGGGAAATGCCCTGTCTGTTCTCAAGCAATTTCATATTCGTGTGTGGAGCGAGGCCCGAGTCAAGACCACCCGCGGGGAATTTACGGGTATCGTTTTGCCTCGGGCTGAGAATGATGATGATCTCCACATCGTTTTGAAACTGGCCACAGGGTACAATGTGGGCATTGCCGTCAACACGATTACGGACATCAAGGAAATCGGGTACCGGGAGGCCCACTACCGGATCCCGGAAAAGGCGTTTCCCTTTTCAGAGAAACTGCCTCGCGTCAAACTTTTTGGAACCGGGGGTACCATCGCTTCCCGGCTTGACTACCGAACCGGCGCGGTAATCCCGGCATTCTCACCGGGGGAGCTTTACGGCGCCGTTCCCGAACTGGCAGACATCTGCAACCTGGAAACGGAAAAGGTGGTGGCTGTTTTCAGCGAAAACATGGGCCCCCGGGAATATAAGAAGCTCGCCATATCCATCGGAGAAGAGATCAAGAAAGGTGTCGACGGCATCGTTATCGGTCACGGAACAGATACCATGCACCACACCGCCGCCGCCCTCTCCTACATGGTCCAGAACTGTCCGGTTCCCGTTGTCTTGGTCGGTTCCCAGCGGTCTTCCGACAGGCCCTCCTCGGATGCGGCCTTAAACCTCATCCATGCAACCACCGCTGCGGCCACCTCGGACATCGCTGAAGTGATGGTCTCCATGTTCGGCCCCACCTCCGATGAATACGCGCTCCTCCATCAGGGCACGCGAGTGCGAAAAATGCATTCCTCCTACCGGTCGACCTTCAGGACCATCGGTGATGTTCCCCTGGCCATGGTGACCCGGAATAAAATCACTCCGCTGAGGGATGATTACAAGCGGCGTCGCAAGGACAAGAACGTCCATATTCTTCCTTATTTTGAAGAAAAGGTCGCCCTGCTCTACTATTACCCCAACATGCATCCCGACATGGTCTACTCCCTCATCGATAACGGTTACAGGGGCATTGTCATCGCCGGGACGGGATTGGGGCATGTCAACAAACCCCTCTATGAACCCATCAGAAAGTGTAAGGCGGCCGACATTGCGGTTTATATGACCGTGCAGACGCTTTGGGGGTATGTGCATATGCTGGTCTATGAAACCGGCAGGGAACTGATGAGCTTCGGGGTCATCCCTGCCGAGAATATGCTGCCGGAAGTGGCTTATGTAAAACTTGGCTGGGCACTCGGTCAAACCGATGACCTGGAAAAAGTCAAGGAGATGATGCTGACGCCGATCTCAAGGGATATCACCCAGCGAGAACCCTACAACGGGTATTTGATTTATCAGGGGGGCATCCCCGAAGTGGAGGAATTCATAAGGAAAGTGCACAAATAGGACGAACGGACCGCCGGAGTCACCCATTGGCATCAGCATGCCGGATTCAGGATGCCTCCGACAGTCATTCAGGTCGCTCGCTTTTCGTAACGCCAACCCTGGCGATCCATTCGTTTCACAAAGTCCACGAGATAGTCTATCAGGACCTGTTTCATTTTTTGGCCCTTTTCGGCGGTGCCCTTCTCCGGCGCTCCGCTGGCCCCGTAATCGGTAAGTTCTTCAAAGTTCCAGATCAGTTTGACGTTGTCGTCCATCTCGGGAATCATTCCTTTGGCACGCGTCATGTCACAGAGTTCCGGAAAAATCGCCAATGCGATGGAGGTTTCCCCCTCCCCGCCGTGACCCAGACCGTTCCAGACCTCGAATGTGTCTTTGGGCAGCAGGTTTCCCGCTGTTTGCCACCAGGCATCCAGCACGGCCAGTCCCATTTCGGGATGCGCCGTCTTGATGTCCCGACTTGCAATTTCAATGGGCGGGATGTTGCCGTCGTGACCGTTGATAATGAGCACTTTCTTGATTCCCCAGTAGATCAGTGACTCAAGCACGTCTTTCAATACGCGCGTGAGCGTATCGTTTGAAAGGGTGATACACATGGGCTTGTGGCGGTAATGCTGGCTCACGCCATACCACAGAGGCGGAACGACAACCGTGTTTTCAAGCCTGTCGGCCAACTCCAGCGCGAGATCATAACAAACGAACGTGTCCGTTCCGAAAGGCAGGTGCTCTCCGTGGCTCTCCGTGGAGCCGATCGCCAGAATCGCTTTATCAACTTTCGCTTCCTTGATAAGACGTTCATTGTTTTCCTGTAATTTGATACGCTCCATATCCGCTCCCTCCGGAAAATCGCACAAATTTTCCCCCGCCATCCCACAGGACGGTGGGGGACGTGTGTGGCCGTGTTCTAATATTTTGGATACCAGACCTCCATGACTTTATAATTGCCGCTCTTGACTCCGATGATGGAAACACCCTTTACCGGCACGCCGGTCGGCCTGGCATACGTGATTTCACCGGTGACGGCCTTAAATCCCTGCGTGGCGCCCAGAGCTTTTTTCAGAGCGTCCGGTTCGGTGCTGCCGGCGCGCTCGATGGCGTCCGCGATCAAACCCACGGCATCAAAACCAAGGGCCGCAAATGCGTTCTCCGGCGGGCGGCCGTATTCTTTTTCGTATTCCTTGATGAAGTTGAGGACTTCCGGTCGCGTATCTTCCCTGTAAGTGTGCGTGGAGAAATATACGTCATTGGCGAGCTTGGGTCCGGGAACGGTGGTCACCAATTCCGTGTCAAATCCGTCGCCGCTCACGATGGGAAGGCTCAGTCCGGCTTCCCGGATCTGCTTAACGGTCAAGCCCGCTTCATTGGGGATGGCCGAAACGAAGACCGCATCCGCATTGGCACTCTTCAGGCGGGCAATCTGCGCGGAAAAATCTTTGTCACCCATCATGAAGAAATCCTCCAGCACGATTTTGCCGCCCAGTTCCTCGATCCGCTGTTTGTAAAACTTGGAAAGGGCCTTGGTGAAGTCCATGGAGTTATCGGTCCAGACCGCAATATTTTTTAATTTCAACTGCTTGATCGTAAAATCCGCGATGGCAAAGGACTGATCATCGTCGCCGAACGGCGTCATAAACATGCAGTCTCCGACCCACTTCGGTAACTCCGGATGGGTTGCGCCGGAAGTGACAAAAGGAATCCCCTTCTGTTGGAACAGGGGGGCCGCCGCCATCACAAACGTCGTGTCCCCATATCCCAGTCCGGCCACCACACCCATCGAAAGGGCCTTTCTAGCGCCGGTGGCGGCTGCTTTTTGGTCGGTCTTGGTGTCGATGCCGACCACCTCCAGCATTTGACCGCCAAGGACTCCGCCCGCGTCATTGATCAGCTTGGCCTGGAGCTTCGCTCCATTCAGTGCGGGAGCATCGATGGAGGACATCCCGCCCGTCAGGTTATACAGAGCCCCCAGCTTGATTGTTTTGGTTTCGGATCCCAATGCAGGGAAGACCAGTACCAGGGACAGCACGACTGCTGCCAGCGTTAACACAGTTTTTCTCCTCATTGTTACGTACCTCCTTCTTTGGTTTTTATGGGCGGAGCAATCTCCGCTATGTGCAAGTGGGAACCGTTTTCCCACTTTATCCCGATTTTTCTGAATTGTAACGCGTTGTGGACCTTCGCTTCAAGTAATAAAGTGTCTTCTATTTCTCATTGTGAATCAAGAACCCGGGTTCCCTGCTCCCAAAAAGCCCTCCCGGCCTGAAAATCAGAATGACGATGAGCACCAACGCCATGAGAACTTCACCCAGTCCATACATGTCAAGGCTTTCCTCCAACGGCCGGAAGACCTCCGTGAGCATGGTGAACAGAATGCCGGCGATAAATGAGCCGGAGATGCTGCCGCTCCCGCCCACAACCACCATGACGACGATATTGAATGCCAAGATCAGCGAAAAAGAGCCGGGAGTAATGGCGCTGACAAGGTGCGCCCACAGCCCCCCGGCTACGCCTGCAAAGAAAGCGCCGATCGCAAACGAGACGATGCGCGTGCGAAAAAGGTTCACGCCCAGACATTGTGCGGCCATTTCATTTTCCCGAACCGCCAACATCGAACGGCCATAGGAAGAAAATTTGATTTTCCAACTCACGTAAAGGGTCACCACCACCCAGGGAAAAACCCACCACAAATTGGTGAAGAGCGGGAGGCCGTTGAGTCCGAGCGGGCCTCTCGTCAGACTTTCCATGTTGATGATCAGCACCTGTACGATAATCAAAAAGCCCATGGTGGCCACCGCCAGATAGTGCCCCCGAAGACGCAGGACGGGTACGCCCACAAAGAGCGCTGTGATAGAAGCACACACGCCCCCGATGAGCAGTGCCGGGAAAAACGGGGTTTCTATTCCTGCAAGCCACGCAGGCATGTCCGGCAAAAGCATGGATTTTCGTCCGGCCGGGAAAGTAAGGATGCCCGTCACATAACCGCCGATGGCCATGAAACCGGGGTGCCCGAGAGAAAAAAGACCGGTAAAGCCGTTGGTGATGTTGAGGCTCACAGCCAGGATAATGTAGATACCCACAAAGTTGATAATGGAAAGAATGTAATCATTGAGGGTGTGGCGGGCCACGAGCACAAAAACCACACCCAGAACGATGAAGGCCGGAAACATCAGTTTGTTTCGTTGCCGCCCCATCACGCGCGCTCCTCCATTCGTTTTCCGAGTAGACCGTTGGGCATGAGAAGCAGAATCAGGATGAGTGTGGAGAAAACGAATGCGTCGCGGTAGGCGGAATAGATCGGCGGCAAAAGCCCCACAAAAAGGACTTCGGACAGGCCCAGTATGTAACCGCCCAAAATAGCGCCGGGTATGGACCCCACGCCCCCGATGACGGCTGCCACAAACGACTTGAGACCGGGAACGAACCCCAGCAGCGGATCGATCTGACCGAATTTGCCCCCCCACATGAGCCCGGAAATGCCGGCCAGACAACTACCCAAGGCAAAGGTTGCCATGATTGTTCGATTGATGTTGATACCCATCAGGCGCGCGACATCCAGGTTTTCGGCTGTTGCCCGCATGGCCATCCCCAGGCGGGTTTTTTGAACCAGAAAGATAAGCCCGCACATCAGCACAAGGGCCGAGAGCATGATACACAGGTCGATGACCCGAAAACTGACTGCGCCCACACGGATTACCTTCTGCAAATAGTCGGGAAATGCAAAATTACGGGGCTGCCCGGTCAAGATGAGGATGCCGAGATTCTGGAGCATGATGGAAACGGCCAGGGAGGCGATAAACCCCGTCACCTGCGGCGCGCCGCGCATGGGTCGGAAAGCGCCCCGCTCGATAATGATTCCCATGGCCGCACCCGTTGCCAGTGCCGCAACGGCCACCAGCGGGAACGGGACCCCGACAACCTGGGCCAAACCGAGAGTTACAAAGGCCCCGATCATGACCACATCGCCGTGTGCGAAATTGATCAGCCGTATGATGCCGTATATCATGGAAAAACCGATGGCAACCAGGGCGTACATACTGCCGAGGATAAGGCCGTTGATAAGTTGTTGTGCCACATAGCCGCCGCTCATTATCTTCCCCCCAGGTAGGCCCTTTGCACGGCCTCGTCGCAGGCGAGATCCTTACTCGTCCCGGACAGAATTACGCGGCCGATTTCGAGAACGTAGGCGCGGTGGGCCAGATGGAGGCCCATCACCGCATTTTGTTCGACCAGCAGCATTGTCACGCCTTCCGTGTTGATCCGGGCCAGCATATCGAAAATCATATCGACCAAATTCGGCGCCAGCCCCAGCGAGGGTTCGTCCAGGATCAACAGTTTCGGGTGGCTCATCAGGGACCGTCCCAGTGCCAGCATCATCTGCTCACCCCCGGACATGCTTCCTGCCGCCTGGTTGGGTCTTTTCTTGAGGATGGGGAACATCTCGCAGACCCGATCATAATCCTTCAAAACTGCGGGCTTGTCATTTCTGAGGTAGGCACCCACCATAAGGTTTTCCTTGACGGAAAGCTCGGAAAATACCCCACGCCCCTCAGGACAATGAGAAATACCCATCCGCACGATCTCTTCGGGCGCGATACGGGATATATCGATTTTTTTCCGGTTCGGCTCCGTCCGGTACAGGATGCGGCCCTCATTGGGGCGTAAGAGACCTGAAATGGTTCGAAGGGTGGTGGTTTTTCCCGCACCGTTGGCGCCCAGCAGTGCAACGATTTGTCCGTATTCCACCCGCAGGCTGATACCCTTGAGCACGTAAGTGCGCCCCCTGTACACATGGATATCCTCGATACTAAGCATCGCAGGCCTCCCTGCGAGAGCCCAGATAGGCTTCAATGACCCGCGGGTCATTCCGGATCTGCTCCGGGTCGCCCGTGGTCAGCACGCGCCCTCCGTCCAGTACCTGAATGCGTTCGCAGATTTCCATGACCATCTTCATATCATGCTCCACCAAAAAGATGGTCAGCTGATATTCCTGATGGATATTGCCGATCGTCTGGATCAACCCTTCGGTTTCATGGATATTCATGCCGGCAGCGGGTTCGTCGAGCAGCAGGAGCTTGGGCTCAGTTGCCAGGGCTCGCACGATTTCAACTTTCCGCTGCAATCCGAAGGGCAGATTCTTCGCAGGTTCGTCTTTGACATCGACCAGCTCCATCAATTCGAGCAGCTCCAATGCGCGACGCGTCATTTCACGTTCCTTATTTCTGTACCGGGGCAGATTCAAAAGGGTTTGGAAAAGCCCTTCCCCGGTTCGCATGTGAAAGGCGACCTTGATATTGTCGATGACGGAGAGTTCGTTGAAAAGCCGGATGTTTTGAAATGTGCGGGCAAGCCCTAAGCGTGCGTTCTGATCGGGCCTTGAATGGGTGATGTCTTGTCCGGCGAAAACGACGCGACCCCGGGTGGATTTGAGGACTCCCGATACGAGGTTGAATACGGTGGTTTTTCCCGCCCCGTTCGGGCCGATCAGACCCACCAATTCACCTTTTTGGATCTCGATGCCGTAATCCGTCAAAGCCAGAATGCCGCCGAAGCGTTTTTCCAAGCCCTCAACGCCCAATAGCATCGAATCGGACAAGTCCACCTTATCTCGCACCTCCAGTGTAGAGAGCTTCAATTGAAAAACAGATATCCTGTTGACATTAAGACAGTTTCTTTACCGTAGCTCAAATTTCGCGTCAAGAAGCTTTT
>JAWOGN010000322.1:0-21829 GCA_046496815.1 Desulfatiglandaceae bacterium
CAAAAGATAAACATGATAGGTATCCAAGGAAAGGATGAGTTTTTCGAAAAAGACTTCGCGGTCTCGATCATCGAGGAAAATCGCTTTCTGTTCGTTCCCTCGGCAGGTGACATGATAGTAGGCACCGGGATATTGGATTCTAAGCGGTCTTGCCATAACTGGATATTATACGACGGAATTAATTTGTCAATATTAAAGATTTGACCCCGATCTTCACAGTTTCATCCGGCATAAGGCCAACGGTGACTTTCTTAGCCGGAACCACTTTTTTCTCGTTTATCTTAGGCTTAAACACGTTAAACGTCGTCTTTGCATCTACTTGTTGGCCATCAACTGCCCCTGAAAACTTCAGTTTCATGGGAGCCCCGGTAAATGCGCCATCCACCCAGCAGAACGCGATCCGCTTGCTGTGCCGCTCAACAGGTATTACATGGGCGTTCTCCTTTGTCGCCACCCAACCACCAACAATATTCCCATTCTTATCCCCATCAATATCCCATTTCGGCTCACTCAGTGAAAACCCGGGCGGCTTCACCACGGCTTCTAGCTCGATCTTTTGCCCGACAAGCACATCCTGACTTTTTTGATCAGTAATGTTCTTCTGCCCGCACCAAATCTGGACGATAGGTTTGACCTCACCGAAGGTCCAACCAACTCTGCAGTGGGCCCCTTTGCCCTTGGCCGGGCCGAGGCGTATGTCGTCATGAAAATCACCGATATAGATCCTGGAAGGGGGAGGGGTCGCTTCGGCCTGCCAACTATAGGAGCCGTGCATGCCCGTGGGGTCAAGTTCCTTGAAAATAGTGAGCACAACAGGAATCACGCCTTCCCTGATATTTGCAGGACCATCACACAGCCCATTTTTTATTGTGGCCTTGAAGCCGGCAACCAGGAACGCCGTATAGTTGTCATCGCGAGAATTCTTTTTTGGAAATAATATCGAATCCGTGTTGACCTGCCCCTGATATTGCATGGCGGCAATCGTTCCCAAATGGCCCAAATTTTTTGAGATAGTGATGCTTCCGCCCCGGCCACTGACCGCCCCTTCCCCGCTGCTAGTGATCGGAACTGTGCCGGAGGCCTCGATTCGACCAATGACCTGTTGGTAACACTTGGATTCGGGTTTTTCCATAACGATTCTCTCATTGTATTTTCCCGTTGCCTGGATTCCGTCTGGTTCATATTTTAAATGCTCACCTTTCTCTTCGGTCAATTTGGCCTTGCCTGTCACATTGACCATGAATGTTCCGATGCTTCGAGTGTTGCCGCTGCCTCTATGGTTCCAATCGATATTGATTCGGATGCGTATGGGAATTGTTTTCTTAGACTCGCCGGCAAGCAATGGGGCTGGAACAACTAATAAAACAAGGGCCGATACGACAATTGCGTTCCTTAAAACCCGAATGATATTCATGATTCACCCCTATACACCGCAGATATTTTTGTAGGGATACAGATTGATAAATTGCAGAGTCAAACAATAACCTGTAGATAGCAGACGATGAACTTGGAGTCTTGAAATATCCAAGTCGCCCCAAGAATACTTGTCGACGGGCTATGCTTAATCTCTATCTCCATACTAAATTTCCTACTCTTCTTTCAGTCACACTTCAGGTTCCGTCTTTTCATTTTTTCAGTGAAAAGACACTTGATGCAGAGGCTTGTTCGCCCGCAAGATTGTCTTTTAACTCCAATTCAACGATATATCGTCCTTCAGCCATTCCCGATACTGTATTTAAATTCACTCTCAAAAACATTTCACCCGGATTGAATTTTTTCTGATAATTTTTATGCTCATTATATAAGTCTTGGTCCAGCAGGGTATCTCCATTGGGCGCTTTTACTCGTAGGTGTAGCTTAATCCATACTTCCTTTGTCCCATCAGGATTCGGATTATGACTTACGCCGTCCAAATTCATATAGATCCAGACGGTTTGACCTGGTTTATATGTTGCCTTCGGGTGCTCGTTGTAAACCATGTAGCCTTTCGGTTTTATTGAACAGAAGACGATATTGGAGAGCTCTAATTTTCCGGCAGGTGGCTTCTCAGCTGACTTCAAGGCCTGATCATCCTCAGAAGGCTTTTGCGCTTTCACGGCCTGATCACGGCCCCCGTCCCCCTGTTCGATCCTTACCTTTATGTCTCCCTTACCGTAGACACCGAAACTGACTGAATTGATCTCCCGGTCCGCGGGAAAGTCCCAGGATTTTTCTTCACCGGGTTTAAGGGTAAACCTGAGCTCTTTGATTTTTTCTCTTTTGGCTCCCTTATGAAGCGAAAATTTCCCTTTGGATTCCACTCGATAACGGGAGTCGCCCTCGATGATGATCATGAGATCCTGGCCGGGCTGAACATTTTTCTCAATGCTTGTCAGGTCCATGTCCCGACCCTCACCCTTGAGGGAAAATTCCGCCACCTTTTTCACCGGCCGGCCTTTTGTGAGCTTCCCAACCTTTCCAACCTCCTTTTTCGTGTATCCTGGCCGCACATGAAAAGCATTTGCGCCAACTGGACCTTCCTTAATGTTTATTACTTCGGCAGTATTGCCGCCTTCCCCATGGTAAACGATTTTAACCGGATACTTGAGATCCTTGGCAATCCACTGGGTTATTGTGGCTGTGGTTGTGCCCGTTGTAACATACTGATACTTGTCACAGGAGCGCCCGTTCACCGTTTCCGTTCCCTTGAGCTTTTTCTCAGCCCCCATTATCATGTCGGTGTCAGGCTCTAATATGCTCAAGTTTTTCGGGACCTCTATGTAGATTTTCTCATTCGGCAACATAACAATGGAAAACCGTTTTCCCTGATCCGCAATGATGATCCCCAGCTCGGGACCTTCCAGAACTTCAATGCAGATCATGTCATCTTTGACATAGATTTTCCCCTGATTGGTTACACTCTGCCGGGTGTTGAACCAGTCCGCAGTGAATTCTACCGCCTGGACAGGAACACGAAAAAGAAACAGCGCCAATGCCACAAGTATTACGGTGATAAATCCAACAATTCTCTTTTGCATAATCCCTCCTTTTCCGCCCGCAGGCAGCAGTCACGTTGAAGGTTATGGCACCGAAATCCCGAAGCGCGACGTCATTCCACAAGGGCCTAAAAAACGGCTTCCATGGTCTGCGTCTCTCCCGACTCAATGGTGACGCCATTTAACTCCTTGACCGACTTAGTGGAATTATCCTTGACCTTGATATCATAGACCCCGGGAAGCAGCTTGAACGCGGCAGGCCTTTTCTCCGTCGAATGCTTGTAGGTCAGTGGTTTCTCCTCCCCGGGCCGGTAAATATATACCCACGCATTGAACAGTTTGCCTGCCTTCACCGGAGAAACCTCAAGGACTCCTTCTCCTGTGAACTCAACAATTTTTTCCAGGGTTTCACCCGCCTTGACCTTCACACCCTTCACATTAACCTCAGGCTTTTCAGGTACCGAGTCATCTCTCACCTTGATATCATAGATTTCGGGGAGCAGCTTGAATGCGGCAGGCAACTTCTCCGTCGAATGCTTGTAGGTCAGTGGTTTCTCTTCCCCAGGTCGGTAAATATATACCCAAGCTGCGAATGGCTTGCCTTCCTTCACCGGAGAAACCTCAAGGACTCCTTCTCCTGTGAACTCAACAATTTTTTCCAGGGTTTCACCCGCCTTGACCTCCACCCCCTTCACATTAACCTCAGGCTTTTCAGGTACCGAGTCATCTCTCACCTTGATATCATAGACCCCGGGAAGCAGCTTGAATGAAGCAGGACTTTTCTCCGTCGAATGCTTGTAAGTCAGTGGTTTCTCCTCCCCGGGCCGGTAAATATATACCCACGCATTGAACAGTTTGCCTGCTTTGACCGGGGAAACCTCAAGAACTCCTTCTCCTGTGAACTCAACAATTTTTTCCAGGGTTTCACCCGCCCTGACCTCCACCCCCTTCACATTAACCTCAGGCTTTTCAGGTACCGAGTCATCTCTCACCTTGATATCATAGACCCCGGGAAGCAGCTTGAATGAAGCAGGACTTTTCTCCGTCGAATGCTTGTAGGTCAGTGGTTCTTTCTCCCCAGGCCGGTAAATATATACCCAGGCTTTGAACGGTTTGCCGTCCTTGGTCGCCATGACCTTGAGATAACTTGCGGAAAACTCCGCTGTCTTTTCAACGGTCTTGCCAACTTCAATTTCAACGCCGGGAAAGGTTATGCTCGGTCTGTCCGTAAGTCCGGTGTCCGTGACCCTGACGGTATAAGCACCCGGTTTCAGCCTGATTATTACAGGTTTTTCGATACTGGTGGATGAGGTTGTTGTTTTCACACTCTCTTCCATTTCAGGGACAAATACATCGATGTGGGCCCCGACTGCTTTCCCGTTTCTCAACGCAGTCACTTTCAGAAAACCCACCGTCTGGGTTTCTTGGACCACCGCCTTGGCCGCCATCTGGAATTCGCCCGCGTTCTTGGCTGCGTAGTATGTACCGCCACCTGCCCCGGCAATACACTCTAATTGCTTTCGCTCCTCCTCTGTCACGTCAAACCCTACGACATGCATCACGAACCTGACACCACTCTGCTTGAGTTCCTTGACCAACGCACAAGGGTCTCCCTCACAGGTTTCTTTGCCGTCCGAGACAAGGATAATGGTCGTCTCATCCTCCAGAGTCTTGAGCTTCTCAGCGGTCAATTTAACGGACAGGGTGATGGGAGTTTTGCCCTTGGGACTGATGGCTTTGATTTTTCTAATCAGTGCTGCCTTGTCGAGCATGCTCAGGGGTTTAAGCTCCTCCACATCGTTGCAGTCCCCCTTGCGCCGGTGCCCATAAGCAACCAAACCAACATTCAGGTCCTTCGGCAAATCCTCAATAAGGCCTGCCAATACCTCCTTTGCAATGGCTATTTTGGCCTTACCCTCCACCTGCCCCCACATGCTTCCCGAGGCATCAAGGATCAACACCAAATTGCCCGCTGGTGTCTCCGCTGCCCAAGATACCGAGGTCGGCATTCCGATAGGCACAATAAAAAGAAATAAAGAAAAAAGAAGCGGCCAGGTTGTACTCCCTCTAGCTTTCATCGTCCCCCTCCTGTGGTTAAGGTGCTTGGCCAGATTTCCGGAAAGCAACATAATAAACCGTCAACCAATGGATTTAATTATAGATTTATATCTGAAACAATGACATCTGTCAAATTTCATGACCATTTGGCCAGAGGGCAGCATTTTAGGTCTTTGGTTCTTCCAAATCCAGCGGTTGATTCTTCAGACAAAATCTCCAGACCGCAGTTGGAAATCCTTCAACATATTGTTTTGATGTGTTTTTTTGTCTAAACACGAATAATCTGATGCAAAACAATACTCAGCTTTTGCACTTTGACTTTTCCCCGGCTCTCAAGGTAGAAGCAGTCAGGGTGTCCTTTGTTAATGTGCAGAGAGATGTTCTGATACAATGAAGAGGATAAAGAAATGATCACACTCCTGGACTACGGCGCCGGTAACGTGCGGAGCGTCATTAACGCCATCCAAAGCCTTGGGGAGAAGGTCAAAATTGTCAATACCGGGGAGGATATTCTTTCCGCTGAAAAGCTTGTGTTTCCTGGAGTGGGCGCCTTTGGCAACATGATGAAGACCCTCAAAGCGAAGAACTTCGTCGAACCGCTGAGGAAGTATCTCCAATCAAACCGGCCGTTTCTCGGCATCTGCCTGGGGCTCCAAGCGCTCGTCGAAAGCAGCGATGAAGCGTTTGGTGTCAAGGGTCTGGGCTTTATTCGCGGATCGGTGAAACGGTTTGATATCGATCTTGCAGTGCCCCATATTGGATGGAACGGGCTTAATTTCAAAATGTCTTCAAAAATATTCAACGGTCTTCAAGGGAATGAGAAGTTTTACTTTGTCCATTCCTATCACGTGATTTCCGATGACGACACGGTAATCCTCACGACAACGAACTATGGATACGAGTTTGTCAGCGGAATTCAGAAGGACAACATCATCGCGACCCAGTTTCATCCTGAAAAAAGCGGCAGCGCAGGGCTCACCGTGTTGAGAAACTTTCTAGAATCCGCTCGCGAGCAGGTGCCGGTCATTCATGTTTCAGGAGGAACGCAACTTGCCAAACGAATCGTTGCCTGTCTGGACGTACGATCCAATGACCAGGGCGACCTGGTGGTCACCAAGGGGGATCGCTACGATGTCAGGGAAAATGGGGCTGTCAGAAATTTCGGCAAACCGGTGGAAGTTGCAAAGCGGTATTATGAGGAAGGGGCCGATGAAATTGCATTTCTCAATATAACGGGTTTCAGGGACTTTCCCCTTGAAGATCTGCCGATGCTTGAAGTGCTGATAGGGACCTCGGAAAAAGTCTTTGTTCCGCTGACCATCGGTGGAGGGATTCGGGATTACACAGACAAGAACGGCCGGGAATATTCGGCCCTGGATGTGGCGACGGAGTATTTCAGGTCCGGGGCGGACAAGGTATCCATCGGCAGTGACGCAGTCTTGATCGTAGAGGCGTATCTGAAAACGGGCCGGAAAACAGGCAAAAGTGCCATTGAGGAGATCTCCCGCGTTTACGGCAACCAGGCGGTTGTCATCTCCATCGATCCCAAAAGGGTGTATGTATCATCACCCGATTCTGTGAGACACCCGGTCATCGAAACCGCCGTCCCAGGCCCCAACGGCGAGAAATACTGCTGGTATCAGTGTACCGTCAGCGGGGGCCGCGAAGGCAAAGATCTGGACGCGGTGACACTTGCACAGGTCTGCGAAAAACTGGGCGCGGGGGAAATCCTACTGAATTGCATCGACAGGGACGGAACAAACCTGGGATTTGATATTGAACTGATAAATTCGGTGAGGAAGGCGGTTTCGATCCCGATCATCGCATCCAGCGGTGCCGGTTCTGTTGAACATTTCCATGAGGTCTTTACCAAAACCGAAGCCGAAGCCGCCCTTGCAGCAGGCATTTTCCATCGAAAAGAGGTGCCCGTTAACGCCGTCAAGAGGTATTTGATGGATAAAGTCGAAATCAGGCCTTGATGACCCGTTTGCAAATATGCGCGCCTTCGGGCTTTTCGATCCCTATCCATTTTTTAAGACCCGACTTGCGACAGGCACACTAACACAAAGGCGCCGATTCTCATTCATTTCTACATCACATGCGGTTACCGGGTATTTCCAAGAGACGCGTTTCGAACCGGGCCGGCCGGAACCGCATACGGTACAAAATGAGGCGATTTGTCAAGTTCAAAGACTTGTCCTAAATTATATATAAAGCATTTGACTTATCGACTTGTAGGGTGTAAATAAATTAAGAAAAAGGCAAATACATAGCGGTCACGAATCTTATATTTGGTCTTGTTGACAGCCTCAATAGGCCGTCATTCCATGTAGATGGAATTCCTGAATTGAGTACGAATGACTACGATGTAAAGCCATTCGGCCGGAATTTTCTTCCTCTCTCAGCCGCCTCATCATTACTTCCCTGAAAAGGGAGCTAGAAAGCTTTCAGCCACAGCGCATTTGCATCAGGCCTGCCGAGCTATTTGCCTTCGGACAGTCAGCACACACCTTCCTGCAACTGACTTCTGCAATCCCGACTGGCCGCTGTGAGGATTTTTTCATCGCGACCGGGTTTTTGCAATCCCTGGGGGACACGGCCCTCAGTGGTAATCAAATGGATATCGTAACTGTGTATCCGTATTTTCAGGTTCTTACATCGGACAGCACCTTCCTCTTTTCGCTATCTGTGAAATTCAGGACGGACTGAGCCAATAACTAAAAGGAATGACATCATGGAGTTAGGATACCATCCGAAAGGAAAGTATTTGTGTGCAATGTGTGGAGCGCGGGAAGTTTACGGAAAAGGATCTGATAAGTCAAAGCCGACAGAACTATATCGAAACCCCGTTGACAAGCTGACCTCAACCGTAAGCTGGCCCACTGTGTGGGATAAGTATTGCTATTTTTGCGGCAAAAAAAACAGTGGATTGATAAGATCCTAGGCTCGAAAATCCATCCCGTTTGAGAATGAACACATCGTTTGCGTTTTCAGGAATTAAGGGTCGTTAACTCTCGGTGAGCGTAAAAAGATGTCAGCGTCAGCAGTTGCAAAAGGTTTGATCAGAAAAGCATGCCTTGGAAATGGGGGACATCAAAACCCAAACAGAACTCTGAGGGAGGAGGAACATTATCATGAATATCTATGTAGGAAACCTGTCCTATGACGTCACCGAAGATGAACTGCACAAAGCTTTTGAATCCTATGGACATGTGGAATCCGCCAAGGTCATATCAGATACGTATACCGGCAGATCAAAAGGATTCGGCTTTGTCGAAATGCCCACCGAGGCTGAGGCCCAGGCGGCGATTGACGGCCTGAACGGCACGGAGCTGAAGGGGCGAACCGTTACCGTCAATCAGGCTCGCCCTCGATCCTCAAACCGTCGAGGAGGCAGCGGCGGTGGACGCCGCTTTTACTAGCCGCACCAACCCACCCACATTCAATGCGCGATGGACGCTTCTCGATCCTAAACGGAGGCATTTTCGATACATAATAAGGAATTAAGACGCGGTATATCGTGAATGCCCCCTACTTGATTCCGCCTTTTGATGCCGGGATTTCGAAAAGGGGCAGTTTTTTGAAAGCAACGCGTGCTTGAAAATCAGAATTCCCCTTGCTTCCCCGCGCATCCTTACCGTTCTGATTATGATTAAGAGCCGGAGCATGCGGCGTATTGACGGAAGAAAGAGCGATTATGGCAAAACAAGGTAGACATAGCTTTATAAAGTTTCAGAAAGAACTTAAACGCAAGAAAAAGGCGGAAGAAAAGCTCGCAAAGCGACTCGCAAAGAAGGATATCGCCCCTGATGTCGATGCGCTTGATGATGCGGATGACTTTGACACGGATGATATCGATGAAGGTGAAACGCTTTAGAGCCGCCGCATTTCGTTCAGTTTCTTGCCCTCGCACAAAAATGGGCAATCGTTGATGTTGCATTCATCCACAATTTAGTGGACACATCCCATTCTTACGTGAATAATGAGCCTGCCGCCGCCGATTTATCGACAAACCGCCCTGGAAATAATCAAAATTCGAACCATTCTTTCAGCGCCCTGATATGAAGGGATTCGTGCCGGTTGGGGTATAGATTTATCCAGGCATATGCTGAGCATTATGCGGTGTGCCCTGCTTGTCTGATGTTCGGTGAAAATGGAGAAGGTTCAAGCACAAGGGTGGACTTTTTAAGCAGCGTGCATGGACTGCAAAGGAGTAAATTCCAGATGGACGAAGCGGAAAACAAAAAGCGTTCTCACCGAGGAAATGTCTCGCGTTTTTTCGAGCCGCGCAGGATTGCGATTATCGGTTCATTCAAAGAAGGGTTTTTCGGAGGATACGTCATCGTGAAATCCCTAATGAATTCCGGATACGGTGGACGGATCTATCCTGTCAACCCCGCGTATAAGGAGGTCCATGGCCTGAAGGTCTATCCCTCCATCAAAGAGGTCCCCAAAACAGTGGACTTGGTTTTCATTCTGATAAACGCCCGATCCGTTGTGAAGGTCGTCCGGGAATGTGCTCAAAGTGGCGTCAGGGCATTTATCGTCGTGTCGGACGGTTTCGCTGAAAGAGACTTGAAGGGAAAACACCTGCAAAAGGAACTTCTGAGTTACGCACGTGAACATGGGTTACGGATCATAGGCCCGAACACTGCGGGTGTTGTCAACACCGCAAACGGTTTCAATCCCTGTCCTTATGAGGCCGGATATTACAAGTTCAGACACGGCCCTGTTGCAGTGTGCGCACAAACAGGGATGATCAATCCCCAAGCCTACCCTTACCCCCTATTGCGTTTCGGTGTGAGCAAAATCTGTGACTTTGGGAATAAATGTGATCTCGATGAATGCGATATGCTGGAATATCTGGAGGACGACCCGGATACGCAGGTCATCAGCATGTATCTGGAAACTATTTGCGATGGGAAAAAATTTCTGGGGACCGCAAAGCGGGTCGCCTCTCAAAAACCTGTTTTGATTTTGAAAGCCGGAAGAACCCGTGAAGGGGCGAAAGCCTCGGTTTCACACACCGGGGGACTCGCCGTTGACGATAAGATCTTTGAAGCAACCTGCAACCAGGCAGGTATTCTACGCATCGATACATTCGCTGAGCTGTTTGAAATACCCAAGGTCTTTGCCTCCCAGCCTCTGCCGGAAGGGAACCGATTGGGTATTGTCACGTTTACGGGTGGAATCGCCGTCCTTGCGATCGATGAGGCGGCCAAGTATCAGCTGGACATCCCCTCGTTGGGCACTAAAACGGCCGACTTCCTCGATGCGATTTTTCCCGGGCTGGGAACCATGCCCGTTGATATCGGTCCTGTCATGGCAGCAGTGAAGGAGGCGTTTGATCGCTATCCCAACATCCTTGATGCGGTTATGTCGGATGAAAATGTGAATGCGCTTTTCAATGTCTTGTGGGCGAATTACACGGGAGACATCATAGAGCGGTATATTGAAGCCTACGAAGGAATAAAGAACCGCTACAGGAAACCGGTGGTGACCTGGATCTACGGACCGAGCGCGCAGTCCACCAGAGAGCTGGCTGGGCGACTGGAAGACAGGGGTTTTCCGGTCTTCACCCGGCCTGAAACCGCAATCAAGGCACTGGGTCTGGCATGGCGGCACGCGTCTACCAGGTACGGTGCACGGACCTGAACGAACGGTAAGCACATCGAGCGCATGATCGGTTTAAAGTGCTGTTTGGCTGCTGATTTTGATCAGGTATATTTCATAGAAAGGATATGTCGACATGAAAAAGCGTATTGACGTCTATTTTCCCGGCGGCAAGGGAGTGGATGCCAAAGTTGACGGCATGATCATCCATACGGACCAATCCGTCGAAAACGGAGGGCAGGGCGCGGCCCCTGAGCCTTTCCAGTTCTTCCTTATATCGATAGCGACCTGTGCAGGAATTTATGCACTGGAATTTTGCCAGGCTCGTGAGTTACCCGTCCAAGATATGGCGCTGACCATGAGTTATGAATTTGATGAAAAAAACGAATTGTGTGAAAAAATGAATATTGATTTGAGTCTCCCCCCGGAATTTCCCGAACGATATAAAAAGGCCATTGTGAGGGTGATGGGTCTCTGCAGTGTGAAAAAGCAGATCATGAATCCACCTGAATTCGTCATTAGTGCGCAGTGAGAGACATTTACGGGCAAGACTGGCGGAGCTAAAGCATTCATAGCCGACTGGCGTGCTTCAATTTCTTTATCTCGGTTCATTGCGTAGATCCCGAAACAATTTCCGAATTCTTTCGATGGAGAAACCTCCTCTTTTTACTGCGTAATACCGTAAAATGTACCCTGAAGCAGGAGTGGCCACCATTTTGTGCACCATTATCTCCCTCCACTCAAGCGCACCATTTCTCGGTCTTGATGCACGGGGAAATATGCGCTTTTGGAATATTCCAACCGCTTCAGATCATGAAAGATCATATCGGCGGCCGAAGCTTTCTTGATCAGATCCGCCTTGCTCGAAACTTCCCGTTGCAATCGAGGTTTAAATAATTACCTTGCTAACCGATTGCGCTTGGTGCAGGGTGCTTTTATAAAAATTATGCTTTACCTGGGTAGGAGCTCTCGTCAAATGCCCGCAGCTTGCGGGTTCTTTTTTGACATCATGATGCTTCACTCTGTGGGCTGAGAAAGGTTAAGAAACGGATGAAGCAAATTGAGAGAAATTTTGGATTGAGAAACATTGCGATTATCTCACACGTCGACCACGGAAAAACCACACTTGTTGATGCCATGTTCAAGCAGAGCGGCTTGATCAGGGCCGGGCAGGAAGTACACGACAGAATCATGGATAATTTGGAGTTGGAGAGGGAAAGAGGCATCACCATTGCTGCGAAAAACTGCGCTGTCCCCTGGAAGGGCGTCAAAATAAACGTCATTGATACCCCTGGCCATGCTGATTTCGGAGGAGAAGTGGAGCGGGCCATCACCATGGCCGACGGTGCGCTGCTCCTCGTTGATGCATCCGAGGGGCCGCTTCCCCAGACACGATTTGTTTTGAAAAAAACGCTGGAGGCCGGCCTAAAAGTCATTGTGGTGATCAATAAAATTGACCGAAAAGACGCAAGACCCCAGGAGGTTTTGAATGAAATCTATGATCTTTTCATTGATCTGGACGCAACGGATGAACAGCTTGATTTTCCCCTACTTTATGCGGTAGGGCGGAATGGGTTTGCGCAAAAGGAACTAAAAGAGAAAGGCGAAAGTTTGCGTATTCTTTTTGATACAATTTTGGAGCAGATACCAGTCCCTTCATATGATCCGGATGAGCCCTTCCAGATGCGGGTCGCCGACTTGGGGTACTCCGACTTCCTCGGCAGGCTTGCCATCGGCAAAATCGTGAACGGCGAAGCCAGATACAATGACAGCCTCGCTTGCATCAGCGAAAATGGCAGGATGCTTCCGCTCAAAATATCAAAACTGCAGGTCTATGAAGGAATGAACTTAAAGGAAGTCAAGTTCGCGGGACCTGGTGATATTGTCGTTCTTTCGGGCATAGAACAGGTCAAGATCGGCGACACGATCTGCACAAGGGAATTCCCAAAGCCCTTGAGAAGAATCGTCGTCGAGGAACCGACTGTTTCCATGAGGTTCGCCATCAACGATTCTCCCTTCGGCGGCAGTGAGGGTCGATACGTGCAATCCAGCAAAATCTGGGAACGTCTTCTGAAGGAAACTTTGAGAAACGTAGCCATCAAAGTGGAGGAAACCGAAGACAGGGAGAGTTTTATCGTCAAAGGCAGAGGTGAGTTTCAGTTGGCGATCCTCATCGAAACCATGAGAAGAGAAGGCTTCGAGTTCTGCGTAGGCCGCCCTGAAGTCATATATAAGTTCAAAAACGGAAGAAAACAGGAACCCATAGAAAACCTCTTTATTGACTGCAAGGAAAATTCCCTTGGCATTGTCTCGGAAAAACTTGCGGTCCGTAGAGGCAAAATGACCAACCTCGTTCCTTCGGGAAATGGAAGGATCCGGCTCGAATTCACTTTACCGTCGCGAGGGCTTATCGGGTACAGAGACGAATTTCTTACCGACACAAAAGGCACCGGCATCATGAACTCCTATCTCGCAGGGTACGAAGACCACAGGGGTGACTTCCCGTCCCGGTTTACCGGCTCTATCGTGGCTGACAGGCAGGGGAGTGCTGTGGCATACGGCCTTTTCAACCTCGAACCCAGGGGCAGGCTTTTCATCGTGCCCGGCGATCTCGTCTATGAGGGCATGATTGTCGGTGAGCACAACAGAGAAAACGATATCAACGTCAACCCCTGCAAAGAGAAGAAGCTTTCCAACATGCGGGCTGCGGGCAAGGACGAGCACATCAATCTCACACCGGTAAAGCCTGTCACCCTCGAGCATGCAATAGATTTCATCAGGGAAGATGAATTGGTCGAAGTAACACCGAAGTCGATACGTCTGCGCAAAATCATCCTGTCCGCACACGGGCGGCATTTAACCCGTGCATTCAAGAAAAAGGCAGCCGTGGCCGGCGGCTAGAAAGTCAAACGGATTGCCGGTATTTATGAGGTTGAAACAAGTAAAGAACAGGCATCTGTTCGTTATTACGAGATTCATATTCAAGAAGGGGATAGTGAGGGGGAGATATGGAAAACACGGAAATCAGATCGGCGGAATTTCAAGCAGAGAAATTCATTGAGGACAAAGTCCGGGAGATCGCCTCGACGGTGGGTGACGGGGTGGCGATCAATGCCTTGTCCGGAGGTGTGGACTCCTCGGTGGTGACCTTGCTCGGGCACAAGGCCTTGGGAGAACAATTAAAGACGTATTTCATAGATAATGGTCTCATGAGGGAAAATGAGCCGGGGTACATCGTCTCTCTGTTCCAAGATCTGGGGGTCAAGGTTGAACTTGCAGATGCCGGAGAGGTTTTTCTGAATGCTCTGAAGGGGCTGACGGACCCGGAAGAAAAAAGAGAGGCCATCACAAGTTCTTTTTACAAAAACATCTTTGGCCGGCTTGTGAGGAATGCAGGCGCCAAATACCTCCTTCAGGGGACCAATTACACCGATATCGAAGAGACGGTGGCCGGAATCAAGAGACAGCACAACATCCTCGAGCAAATCGGAATTGACCCGGAGCAGACATATGGATACAGGGTACTGGAACCCTTGATCCAAATCCGAAAGCCTGCCATCAGGGAGCTTGGAAAAGCCCTCGGCCTGCCGGCGGAGCTGTATGGTCGCCCGCCTTTCCCGGGCCCGGCTTTGGCCGCAAGGATCATCGGCGAGGTCACACAGGAAAGGATCGACACGGTACGGGCTGCCACCAAAATCGTTGAGGAGGAACTCTCCGAGAGCCGTGCCTTCCAGTACCTGGCAGTCCTCCACGAGGACAGGGTTGTGGGCATGAGAGAGGGAAAGCGGGACTTCGGCCTCCAAATCGAGGTCAGATGCTGGGATAGTACGGATGCCGTGACAGGAACCCCCACAAAACTGCCCTGGAGCTTACTCGAAACGCTGTCGGATAGAATCGTTGCTGAAGTAACGGCGGTTGTCAGCGTGACCTATAATATCACCAAGAAACCACCTTCAACCATAGAGGCGGTCTGAGCGAAGGGGGCGTTTCAGTTTTCTGCGCGCTTTATATGAACGGCGCCCCCGTGGTTTTTCTGAAAAACGCATTTCAAATGCAGGCCGAAAAAGCTTCGCTTAATTCACATGCGCCTGGGTCAACCTCTGGACCAGGTTTACGAAAGACTCATGTTTACCTTCACCAATTTTCTCGCGTTCTAATCTTTCGAATTCCTGCGATATCTCGAGTTGCCTTTCTTCCGAAAGCTTCTCCCTTACGCCCGGCAATAAAGTGCCATTTTCCGTTCGAATGTGCTTACGAATAAGCTCCACATAACGTTTTGCCGGATCCACAAAATCAGATGGCGGGACAGCGGCTCCCTCCTTCGATATCTCTATAAAACGTCCCATCTGCTCCACAAGCGCTCGGCCGGTCCGATGTTCCATGCGCAGGTTCTTTATAAGATCCGATTCATCGAAAACCCCTAAAGCCTCCAGTCCCGGAAAAAGGATGTCTTCTTCTTTTCCGTGGTGACATCGGTCAACGAAAACCCTCAGAAACGCTACTATCTCCTCAATGTCTTTCGCGAGCCCTATCTCATGCTTTTCCATCTTGCTGCAAATGGCTTGCAACACCGCAAGCATCTTCATGGTCAGTGCGTGTTCTACTTTCAAATCTTCAGCGGGTTTCATCGGTTACCTCCTCTTGATTATGATTTAGGATTATCATAGGTTCCATAAAAAGATACCTTGACAAATTATCAAAGTAGTTTTTGTTTAACTCATAAGGTTCTGGAAGTTTGCCTGTTACGCTATAGGCCTTCAACGCCCTGATTATTTCAGCAAGATTCAGGGTTCCTTCGAGCCTCCATCCCATCACGATAGGACCTCTTGCTTTTCCTGACTCTCCTAAATGAGCCTTTGAAATGGTCTGTTTTGCCTGAAAACTTTCATCGATCACGACCTTGGCCGAATCACCCAAAAAGAGGCGGAATAACTTCTGCTTCTCACTCACGGACATCCCTTCGATTTTCCGAATGAGACCCTTTCCAAACTTCTTTATATCCGTCTCCGCCTCTATGAGTTGGTCCTGATTGCTTTGTTTCTTCTCTGACAGCCTGAGTAATTCGAGGACATCAAGTTTTTCCTCCTCCAGGTCTGCCCTCTGGGTTTTAAGCTGCTCGCTCTTCTTTGCTAAGACTTCTTTACTCCATCCCACGTCATTCAATGTAAATTCCAAGAGGCGTTCTTCCTTAGATGATATCTTCTCAATCTCCTTATCGATTCGATTAAGTTTAGATTCAAGCTTTTCAATCTTCCCTTTGTTCTCTTCCGCCTGGTTGAACTCCTGCATCGTCTTTGCCGGATCTCTCAAAAGGTTCGTGATGAGCCTAGACTCCACCAAACTTTCGATTTTTTTGGCATTGACCCATGGTGCATTGTCGCATCTCTCGGTTTTAAGTTTTGATGAAACCAGCTTTTTGCCACATACGTAATACCTTGTGCCTCGGTTAATTCCACCATGCCGACAATGTAGCCCACCACCACAGATGCCACATGTCAAAAGACCTCGCAAGATGAAGTCATCATCGGGTTTCTTGACTCTTTCAACGAAGTTTGCTTTGATTTTCTTTCTGAGTGTATCGTATTCCTGTTTCGTGAAGATCTTCGGTGCCTTGACTTCAATCCACTCATCTTTGTCGAAATCCGGCAATTTCTGAAATTTGTTCGTCCCATTCTCACTGCCGATGAGTTTTTGTCTCCTGCGGTTACAGATTATTTTACCCTGCAAACTATTTTCCTGCCTTAATAGGCTCGATAAATTTGATGGCCCCCATTTTTTACCGCGTTTTGTTTTGATTCCTTTTTCGTTCAACCTGGCCGACACTTCAATCAAGGATAGACCGTCCTTTACAATCCAAGTGTAAATCTTTCTCAGTGTCTGGCTCTCCTCCGGATGAAGTACCAGTTTATGTTCGACGATTTTTCCCTTAGAATCTCGAATGGTTTCTTTTTGGAGACCGAACAGAATGGATGGAAGGACATATTGATTATCAAGCAATTTGCTTTTTTTCCCTCTTTTCATACGCTCCGAAATAGCAGAGCTTTCTTTCGCAGCGTACCATTGTTTGAGATAAACCATAAGCTCATCATCCAGGGTTTCTACCGACTGTAGGCCATCAGTGGGACTTGCAATTTTTATATCATGTTCCTTCAGCGTCTTTATAATCAGGGCTCGCTCGGTGGGATCTGTGCTTCGAGTTATCCTGCTAAACTCGATGACGACTAGGATATTAAACTTGTTTTCCTCTGCGTCGCCCAATAAGCGGATGAAGTCCCCTCGCCCTTTGATGAACGAGCCACTTATTCCTTCATCCGTGTATTCTCCTGTAAGTTCCCAGCCCGAATCTTTCACGAATTTCGGCAGGATGGCCTTTTGTGATTCGATGCTATGCTTCTCCTTTTGTGTGCTCGTCGATACTCGGTAATAAATCGCTGCCTTCATCACTCCCTCCATTTCGAACAATCTTAAATCCCCTTGACAAAAAAAAGCAAAAAAAATTAAAATTTGGTTTTGTTGGAGAGGCTAAGGGCATCAGCGAGACTGGCATCTCCGCCCTTAGCCTCATTTCACTTATTTAGGCAGGTTAAATTCTACACCTGCCTTCACGATCTTCCAATCCACACTTTGCTTGTCACCGCTGAAATCGAAGAGAGCCTCAGAATTCCAGCTCATCACAATCTCCCCGGTTCCGGATTCCTTAACCTTCAGTTTCCAGCCCTTCGAATCCTGGGCCAAGAGTCCTTTGCCCTGGTCGGAATCAACCAACAAATCCACCATGGTCGATGGGGTCAACTTCGACTTTTTCATAACATCTTTTCCCAACTTGATGACCAGTCTCGGACTACCTTTTTTTGGAGTTGTAATTCTCAGAACCAGCTCATCTGCTTTTATACCCATCATCCCACCAAACTTCTTTTTGCCTACTGCTGCGTAACTTTGAAATGCCATGATGTTTCTCCTTCATTGAAATTGTTAACGTTTCAGAGCCTCTTGCCGCTTTTGTATCACCTCCTTTCCGAAATCATGCTCCCTGGTAATCTGCCGCCTTTTCATCCAGGCCGCCACAGCTTGCGGAGACATCTTGTAGCGCTTGCTGATGTATTTGATCGTTGATCCTGTTTTGAGTAGAGCCTCGATCTCCGGCCGGTACTTATCCAGTCTTGACTTCCCTGGCCCACGCGGTCTGCCGATTCGTTTGCCATTCAAGCGAGCTTGTCTCAATCCCTCTTTGGTTCGCTGGCTGATGAAATCTCTTTCAAGTTCACTCACCAGGGATAGAACCGTTGACATCACTTTCGCCGTCATGTCATTGCCGTTCAACTGGAATCCCTCTTTGACGGAATAGATGTTGATGCCTCGCTCTCTCGTTGTTTTTATTATCTCCAAACAATCGAGTGTTGACCGTCCCAACCTGGATAATTCGGGCACGATCAAGCGGTCACCCTCCTTCATTCCTTCGATCAATTCAAAAAGGAGTCGATCCTTCCAGGGTTTCTTGCCGCTGATCGTCTCTTCCACAAAGTCAACCTTGCCAAAGTCTTTGTTGTTTGCGAAATCGAGGACCGCTGGTTTGAATTTATCGTTGTTCTGGTCCTTAGTGCTCACACGACAATAACATACATTAATCGATTTGGATTGCTGCCTTTTCGTTTCCATTTTTCCTTTTCACCTCCCCCCCTGGCTGGTTGCCTGAAAACCTGTAAAACAGTACTAGATTTATCAAAAGTAAGCTAAACTGTCAAGTTTTTTTATCGTCTTTCATTCACTTTTTTGAGGGGTTTTTTCCATCCCTTTTGTGGATTCCAAACAAGGATTTAGCAGGAGGGATCTCCTGGTAGGCTGGCTGGGGAGGGGTCAAAAAGGTGGTTTTTTGGCCTTTTTGGATTCCTAAGAAATTCGAGGTTGCACTTTTCTCCTGGAGGCAGGGAAGGCCTAGGGTTTTGGAGGAAAAGGGGTCTCCAGGGGTCTAAAAGTAGGCAAGCCTACTTTCGAGGGATTCTTCTTTTCAACCAATTTCGTGCGTGCTCCTGCCATTTCACGGATTCATCCCAGACGGTATCATCCCTCAAATTCAACACCGTTTGCCGGATCAAACCGATAAGCTCGGCCGGGTTCAAGGCATCCAATTCCCATCCTACGGTGCAGCCGGTCTCTTCGACATATCTTGGAACGAATTTATCCTGTTTCGGCTTCTTAAGCGGTTGCGATGGGAAATTCTTCGCCTGTTTCTTAGTCAAAGCAATCCGCTCCACCAGGATTTCCCGGCTCCGCATGCTGTAAAGATTAAGGCGTTGTCTCAGGTCTTCCGTCATGGCCCACCCTGCAGGGTCATGATCGGCAAAATGAAGGACGATCGGAGTATTCTCCAGGTTATCAAATCTGTAATAGGCTGCACGCCAGCACATCGAAGCTGAATCAAAACCCCTGCAAGCATAGTAAGGCACCTCCAATTCTTCGCACACGTCTTGAATAACACCCAACAAAGCCTGTTTCTCTATCCAGACCTCCGGCCAATAGGCTTGCTGTGACCATTTGTCCGTTCTGAATGACTCCACCGCCGCCTTTAAAATTTCCTGCGGACTCTCCCAGGTTCCAAGTTGATTAAGATTTCTTCCCCTATCCACCACCCTATCCCAGTCGATAAGGCCGTTCTCCCTGCCTTTAGTTATATCGCGGGATAGCTTATCGGCAGTCTTCCTGGTGTTGGGCATCAAATTGTTTGAAATGAACTGATAAAATAGTTGCCTCACAGTAAACCGGTAATCCGGCTGTTCATCCAGGAAAGAATTTACCTGTTCGATGACAGACAGAACCGGCTTTTTAAGTTTCGTATCCTTATAGTTTATCCTTGGCATGTTGTTGCTCCTTTATTGTTTGCTGGTAAATGTTGACTGCCCGGCGGCCGGGCGGGATAACCTAAAATATGTCTTTACTCTGTGGCAGTTTTGGCCGGGTACCTGGACATATTTGCCACAGAGAACAACCTTATCAGTAGTCCCCGCAAAAATTCTCGGCGATGTAAGACGGTAGAACATGATTCCAGGTCGTATGCTGTGCGAAATGAAAAGGCACGACATCCTTATATTTTATCTTCAGTGAACTGAATAGAGCGTGCAAGTAATCGCCTCTTGTAACTTCGGGGGATATGTTCTTTCTCAGAATCGTGTCCCTCTTTTCGAATTCGATCAATTTCTTCGCTCCTTCAAGACAATAGAGCTCCTCTTTCAATGTGAAGTCTCTTGGATGAAGATCAACGTGTTTTCTTTGGAATGTTTTAAGATCTTCAACAGCTTTCTTGATCTCAGGAGAAGAGTTTAAGAGGTCGGAAATTTCAGGATTGTTCACAAGCTGGCTGAACCACGTTTGATGGGCGGTTGAATGTTGATTTAGAATGAAGAAATCTTTCAATGAAACTCCCTTTTCAGGAATTCTAAATCTGTTTTTATCCGAAGATAGTTTATCAAAGAGAAAAATAGTGTTTATGATTTCCCGGTAGTCATATTTCGGGAGAACCTCGTCTTCGATAACCGTGCAAGCTCTTAATAGGCCTTTCCCTTCAAGGTTGTGAAAGATGAGGTTCTTGCAGTGATTCCAAGTTTTGACGATCTTTTGAGTTCGCTCATTGAAAGAAGAAAAATTTCGATTCTTACGCAGACTTGAAAAGTCTGATAACAAATCTTTAGATTTGTTACTTTCAATATTCTTTTCTCTATAATACTCTGTGGCCATTTTGGCCGGGTACCTGGTCAGTTTGTCACCGTTACCTGGACATTTTGGCCACGTCCTTTTTGTGAACTTAATCCCCAAAGATCGAGCCTCCGGGGTCACTCTCAGCTTTCTTATCTTGTTGTCGATCGGATCGAACTCAAGAGTCAGATAACCCTTCTTTTTCAGCTCGCTCATTCTCCTCCTTGCAGTTCTTTCCGAGATTCCAAGGTTTTCAACAAGCTTCTTTGTGGAAGCGAAGCAATAATCCCGCTTATCCTTGGGAGAGTTCTGCCAGTATTCGATTTTAGTGAGAAGGGCTTTGTCGATTATGTCGATAAAAGGATTGTCGAAAAAGTAAGGTTGGATTGTTATGAATTGTTTTGGTTCGTGCTTTACAAGATCTAATTTCCTGCGTTTCATTTTCACCTCCACAACAGGTTACTTCCTGAGTCAGCAGTGATTGGTTGTGGCAATCACTGCTATAACCCAACATGTTGGGCGACTCAGGCAAGAGGAAGAAGAGCGAGAGACCTATTTCCCAAAATAGATCCGCTGCCCTATCTAAAGGTGTTGGGATCACCTCTAGATTCGTTTAAGGTCCAATCCCGACTTGAACCCGATTTACTTTAATTGTGTTACAGTATACTACAGTGCGTTCAATTCTGTCAAGTATAAACTTTTTACTGAGTTAACTACTTGTTCTGCCTTGCTTTATGAGTGTTGGATTGTTGCCTTTAACTTTCCATGACTGTTGCTTCAATTATAGCATGAAAGGTAGTCAAGATTCCCGAAAAGTTAAGTGTTTGAATTTCCTTGGATTTCATCTCTTTTAATTTTCAACGTGTGTTATTTCTTATACCGATTTAACCCCTCGCAAAGTATAGCCTTTAGACTTTCCAAAAACCTAACAATCAAAAACGAGGGCTTAAACGGAAAAGGAAAAACCAGGAAATCTATCGGGATATAATTTCAGGAAAAAACAAGTTTTCGGCCAACTTTCAGTGATTTTCTTTTTCTCAGGAAAAAAGAACCTTAGACTGCAGATAAAAACGAAGCAACCCTTGACAGATTAAGATTATCAATGTTATTTTATGATTGGCCTTCTTAAAACAAAATAAATCGGGTTCATTTCTCTAACCTCTAACCAGAGGTCACACCGTGGAGACGCACCTCAAATTCATAAAGCTTAGCTCCTGACAGGACGTTTGTTCTGTTTGGGAGTTTTTACTCTTAGTCTGTAGTATAGATGTTGTTTCATTAATAGGTTCGAAGAAGGAGAAAAAGACATGTGTTTAGCAAGAGTATTAGGACTTATTTTGATAGGAATCCTAGCTAACTCAGTGGCTCTTGCCGAAAATGAGTCTTATATATGTGTGGCCGAAAGTTCAGTAGGTTTCATTTTCAATAAAACAACAAATGAATGGGAGGGTGCGAATTTCAAAACTGATGGTATCTTTGTCGTAGTCCAGCTCCCA
>JAWOGN010000414.1:0-4659 GCA_046496815.1 Desulfatiglandaceae bacterium
TTTCACCAATAAAATATTGCTGTACTCGATCTTGGCCTCCACCGGATTGGTTTTCTTGGCGATCTATGGCCCTTACTTGAGCGATTTCTTGAGCTTCGGTGTCATCCAGGTTGCGGATTGGCTGTACGTTATGGCTGCTGCGGGTTTTTATCTGCTGGTTTTCGAGGCGCTCAAGTTTTTCAAGCGCAGCATGCATCCTTGACGAGGTGTCATGCTATTTTGCCCGGGATATAAGAAGGGGGACCGCGGGAATCTCTTTGAGAAGACCGCAAGGGCCTCCCTCATTCCATGGAACGGCAGCGGGGCCATAAACTTCATCCCCGGGCAGCCCCCAGAGGAAAATCTCCTTCGCACCTGAGGTCTTCTCTGCCTGCAACGTGCCCCCTGGTTCGGGTATCCTAAACCATGCACTTAACCCTGAATCCCGATTTCATCGGGAAACCCTGAACCTGTGAACGCTTACATTTTTTTGAAGATTTTTTTGTCTTGACAACTTATTAAAAAAATACTAGTTGATAAAAAAAATATCTCATCAAAAAGAAATTTGGCTACAAATTTAGCGTTTTTGAGTCCCTTTGGTAAAAAAATCATCAAGTTGATTACCAAAAACGGTTGGGTACCGCGGCCGAACGTGAACCGCAAGCGTCTCGGTCCCCGCCTTCGCGGCCCCGGAGCATGGGATCCATGCCGTTAACCCCTGAATACAAACGTTTAATTAGAAAACAGAAATATTATGAATAAGAAGAAGCTTGATGCATTGGACAACAAAATTATCCGCCTGGTTGTTGAAGATGGTCGGATGCCCATTGGTGAAATGGTAAAACGTCTCAATGTAACAGCACCAACCATACGCAGCAGATTAATAAATCTGGAAAAACGGAAACTGCTGAAGGTTTCCGGAATTATTGATCCCGAACAACATCAAGAAATGACAACGGCGCTGGTCGCCATGAGCATCCAATCGCAGGGAAAAATGGATGAAATATTGGAAAAAATAGCCCGCCTGCCCAATGTAGTCTGGGCAGGGGTCGTCGCGGGCCGCTACGATATTATTGCTGAGGTGGTTTTTGCAGGGGGAAAGGCCGAATTATATAAATTTACTACAGAGACGATTCTCAAAATGGGCAATGTGGTTAGAAGCGAAACATTTGTCATTATGAAATCCAGACACAATTGGATGCGACCTCCAAACGGGTTGGAAGAAATATAGATTTTGAGCTTCATGGATTATCCCTTCCTATGCAGGTGCCAAAACGGTACGGCGTCATGAAAGAATTCGCCGCGGAAAGGACGATAAAATGAAAAAAATCATTTTTTTGGTTCAGTTTACCGTGGTTATTTCCGCCTCTATTTTTGCTGTGTGCGCCCAGCAGGCCGAGGAAAAGATTACCAATACTTTAGGGATGGAATTTGTGCTGATTCCGCAAGGTCAATTCATGATGGGAAGCCCGAAAGATGAAACTAGCTGGTGTCAGCCAATTTGGCCCGTATCTTCCGGATGAAGTGACCGACCCGAAGGGACCGGCTGCGGGAACCTACCGTGTCATGCGGGGGGGACATGCTACAGCCCTGCCTGCGACTGCCGCTCTGCAAGTCGCTTCGGGAGTCCACCGCACTATAGGTTTCGTCATATCGGATTCAGGCTCTGCAGGACGCCTTGAATGTACCTTTTGGGCCACGATATAGACTGCACGACTTCAGGTAAAAAAATGTCGAGAAGGGAGGTGATTCGGTTCAAGTATATTTTTGGTTTCGCATTGTGAAGTGGACTGGAGACTATCATGAAAACCCAAATAAGGAAAAAGGGGAGGGAAAAATGAAAAAGGTAAGCGTGTTTTCGGTTCTTGTTTCATTGGCTATTTTTTTAGTTTCTTTTGGAGTCGCTTCGGCCGGGACTCTTGATGAAATTGCAAAAAGGGGAGAACTCCGTATCGCCTGTCAGACCCAGGGTGCTCCCTTCAGTTTTGTGGATAAAAATGGGGAGAGGACCGGCAGCTCTATAGATCTTTGTAAAATGATCGGCGAAGAGATGGGTGTAGAGGTCAAGTTTCTCAACTATGACTGGGATGGTCTCATCCCTGCGCTGCTCTCCAAGAAAGCCGACATGCTTGCGGCAGATATGACGCCGACCCTAAAAAGGGCCATGAAAATCGCCTTTACCGACCCTTACATGTACACAGGAAGTGTTGTGTTCGTGAAACAGGACAGCCCGATTAAGACCTTGGCGGATGTCAAAAAACCAGGGACCGAGATTGCGGTTCTTTTGGGCTCAACCGGTGAGAACGATGCTAAAAAAGCCTTTCCAGAGGCCAAGTTAAAGACTTACAAGGGCGGCGGACCGCTTCTGATCAACGCCGTACTTGGGGGGCATACCGATGCAGGAGTCAACGACGGCTCAGCGGTTCGGGGCCAAGCGGCCAGCTTCCCCCCCAACAGCCTGCGGATTCTGGAAGGACAGTTGTCCAAGTCACCGCTTGCCTTTGCCGTGCGTTATGACTCTCCGGATTTACAGGGTTGGCTCAACCTGTTCTTCCTGCACATCAGCCTGGACGGCCGTCTCGATGAGAATCTGGATTACTGGGTCAATTCTCTGGATTGGAAGAAAGACCACTAAACCATCTTCCGTGCCTTTAGAGGGGATTACATTTTATCCCGTGTGAGCCGGTGAGTCCGGCTCACAACCTGTTACATCCATACCAAGGCACAAAACTCATGGGTAAAAGAGATGCTTGAAGGCTTCAATTTTAGGGTTATCCTGGAATACATGCCGCTCTATCTGCAGTGTTTCTCGGCCACCCTGTGGCTGTCCGCCTTGTCACTGCTCGGAGCTATTGTGGTGGGGACCATCGCCTGCGCCATGCGACTGAGTGCATCCCGCCTAAGCGCCCGCATCGCCGGTGTTTACATAGAGAGCATCCGGTCGACACCGTTGTTGGCCCAGCTCTACTTTTTTTATTTCGGTCTCCCGTCACTGGGTATTATGCTCCCGGAATGGGTCACCGGCATCATCGCCTTGACACTCAACAGCGGCGCCTACTATGCGGAGATTATTCGGGCGGGCATCCAAGCCATTGCGTACGGGCAGATCGAAGCCGGCATTGCCTCCGGTCTGAATTATTTCCAGCGTATGCGCTTCATCATCCTGCCGCAGGCACTCGGTATGACGATTCGGCCCATGCTGGGACAGGCCATTGTTCTGGTCAAAGACTCCTCGCTCCTCTCCTTGATTTCGATCATGGAGCTGACCCGAGCAGGCCAGTTGTTGACATCGGATCGATTTATGCCTGCAGAGGGGTTCCTGACCACAGCGGCCTTTTATCTGGTTATTTATTACATGCTTAAGGGCTTCTCAGGTTGGTCTGAAAAACGCCTGATCTTCCGGGAAGCTCACTGAGACGCGAGGGATAAACTATGTGGGGTTTCTATTTTAATGAATTGATTCGCAGCCTGCCCTTCTTCCTTAAGGGGCTCTGGATGACCGTGGCGGTTTCCGGGTTGAGCCTGATCGCCGGGACCATCATCGGCTTCGTATGGGGAATCATGAGGTCCAGTAGGAACAAGATTCTGCGATCGATCATCGGTGCGTGGGTGGACCTGATTCGCGGGACGCCCTTTCTGGTCCAGGTTTTTATTATCTTTTTCATCCTGCCGAGCGCCGGCATAGAATTGGAGGCTTTCCCGGCCGCGGTCATCGCCCTCACCAACATGGGGGCCTGCTTTATTTGTGAGATCGTAGCAGGGGGTATTATGGCCGTCCCCAGCGGCCAAAGAGAGGCTGCTACGGCATCCGGACTCGCGTCGTTTCAGCAACTCCGTTACATTGTTTTGCCCCAGGCCTTGCGCACCATATTGCCTCCTTTGGTGGGGCAATATGTGCTTATCGTCAAGGATTCTTCCGTGGTTTCAGCCATCGGTGTTGTGGATGTGACCCGCGTCGGGTGGCTGACTGTTCAGCGTATCCCGGAAGGGCTCATGGTGTTCGGTCTGGTGGGATTATTGTATTTTGCCATTTGTTATCCATTGATCAACCTTTCAAATCTTTTGGAAAGACGGATGACTGTAGTCGCCACCAAGCTCTGATGGACAACCGAAAAACCGCTATGCAAGTTGAGCTTACCAAAAAAGGAATGAGATTATGATTTCTTTCAAGAACGTAAACAAGTGGTTTGGAGAACTTAACGTCCTCAAGGACATCAGTCTCGACGTCGCCCAGGGGGAGGTGGTGGTCGTCTGCGGTCCGAGCGGATCCGGGAAAAGCACCCTGATTCGCTGTATCAACCGCCTGGAACCTATTCAAAAAGGGGAGCTCGTTGTCGATAACATGAAGGTGCATGACAAAAAGACCAACATGACCAAGATTCGGGCGGAAATCGGATTTGTCTTTCAATCTTTCAATCTCTATCCTCACATGACGGCCCTGGGAAATGTGACCATCGCACCGATCCGGGTGAGAAAAATCAAGAAAGAAGCAGCGGAAGAACTGGGAAAGGAAACGCTGACCAGGGTGGGATTGGGGGACAGAATCTACAACTATCCGGCCCAACTCTCAGGCGGGCAACAGCAACGGGTGGCCATCGCCAGGGGGCTGTGCATGCGCCCCAAGATCATGCTCTTTGACGAACCTACATCGGCCCTGGATCCGGAGATGATCAATGAAGT
>JAWOGN010000415.1:0-6138 GCA_046496815.1 Desulfatiglandaceae bacterium
CCCTCATGATTCGGTACCTTTGGTTGAACGGTTTCATCGCGATCCACACCATCGTTTTCTGCGTCTGGGCCTTCATCCTGGCGCCTTTCGACAAAAAAAACGGCCGGACGATCCATTTTTATGTGGCCGTGCCGTGGGCAAAAACAATTCTTCGCGTTTGCGGCATTCAGGTGAAGCGAAGGGGAGGAGAAAATGTCAATGCGCGCCGACCGCGGATCTATATGACCAACCACCAGAGTTATTTCGACATCTTCGCGCTGCTGGCCTATCTTCCCGTCGATTTTAAATTTATACTCAAGCAGGAACTCATGCGGATCCCTTTTTTGGGTCTCGCGATGAGACAAGCGAAGTATATCGGCATACAAAGAGAAGATCCGAGAAAAGCGATCCGCAGCATAAACCAGGCGGCGGAAAAAATAAGAAATGGGACCTCCGTGGTGATTTTTCCGGAGGGCACCCGCAGTGTCGATGGAAGGCTTCAACCCTTCAAAAGGGGGGGATTCAACCTGGCCCTCAAGGCGGGCTGTGACATCGTGCCGGTTACCATCAACGGCAGTCATCGCATCGCTCCGAAAGGCAGCCTGAATATCAACAAGGGACACTTCAGGATGCACATTGGAAAA
Organism: Desulfatiglandaceae bacterium; assembly: GCA_046496815.1. GTDB lineage: Bacteria > Desulfobacterota > DSM-4660 > Desulfatiglandales > Desulfatiglandaceae > JAWOGN01. The sequence continues at coordinate 624 of JAWOGN010000415.1, forward strand.
CCCATTTCAGTGAAAGGATTTACCAAGAAAAATCTCACACAATTGATGGATCGTGTCGGAGATGCGATGCGAAATCAACTGGGTGAACCCACCGTCGCCCCGCACAAAAGCGCGTGACGGCTCTCTAAGAAGCTCTCAGCATAGAAAGGCCGCATACCGTGAACATACGCACCGCATTTCGACACACCCGCCGACCGGGGCTTATCCTGCTGTTGTGGGCCGCCCTATCCGTGGGGTGCCCACCGGGAAAAGTCCGGGCATACATCATGCCCTCGGAGCAGATCATCGCCTTGATGCTGGGGAATTTCTCCAAATTTCAAACACTGGCCGTCTCCCGGTCCATCCGCTTGATAACCGCGGAAGATCTTGAGGTTCAAGTGGTTCTCAATGAGAAGGTGTGGGTGAAGTCCCCGGGGTATTTCCATTCAGAGTTGACGTCGGTGACCCCTGACGGGGATCCGATGGAAACCGCGCTTCTATCCGAAAGGCGATACACCGCATCACCCTTCCACGGGCTCTTTTTGACAACCGGTAAGGACGCCGTCATGACGCTCCTGTCCGAGATGGGTGTCAATTTGGAATCCGTTGCCTTCACACGCTATGACGGGCGAATCGTTTATCGGCTGGGGAATCCGGAAGCCGACGCGCCCAAGCTGCTCATTGAAAAAGATCGGTTCCTTCCTCGCCTCTTGAGTTATCAGCCCTGGACCGATGAAGGACGGAAAGCGGTCACGGTCCGTTTCAATGATTACAGGCCGGCGGACGGGGGATGGTATCCTTACGAAGTCGCCGTGTACACCGGGGGGAATTTTCAAGAACGCGCGGTTGTAACTGAATTGGAAATCAACCCCCCGATTGATGTCTCCTTTTTTGAAAATCGCAAGCAATTCAAAATAGATTCCGAGCAAGACCGTATCAGACACGTCATCGAGTTGCTGAAAGAAAAATACCGGCAAACCGATTCTTCCCTCCATGGAAATTAATCCATTGAACTCCGATGAAACGCGATCCTGCCTGAGGATAGCCGTGGCCCTTCCCGTGAGGGGCACCTTTCTTTACACGGTTCCCCCGGACTTGGAACCGGAAGCGCAGGTCGGCCGTCGTGCACGGGTGCCGTTCAAAAATCGGGACGTCACCGGTTATATCCTTGAAAAAACATCCCAAACGGACCCCCGCCCGCTCAAGGAGATACGCACCGTCCTCGATACGGAACCGCTTTTTCACGAACACATGGGGGCTTTTTTCGAATGGATGGCGGATTACTACCTGCATCCCATCGGTCGGGTCATTCAATCTGCCCTGCCTGGAGGACTCAACACGGATTCATTCAAAACGGCCGTCCTAACGGAAAAAGGACGCCGGGCCCTGGAAAAGCTCCCCCACCCGTCCGAAGAAAGAAATCGCCTGGTGTGGGTAAAGGATCACGCAGGGAAACGGCTCCCCGGGCCCATTCAAGAATTCTATTCGCTTCAAAAGAAAGGATGGCTGACAATCCAAGGACGAACGAGACGGCGGCGGACCGGCCCCCTCATGCGGAAGTTTGTAAGACCGCAAAAAGACGTGGATTTGCAATCCGTGGTGGCTCAAAACGACCGGGCCTCCACAGCCCGAGACGAGACCGAATTTCTGGAGACCGTTTTCGCATCCGATGCCACGCCGCTCACTGAATTGACCGCCAAATTCGCCAACGGTTCCTATCTCGTCAAAAAATGGGTCAAGAGAAATATATTGGAGGAATTCAGGGGAGCCGTTTATCGAAATCCGGCCGGAAAGGTCCTGTTTCCAAGCCCTGCACCGCTCACGCTTTATGACCAGCAAAGACGCGCCATAGATTTTATGAAAAGACGGCTTGAAAAAGGAACCTTCTGCGCGTGCCTGCTTCACGGCGTGACCGGCAGCGGAAAGACGGAAGTCTACTATCGGGCGGCGCGACATGCGATGCGTTTGGGTCGGCAGGTGATCTTGATGGTGCCGGAAATATCGCTTTCCGTCTACATGGAAAGCGTTTTCAGATCACGGCTCGGGGATAGGATGGCGGTTTACCACAGCGGACTCAGTCAGGGTGAAAGATATGACGAATGGATGCGGATGGTGAGGGGAGATGTGGACCTGGTTATCGGGGCCCGCTCCGCCCTGTTCGCTCCCTTATCCAAACTGGGGTTGATCGTTGTGGACGAAGAACATGATTCGGCCTACAAGCAGGAGTCCACGTTGCGGTATCAGGCACGCGATGCCGCCGTGGTAAGAGCGAAGCTCGAAAACGCTCTGGTGGTGCTCGGTTCCGGAACACCGTCCGTCCAGTCCCTCCACAACACTTCAAGCGGCAGATATCATCTGATCACGATGCCTGAAAGAGTTGAAAAACGGCCCCTCCCTCAGGTCGAAATTGTGGACATGAAGACCTTGGACGGTGAGCAGGCGGAAAACGAGATATTGAGCCCGCCCCTTCGAGACGCGATCGTTCGGAATTTGGAGGCGGGAAACCAGACCATCCTTTTTCTGAATCGCAGAGGGTTTCATCGCCTGCTTTTGTGCCGTTCCTGCGGACAGTCCATTCGCTGTCCAAACTGTGAGGTGGCGCTGACGTTTCATCTGAAGGAAAACCAACTCACCTGCCACTACTGCGGCTTCTCCGCCGAAGCAACCCTCAAATGCGCTGCATGCGGCTGCGAAGGCCTGAAATCCTACGGATTCGGGACGGAAAAACTGGTGCACCAGCTGCATGAGCGCCTCCCGAACGCACGCATTGCGAGAATGGATACGGACAGTACCCGGAAGAAGGGGGAGGCATATCATATTCTGAAGCGCTTCGGCGAACATCAGATAGATATTCTTGTCGGCACTCAGATGATCACCAAGGGCTATGATTTTCCGAATGTGACCCTGGTGGGAGTCGTTGCCGCCGATCTTTCATTGGCGTTTCCCGACTTCCGGGCCGGAGAGCGGACCTTCCAGATCTTGTCCCAGGTGGCCGGCCGGGCCGGACGGGGAAGCCGTCCGGGCAGAGTAATTATCCAGAGTTTCAATCCGGAACACTATGCCGTGAGCACGGCCATGGCAAATGACCTCCCACTGTTTTTCGAAAAAGAAACGGCATTGAGAAACCAACTGGGATATCCCCCGTTTTCCCATCTCGTCTGCTTGAGGCTTCTCGGAAACAACAAACAAAAAACGGCGGATGCGGCCGAACGTATCGGCGCCGGGATTCGAGCGACGCTCCGTAAGTGGCCCCGGCGGGGAAAGGAAATCCAGCTGTTGGGACCGGCTGAAGCACCCATTTCAAAGCTGAAGGGAAAAATGCGATGGCACATGCTGCTCAAAAGCGGCAGCACCTCCCTCCTGCATCATCTTTTGTGCGAAATCGAGAAATTTTCCAAAAAAGACCTGACCTCAAGCGGTGTGCATCTCATTATCGATGTAGACCCCTATCAGATGATTTGACCAAGGCTGAGGACAGATAGCCCACCACCCGTCGATGGTCCCCCGTAACATCGCCGGAATTTGCATAGCTCAAAATCATCCCCCGGTCCGCTCCCATGTTTTGGGCGGTCATTAATGTGGAGATCACCGGTCCACCCCCGCAGGCCTCACACGCCCCTGTCGCAAGATCCTGAGCAAGCCCGGTGGGATCAAGCGCCTGAACCCGTTTGATAAATTGAAAATCCAGCACCCTCGCACGGGGGGAAGCGTGGAAATGAGAAAGGTCACTGCTGGCCAGAATCAAGGTCCCTTCCGTATTGCCGAGCACCTGCGTTAAGGTGGTTGCCAGCGTGGAGCAGGTCTCGTAGTCCTGCCGGCCCATGAGCATGGGAACGATTTGAAAGTCACCGAGGACCCGCTGTAGGAACGGCAGCTGGATTTCCAAGGCGTGTTCGCGGGCATGGGCTTCTTTAACCCAACGAATGTGAGATCCGGCGTCCAGGAGTTTCCGGCCCAGATGCCGATCCACGGATACGAGGCCGAGAGGCGTCTCATACCCCGATTGGAGATTGACCGACACCCCCCTGAACCGCATATGGTGACTCGGACCCAAAAGAATAACCCGTCTGAACGCTTTTCCCTTGACGTGCCGGTAAGCATGGGCCGCCACCTGTCCGGAATACGCATGTCCGGCATGAGGCACAATGATTGCGATCAATTCTCCCTCCAGGGGGGGCGGTTCGACCCGGGATAGAAACCCGTCAATGCTTTGAATCAAGCTCGCGGCGGATTTCGGGTACCAGCTCCCGGCCAGGATGGCGGCACGGACATCGGGGACGGACTCCGCTTCGACGAACGCCCCACCACCGACCCCCCGGGGCATGGCGACAAAAACAAGAAAGAAAAAGAAAAATCCATTCCACCGTGTTCCCAATGCCGCACCTCCTAAATTCCTTGCCTTATGATAGGCCTGTAGGATACAAGTACATACTTTGTGTATAATTTAGATTTTTGGTAAGCGTTCACAGGTTCAGGGTTAAGGACAAAGAAGGGATTGAGGACCCGAAATCGTCGTTAAAAATGCTCATTTTCCCACGTAATTGCCAATTTAGTTCCAAATTTTGGATTAGGCCTGACAAAGCTGACGCTTTTCTCATAAATACTTAACCCAAATGCACTCCGTGGACGAGAATTGAACCTTGAACCCCTGAACCTTTGAACCCGTGAACGGTTACAAAAAAATAAATCTGTGTAGATATTTCCTAAGACCTGGACGAATTTTGGCTCTGAAAAAGAATTTTTGTATCAATTTAGCGCTTTGAAATGGTAGGTTGGGGGCCGTTGGGATCTCTTTGAGAAGTCCGCAATCCCGATACATCGGGACACGTAGAACGCCCCCATACCCGAACCGGGGGGCACGGTGCAGGCAGAGAAGACCTCAGGTGCGAAGGAGATTTTCCTCTGGGGCTGCCCGGGGATGAAGTTTATGGCCCCGCTGCCGTTCCATGGAATGAGGGAGGCCGTTGCGGTCTTCTCAAAGAGATTCCAACGCCCCCCCCCATTTCTCTGCCCCCCGGGGTTTTCAAAGCGCTAAATTGATACCCTTTTTTTCCGGGGTTTGTTGCTGCTCAAAACGTGACAGGCAGCCCCGCTATGATTGAGACACCTGCCGCTTTAAAACTTAGGGTGGGTGATAATGAGGAGAGGTCATAAGAACTCGCCTTTTCGCGGCCGGAGTATAAGGACTTTCGCCCTGTGTGCCAAAGACTAAGCCGACACATGATGTGGTATGCGTTCATTTTGCCTGGAAATTGGATTGAGTAGGGGAGGGCACTCAGAGGCGAGAAAGCGGTCCCCCTTCTTATATCCCAGGCAAAATAGCATGACACCTCGTCAAGTATGCCTGCTGCGCTTGAAAAACTTGAGCGCCTCGAAAACCAGCAGATAAAAACCCGCAGCAGCCATAACGTACAGCCAATCCGCAACCTGGATGACACCGAAGCTCAAGAAATCGCTCAAGTAAGGGCCATAGATCGCCAAGAAAACCAATCCGGTGGAGGCCAAGATCGAGTACAGCAATATTTTATTGGTGAAA
>JAWOGN010000080.1:0-4676 GCA_046496815.1 Desulfatiglandaceae bacterium
ACGGGGGAAGCCGGACGGCTTCCCCCGTTTTTCAAATCGTCAAGGTGACATTCCATTTGAAGACTCTTAGAAATTAAGAACCTGGTCCAGCTCCTCGGCCGGCACGTCGAAGACCGCCTTGTGAGGCGGCAGCGGCTCTTTTGTGAAGAAATCGGGCAGGCGATCATCCACCGAGGTGAGGCCCGCAGCCTCGTTGAATTTCCGTTCCGTCTTGAGGATTCCTTTTGCCCAATCCATCCAATCGTCGAGGGTGAGGTCCCAGCCGTACCGACCGGTCATCATCTTCGGGATTGCCTCCAGCCCGCTGGGGATGTCCAGGACAGGAAAGGCCGTGAAAATGCAGAGCCCCGCGGCATCCAGGATCATTGTGGCCACTTGGAGATTCCGTGACAGTTCCACCTGGCCTTCCGGCTTGAGGGGGTCCACATCGCCGCCGACCTTCATGATATTGGTTGCTACGGCGTAGCCGGAGGTATGATCCGCACCCATGGGGCTGGTGGCGTAAGTTACGCCGATGCCCTTAATGGCGCGGGGATCGTATGCGGGAAGGCCCTGTCGCTTTACAACCGGCACATGGGATACCCCAAACGCTTGCCCGGTGACCGCAGCGCCACTCCCCAGGATTCTACCCAAGGGGCTGCCTTTCCCCACCTCATGAAGCAGTTCAATGGCGCCGGCGGCATCCCCGAAGGATTTAAGGCCGGCGTACATGGCCACACCAATGGCGCAGCCCATCTCGATGGTGTCCAAACCATAGTCGTCACAGAGCCGATCCACTTGCGCGATGGAGTCCAAGTCGTCGATACCGCAGTTGGCGCCGTGGGCCCAAATCGTCTCGTATTCCAATGCGGAGGTCACATAATTCTTATCTTTATCCACGTACTCATTTGAGCATTGGATGATGCAGGTAGAACAGCCCGCATGGGTGGTGTTGCCCCCACGCTCCTTGATGATGTCGTGCATGGTTTCACCGCTGATCTTTTCAGCGCCCTCAAACCGGCCCTCGGTGAAATTGCGGGTGGGAAAGCCCCCGGCCTCATTGATAACATTCACCAAAACGTCGGTCCCATACACCGCCAGCCCACCGCCGGGCTGCGTGACCGCGTGCTCCCGGATTGCATCCCTGAAAACGCCCGCCGCTTCTTTGAAGCCGTCTTTATCGTTGTAGATTACGCCCGGGGCTTCTTTGTCGTCCACCACGATTGCCTTGAGACCTTTGGAGCCCATCACCGCTCCCATGCCGCCGCGGCCGGCATGGCGGGAAGGTTTGCCATTGGTGCTGGTTACGGCCACAGAGGCTGCCGAAAGTTTCATTTCTCCTGCAGGACCAATGGATATGATGCCCACTTTGGCCCCATGCTTTTCTTGAAGGCGACTCGCGAGGTCATAATTTTTTAGACCCTTATATTCATCCGCCGGCAGGAGTTTCGCGCCATCCTTATCGACTTGCAAATAATACAATTTTCCGTCAGTGCTCTGATTTTCCAAAACAATTCCGGAAATTCCCAGTTTGCCCAGCTTGATGGCCACGTTACCCCCGACATTGCTCTCTTTGATTCCTCCGGTGAGCGGGCTTTTTCCCCCGACGGAAAGGCGACCGGAGTTGGCACAGTTGGTACCGCTCAGAAGTCCCGGAGCGATGACCAGCTTGTTGTCCGGCCCAAGTGGGTGGCAAAGCGGCGGCACCTCTTGTGCGACGAGCGTGGAAGTAAGCGCTCTTCCCCCCAATTTCTCATAATCCGCAGTCGGATCTTCCATCCGGACCGAACCGTTTGCCATGTCAACTCGAATCAATTTACCCATAACATTCCTCCCATTCAATAGTGGAAATTTTGTTGTTTTCGACTCCAAAAAGCAGTCTCATTTTTTTTGAAATGATATATACACAGCTATCTTAAGGAGAAGCTTCGGAAGGTGTCAAGAAGAATTTGCCAAAAAGCATAAAGTATTCAATTTGTTAAATCAGTCTTGACATAAGGTTGACGTCCCTTTGATTCGGATAAATCAGGTTTCTTCTTGATAATCCAAAGAAATTTGTTAGCTTACCATAGACCTAAAACGTAACTGAAATTGAATCCTGCACACGCAACCCCAATCCGGGGTTCGCCGAAGCGACGAAAAAGGGAGCGGTTCGATTTGTGAGGAGACACTCACCCTTAGAATTGCAAGTTTTGCATAAACCGAGAGAACACCATGCGATTAAGAGTTTTTTTGAGTTCAACGTTACGGGCTTATGTTCCTGACTATGATCCCCTTGAGGGGGTGGAACTCGCGATCGAGGGAAAAATGTCGATCGCAGCACTTTGCCGACAAATTAAGGTTCCCGTAGATCGCATCAAACTGATTATGGTAAATGGTAAGCGTCAGCCTTTCGACTATGCTCTGAAGGGGGGTGAACGGGTGGCGCTTTTTCCGCCCGTGGGAGGAGGTTAGTATGAACGATTTGAAGCATCATGAGAAAGTGAGCATTCGTGTGTATGGGTTTCTTCGTCAATATATGGACACGGCGCGGTTGCCCTATGCACTGGAATGGAAGATTCCGACCGGAGGGTATCCGGCCAATGAGGTGGCCCGAGAACTTTCAATTCCCTTGGATAAAATCGAGGCTGTGTTTTGTAACGGGCGAATCATCAATATTTATGATTCCGTCCGGCCGGGAGATCGGGTTGCTTTTTTCCCTCACGGAACTCCCGGCCCATACCGTGTGTTTTTGGGAATGGCCCGGGAAAACAACGCGCGGGTCCGCCGTGAAACGCAGGCTCAGGAGGCTTTGAAGGAGCGGGAATGAGTTCAGGAACCAAGCACACCATGGAGGAATTGCTTCGCAGGAAAGCCAAAAAGATCACGAATCCGGCAGGACGCGAAGTTCGGATACTGGAGGACGCGGAGGCGACAGCGCTGGCGAATCACTGCCGGAGTAGCCTGCATGCGGTCTATGAAAAAGCCATGGCGCTTGGAATTTGTCCTTACCGATATCTTCGCAACCGGGACATTGTATCCATCGAGGAGCAACTCCGGCTGGCGAAATCTCGGGTGGTGGTCATTGGTGCGGGCGGCCTGGGTGGCCATGTGGTTTTGTTATTGGCACGAATGGGGATTGGGCATCTGATCGTGGTGGATTATGACCGCTTCGATGAGACCAACCTGAATCGCCAGGCCTTGAGTACGTCGGCATCGCTGGGTCGCTCCAAGTCCCAAACCGCGGTTGAAGCAATCGGCGCCATCAATCCAGGAGTGGAAGCAACCCCATATGAGATAAAGTTAGACGCCGCCAACGCATTTCAGATTTTGGACGGTGCAGATGCCGTTGTAGACGCTCTGGACAATGTGCCGGACCGACTGTTGCTTGAAAAAGCGACCAAAAAACTGGGAATTCCATTGGTGCATGGCGCTTTGGCGGGATTTGAAGGTCAGGTGATGACGATTTTTCCTGAGGATCCGGGACTCAGGTATCTCTACGGAAAGGGCGGCAGTCGTATAGATAAATCAAAAAGTCCGGAGTCGGTCATGGGTGTTCCCACCTTCACCCCCGCGCTGATTGCAACGCTTCAGGCCATGGAGGTTCTTAAAATCATTCTGGGGAGGGGGCGGATATTTCGGAATGCTATGCTTTATGTGGACATGGAAACCGGCCGGATAAGCGAATTCAGCTTTGAAAACCGGTAGCGGTCCGCAACGCGCTATCTATGCTCGTCCCTCGAGACCTGCCTTGAACGCCGGCGACGCTCCGGTTCCGGAAGGGTGATCTTCCGTTTTTCCGGGTCGGGATGTCGGCGATACAATATCGCGATGTGGCCGATCCCCCCCACCATTTCACAGAACGTTCTTTGTTCAAGCGACCCGATGATTTTTTCCTTCGCTGCCTTATCTTTGAAGTCAATGAACTTTATTTTAATGAGTTCATGGGTATTCAGTGCCGCATCGGTAGCCTGGAGCAGCGAATCACTGTCCCCTTTCCAACCAATGAAGACGATGGGTTTGAGGCCGTGGGCAAGCCCTCTAAGATATTTTTTCTGAAACCCTTTCAGCTTTTTCACGGGACCCTCCGAAAGCGCAAGTCGTTATTTTCTCCACCGATCCGCTTCACCGAAAGCAAGCGATTTTCCTGCACACTTCTACCCTATCCACTGTCCGGGACACCCCGAAATGTGAATTTATACTTGTATTACCGGCGCGTCGACACCCCGGCATAGCGCGGCAGGAGCGGTGAATGCCGGAATTTCAGGCCGTAAATCCCCTGAACCACAAACGTCGATATGAAATGGGCCTCAGCCGGCGGGAAAACCTTTCGGGTTGACGCCGAAGGCCAAGTGATATAATTCCGACAAGTGTGAATTTCATCTTTCTGATACCAAAATTTGCTTTATAGCAGAATGAGGATTCTCCCACCAGACTTTTAAACCATCATACCGCGGTATGTGTATGGAGTCAGGAAAAAAAATGAAAGACCGTAGGGCCGATCTCAACCTCTCGGGGTCGTGACAAAAAGAAATCTGTTTTGGGAGATTCAAGATGGACATAAATCGATGCTTTGAAATCCTGGAGCTTGATCCTGGCGCTTCGGTAGAAGAGGCCAAGCAGGCCTATAAGGATATCGCCGACGTATGGCATCCGGATCGTTTCTCTCACAATCCTCGGTTAAGGCAGAAAGCGGAGAGGAAGTTGAAGGAAATAAA
>JAWOGN010000088.1:0-11600 GCA_046496815.1 Desulfatiglandaceae bacterium
TCCGCTCGCTGCTTTTATTTTTGGGTTTGTCTTGATTTTGGCGGTGACGGGGATTTTGTTCCGCTACTTTCAGCAAAGAAAACGGGACCAATATATCACTCTCAGGAAAGACATCTCACGAATGATTGACGATGAAATGGCTGGGATCCGTAGGGATATATCCATTGTTATTGAAAATGAGTTAAGCAAGACAAAAAAGAACGTATCCATTGGGGTCCGGAATGAACTGGTGAAACTGAAAGAGCATCTTCCGGTCCTTATCAAAGAGCAAATGAAAGCATACGATGGATATAAACCAATTCATTTAAATGATAAAATAATTCCATTAAATACAACAAAAAATTCTCAACAAACGAAAGGGGAGTATAAATCCGGGAATGATCAGGGAGAAGCACTCGACGTTGAAAAAGAAATCGCCAAGCTCAATCGCAACATGTCGGTTGTGACAGCACTGCTTGTGGAGATGAATCACAGAAGCGGCAAAAGGAAGCCACCCGCGCTAAAGAGTGCGTCTGAAAAGCGCCCCTATGCAGAGGGATCGGACCTCTAGGAGGCTGTCTGCTCGATATCACTTCTTATGGGGACCTCAGGGCGGGCACTTATGTGAGGTGGCGGCTGATTTCGTTTTTCCGTTGAATTTATAAATGAGCGTCTTATTTTTTTACCGGATAGACATGGTGGCTATCCATTGGCCCCTGCGATTTTTGCCTCCTTTCCCTCGCAGGGGCTTTCCTGGATCATCGGCGGCTTTCCAAGGTAAATCCCCTCAAAAATTAATCGTGTCGCTCAACTTCAGACATTTCAAACATCGGATCAGTCGAAACGCTTTTTTTATCCGGGTTGAAGCGTCGTCTTAGGTTTGATACTTCTTGAGCTGAAACAGCTTTTTGTCTTGAGTTGCAACGATGTGATAAAACTTATCCTGAGGCACATAGATGTAGGGAACATCCTCCGGTCGCCGATACAGGAAATGGGAGAGGATCATCCGGTTCACGGCCCTGTGACCGATGATCATGATATTGCCGGTATTGCTGCTTAAATAGAGCGTTTTCTTGATGCCTTTGTCTATTCGCTGCCGCATGGTTACGTAGCCTTCGCCTTCGGGGTAGATGTAATTATATTTATCCCGTTTCCTTGCCCTGTAAACATCCGGCCGCTTTTCTCGAATCTCATCATAGCTCATACACTCGCAGATTCCGGCGTCAATTTCATTAAATTCCTGCAAGGGCATGATGGAGGCATTCTTTTGGCGCGCTTTGATAGGCTCCGCTGTTTGGATCGTTCGTTTCCTCTCACTGGTGAAAATAATGGGGATCTTTTTGTTTTTAAAATACGCTGCCAGGGCGTTGGCCTGGAGGACACCACCTTTTGTCAGGCTGGAGTCACCGCCGATCCGATCTTTCAGGTTAAAGTAAGTTTCACCGTGCCTGATCAAAAAAAGACTCTTGACACTGTCCGTCACAAGGCAATCTCGAATTCGCTCGTAATTCGGAATCTCATCCCCAAGTTTTTCTTGGGTAATCTGATTATTGAGTGAGTCCAGTTTGACAAAATTCCTGTGATCCCGTATGGGACTGTAGATGGTCTTGTAGTAATCAATCCGTTTCGTGAAGCTCAGTATCGCATCTTTCTCTTCCAGGTGACTGAACTCCGGCAGAGCGATTTTTTGCTGTATGCTGGCCTCCAGGATCTGTTGATCTTCGTTGATGCATTCGATAAACAGAATGGGGTGTTGGTTGAGGGAGCGGATGACGGTATCCCGTCTCTTTGTACTGACATTGGTGGCATCAAGAATTGCGACCTCACCGTCCTGAGAAAGATAGTTCTTGGCCCGCTCCAGGTTGATGAGGGCGATCCGCTCCCTGAGCGCCACACCCTCCTTGTTTTTTGGATCGTAGAATTCTGCGTAGGAGGTATTTTGGCGTGTCCAACGTCTTCTCAGGTCTCCGTTGTTGAAGATCCTTGTCTTGATGGAATCCTTGACGAGATTTTCCTTCAGTCTGCCGGCGATGGTGGATTTGCCTCTCGCCGGCAGTCCCACCATTACAATGTAGAGTTTTTGATTCTTCATCATTACAACAAAAAATAGATAAAACCACGCAGCAGACGCGCCGCCCACGCGGATCGACACAAATGGACTTGAGTTTTACGACATAAATACTATAATATTGATATTAAGTCTCTCGATTGTAAAGAAATTTATACCCTGTAAGGTATCAAACTGTTTGGAGGAAGAAGCGAATGGAAAAAGTGAACACCGCCAGACCCAGGGCTGAAGTTCTGGTGAATGATTTCGTGAGGAGTGTCTACAATTGGATGGCCATTGGACTTGCTTTGACGGGGTTTGTTGCGTTTTATGTCTCACGGACCCCCGCCTTGGTAGGTGCCATATTCGGTAATCCCATCCTGCTCATCGTCTTTATCCTCGCCTATTTCGGCCTGGTGATGTATTTGAGCGGAAGAATCAACAAAATGAGCGCAGCCACAGCCACCTCACTTTTTGTCGTCTATTCGGGCTTAACGGGTATTCTGTTGTCGTCGATATTTCTTGTCTACACCGCTGAATCCATAGCCGGCACATTTTTTATCTGTGCGGGAACCTTTGTAGGATGCAGTATCTACGGCTGGACCACCAAAAGAGATCTGACGTCTTGGGGCGGGTTCCTGATGATGGGACTGATCGGCGTTGTCATCGCGATTCTTGTCAATATGTTTCTTCAGAGCAGTGCAATGAGCCTGCTGATTGGGTGTATCGGTGTCATTGTTTTTGTGGGTTTGACCGCTTATGACACCCAGAAACTCAAGAACATGGCGCTTACTCAACCTGCGGACGCCGATGGGTCTGTCGTGAGAAAAGGGGCAATACTCGGTGCGCTCTCTCTGTACCTTGATTTTATCAATCTTTTTCTCATGCTCCTTCGATTATTCGGGCAGCGGAGATAATCGCTTCAAGAAAGCGTGTACGTTTTGCGGGTTTTCCCAATGTCCTCCTGGCGGGGGTGTAACCCCTTCAGGGGGATATTCATTTTGAAATCATAACGATTATGAAGCCTTCGTATTTGAAGCTTTACCATGAGGGGGAACTTAAAAACCGCGCAAGAAAAGCTGTTGAAGCGATGGCGTCTTGCCGTCTCTGCCCACGAGCGTGTGGTGTAAACCGGCTTCAGGGAGAAACCGGGTACTGCCACACCGGAAGACATGCGAAAGTCGCCGCCTACAATGCGCATTTCGGGGAAGAGGCCCCTCTGGTTGGTGAGCATGGATCGGGCACCATTTTCATGAGCTCCTGCAATTTGTTTTGCAGCTTTTGCCAAAATTACGAGATCAGCCATCAGAACGAAGGTGCGGAGGTCGGGCCGAAACAGATGGCGGCCATGATGCTTCACTTGGCCAAACGGGGGTGTCATAATATCAATTTCGTAACACCGACCCACGTGGCACCACAAATCATCGAAGGCCTCATCTTGGCCGTCGAAAATGGGTTGGACATTCCGTTGGTATACAACTCAGGCGGTTACGACCGTAGGGAAACTTTGGAACTGCTGGATGGAATTTTCGACATCTACATGCCGGATTTCAAGTTCTGGGAAGGCAAATGGTCTGAAAGATTCTGCAAGGCGCCTGATTACGGGGAGACAGCTCAAGTAGCTATAAGGGAAATGCACCGCCAGGTGGGCGATTTGATTGTTGATGATAAGGGGATTGCAGTGAAGGGATTGTTGGTGAGGCATCTGGTGATGCCGAACCATGTTGCCGGCACCGAAGCCGTGATGAAGTTCCTCGCAGAGGAGATCTCTCCGAGAACGTACATCAACGTGATGGATCAGTACCGGCCCTGCGGTAACGCAGATAAGGACGAACTGATCAATCGGCGGTTGACGGCAGCTGAATTCAGGGATGCCATGAATGCAACCGGAAGGGCAGGGTTGAGCCGTCTGGACCCCAGGCAGCAGCCTCGGTTAATCTTGAGATTCTAATGGAAAATGAAAAAATTTTCGTTGTAGGTGATATACACGGATGCTTGGATATGCTTAAGGGGCTGATGGATAAGATAAAGTGGGAGCCGGCAAAAAACCGCCTTATTTTCATCGGGGACTATATCGACAGAGGCAAGGACCCAAAGGGGGTGATTGATTACATCCTGGCGCTTACCGAATGCTCGGATCGTATTCAATGCCTGATGGGCAATCATGAAGCGATCTTTCTGGACTATCTCGCCGGGAAAGACCATGGGCTATTCCTTTTCAACGGTGGATGGAGCACTATCGAGAGCTATCAAGGGAACCGGTTGAAGAGTCCGGACTCCCTGGTCCCCGAAGACCATCTGGCATTCTATAAGTCCCTTGACCCATTCGTGGAACTGGAAGATTTCTACATTGTGCATGCCGGCTTCAAGCCGGGTGTGGAGATCGAAAAACAGTCGCTTGAAGACATGCTCTGGATTCGGGAACGCTTTATCTACTCTGATTACGACTTCGGTAAAAGGGTCATCTTCGGCCACACCCCGTTCAGCGAACCCCTTGTCGCAAAGAACAAGATCGGCTTGGATACAGGCGCTGTGTACGGCAATAAGCTAACCTGCCTCGAACTCCCGGAAATGCGATTCCACTTTGTGGGGGGTAAATCCTAAGGCCCGGCACACAATATCGCTTCAAGCTCAACATATTTTCACATCCGTTTGCCGCTGATGAATTCCTCGGCAATTTCTACGTCCGCTTTGCTGCCGATGAAGAGCGGGGTTCTCTGGTGCAGCTCGGAGGGCTCTACGCTCAAAATCGGACCATGACCATCACTGGCGTATCCCCCAGCCTCCTGCACCACCATGGCCATGGGGTTGGCCTCCACCATCAACCGGAGTTTCCCTGTGGGTTTCTTGGGGTCTTTCAGATCTGTGGGATACATAAATATGCCGCCTTTAAGAAGATTTCGGTGGAAATCAGCCACCAGACTTCCCACATAGCGGGATGTGTAAGGCCTCCGAGTCCCTGTGTCCTTTGCTTTGAAATAATCCACAAGCGCCCGGGTCTTTTCATCCCAGTGATTGTAATTGCCCTCATTGACACTGTAGATTTTCCCTTTTTCCGGTATTTGGATGTTTTCATGGGAGAGCAAAAACTCGCCCACGCTGGGAAACAGGGTAAAGCCATGGACCCCGGTGTTTTTTCCAGTGGTGTAAACCATAAGGGTGCTTGAGCCGTATATGAAATAGCCCGCCGCTACCTGATTCTTGCCCGGCTGCAGCACGTCGTCAAGCAGCAACTCGGACGTTGACCCGCTATTTTTTCGCTTGTAAATGCTGAATATGGTTCCGATGCTTACATTCACATCGATATTGGAAGATCCGTCGAGAGGATCAAAAAGCAGGACATAGTCTCCCCGGGGATAGTTGGGCGGGATCTCGATGAGATCGGGGTCCTCCTCCGAACCCATCCCCCACAATTGGCCGATGTACTGCATTCGTTCGATGATGGCCCGGTTTGCGAAGACGTCGAGTTTCTGAACCTTTTCATTCTGAATGTTGATTTTCCCTGTCGGCCCGAGGATGTCGACAAGACCTGCTTTGTTGACTTCTCTGGAGATGACTTTGGCTGCGACGATCAGTTCCGTCATCAAGGTGGTGAAGGCTCCGGTCGCCTCCGGGTTTTTACGTTGTTGCTCCAAAATGTGCTGTGTGATGGTGATGCCCAAACCCCTTTGTCGCATTTTAGAACCTCCTTTCTGCTTTCAGATACGCCTTTCGTTCATGTCCAAAAAAGTATCTTCTTGAAGATAATGCGTCTGCGTTTTGGAAACTCACCCGGAATGCGAGACCGTGCCATGAGACCTAATACTTCAAGAGGGTATCCCAAAATTCAGGGTCTTCATCTCTCCAATTGGGACCGAATCTACGATCACAAAAGCTGCTTAACCTATCATACCACTTGACCCACACATTCTTTTTTTTCTCCTGAGCCTCGACAATGTCGGCCAGAAATACGTCAATCTTGCTCATTTCATCTTTGGGCACATAGAAGGACGCGCCCTTTTCGAACGATTTTTTGAGGTTCTCCTTTGACAGCGCGTGGGCGGTAAGCATCAGCGCAGGGATCCTTCTTTTATTGGCGATCTCAAGTAATTCATACCCCCGCACACCCATGATGTCCAGGACCGCGATATGGTAGGAATTGGTTTCTAAGAGATCTTTTGCATCCTCAAACGTCGAAGCCCGGTCGACTTTGCACATATCGAGGCTTTCGGTCAAAAATTCCAGGATGTCTTCTTCGTCGTCCACGATCAGCACTCTTTTCCCTTTGAGAATTTTCTTGGGGTCCATGTTTTCATTCTCCTCTCAGTCGTAATCGTGAGACTCTCAAATTCCCGAGTGAGTCATTTCGTTTAACGAAGTTCCGTCCAAAACGCCTGCGGCAATCCCGGAATCGTCGCGAACGATCCGATCATTCCGCATTTTTCAATGCCGCCGCGTTCCCTAAATTTCGAAAATACCGCGATGAACAACGCATCGCGGTTACGGGAGAAATAGGATTTTCAATTGCTTTCACTATAGTGGTGAACCTGTGGATAGTCAAAAAATTTCGTATCACTTTAGCGCTTTGAAAATCCCCAGTATCGGAAAAGGGGGCCGTTGGGATTTCTTTGAGAAGGCTGCAAATGCTTCCCTCATTCCATGGAACGGCAGCGAGGCCTTAAATTTCATTCCGGGACAGCCCCGGAGGAATATCTCTTGCGCACCTGAGGTCTTCTCTGCCTGCACCGTGCCCATTGGTTCGGGTATGGGGGCGTTCTACATGTCCCGATGTATCGGGATTGCAGCCTTCTCAAAGAGATCCCAACGGCCCCCAACCCACCATTTCAAAGCGCTAAATTGATACAAAATCTCTAAAAATTGGAGGACCCCCCAAAGCTGTATGCGGCAACTTTGGGGGTGAGGAGGAAAGCGGATCTCACGGGGTTTGGGGCGGGGCAATAGAGGGCAAAGCCAACGAGGTTGGGGACCTGGACGCTCCGCCCTCTATTCTTGCGTCAGCTTCAGTTCGGCCTCCTTAAGCTGAACCCCCGTGATGGCGAACTGCAAAAAGCATGCAAAAAAAGCTGCTGAAATTATTTCTATGAAATTCAGATAGTTTTGGTTTCATCTGATTCGCAAGTCGGAGGAAATCCGACGGAATCCTTCAACAGGTGAAAGATTTTATCCCAATTGTTGGAATATTTTTTCATATAAATCGATATCTGCAGGGCGAATTGTTTGCAGGCTCAGGCAATAAAAAAACCCCCTGAGAAAAAGGAGGCTAAACTCAGGGGGTCCAAAAAACAAGAGACGGATGATATTCCATCCTTGCAGAAGTAAAGTAAGACAATAAACGGGAGAATCAATGGCGGAATAAAAAAAAGTTGACGGGAAAGTAACGTAAACGCTTCCGGTACCTGGACACGGACAGACGAATGCCGGCGCGGTTTTTTGGATTCTTGTTCATTTCTTGTGCTAAGCGTAGTCAATGACGAGGTTTGTCGGAGCATCCGGCGGTGCGAAAGAAAAATGTGCGGAAGCTTTCACCATCTCCGACTCGTTCCCCGCATCATCGACAGCCGTTACCCCGAGTTCCACATCCGCGCTGACAAGGGGAAATATAGGGATATCATCAGGCAATATGAGTTCCGTCACCTTCCCGACGGCGGAAAAATCAGAATTATAGCTGACGTTTCCACGGGTAGACCAATAAATCTTATACCCTTCCACCTCAGGGGTCGCGGAAGCGGTCCACCGGACCCTGCGCTTTCGAATTCTGGCCGTCAGCATTGTTCTGTAATCTTCATCAAAACGAATCGCCATGCCGCCGGGTTCCCACCGCAAAACGGTCCCCCTGACCCGCACATATGCATAATGATCCGGCGGTTCCTTGGGCTTATCCATTCCGAGGACGAGGGTTATCCTGACACATGTTTTCTCGGAGAGGGGTTCCGGGGCAACAAAATAGGCGCCGCCTGAGCTTATGTTCTTCGTCGGGAGACTCAGCATTTCATACCGACCCTCCTCAGTCGAAGTCATGACTTCAATCCTGGCGGGCAAGCTCAGATCAAATCTTTCGTATTTCCTTCGTTCTTCCAAAGGATTTCATCTCTAAAGGTCTGCAACGGAACGGTTCTCGATTCCGGCGAGTCCGGATCGATAGGACTCCGATCTAAACAAAAGCGTCTGCAGGGACTATTCACTGCCGTCCAACCCCGGCCGATGAATGGGCGAAGAGTGAAGTTCGGTTTACGGCGTACGGTGCCCCGCATTAAAAGGAGCTGTTCGAAAATGAAGCGGAGTTATCAGCGCGGGGTTGGATATTGCTTCTAAATACTTCGGCTGCGGGGAGAAAGGCAATCGGTCATGTGTATGGTTTTGGTTCGTATTTTTCGATGGGTCCGGGTCGGAAAGGAGTACCAGGAGGCAAGAAAATTTCCTCATACCCGTTTGCTTGACCTTCGGTTTGGATAAGGCACCGCAGGGCGTCGAAGGGATCCCATCAAAGATTTTTTGAAGCCCAGAGGGCTGCCTGAAGACGGTTGGAAGCGTTGATTTTTTTGAAAATATTGTACAAATGCGTTTTAACCGTATGACAACTGATGCAGAGTTCGTCGGCAATCCGCGTGTTTGAGCTCCCCATCGCGATCAGGGAAAGTATCTCGACTTCTCTTTGCGTGAGCCCATTCGATGGATGTTTTGATTCGCCATATCGAATTCTACTTTCGTTGGCGACATTGGACTCGATGCATTGATTCAGTATCTTTCGGGAGATCCAGAGTTCCCCGGTTGAAATGATCCGAGCCCCTTTGACAAAACGGTCCAGCGAGTCGGTTTCATAGATGAAGCCTTTTACCCCCAATTCGACGGCCTGACATTCAATTCCCATTTCCGCAGAAACATTGAACAGGCATACGGGACATCGAGATGAAATGTTCCGGACACCGGCGTATAGCTCGGTCAGGATGGTTTCCTGAGTTTTGCCATAGCAATCCCAAAGCACCAGCTTCGGAGGCCCCCCATTGCTCTTGCACATGTTCACAAGATTTTCCGGGCGTTCCGCGTTCTCACATCGTATGTCGAGTTCCCGCTCCAGGAAAGTGGCCAGCAGCTTATATTCCAGCCGTCTTGAACTCAGGATGCATATGCTCATCCCGTTTAGTGAAGTCCCTTCAGATCCGGTTTTGGAAACGGCAGCGCACATCCTAGTTTTTCCTCGATGCTATTGGGGCAGTAAACTATTCGGGGCGTTTTGAACTTTTTCACCCGTCGGCAGGGGCGAATCCATTCTGTCTCGGACACGCCCTCGCATCTTGAGATTTTCAACTTTCGTCCGGCCACGCAGGTGAAGTCCGGGAGATCTTTTCACAACCTCCTTTATCGGCCACCCACTCCCCAACGTGTGAAGCGGATATATTCGGTGAAATGGCGGAAGTGCATGGGAATCGAACCCACCTACCGAGGTTTTAGCCCGGTACACCGGATTTGAAGTCCGGGAGCCCCACCAGTGAGCTTTCCACTTCCTCAAAATGAAACAACATATTCATTTTATCCATCTGAGCGGCTTTGTCAATAGCGGTCCGGATTCAGAAGGTTCCCCCGCGCGGTTCTTCAAAGAGCTTCCCCCCATGCATCCGGATGTTCAAAGGTCACTCTCCCAATCGCTTCTTTCCCCTGGAGGACGCGAAGGGCCCGGCACGGGCCGGACCGGTGTGGGTTAGGAAAGGTGTTCGATAATGATCCTCAACACCCTGCGGATCGGCTCCGCCGCTCCCCAGAGCAGTTGGTCTCCGACCGTGAATGCGGCGACATATTTGGGGCCCATGCGCATCTTTCGAAGTCTGCCCACGGGGACGGTCAGGGTGCCGTTCACGGCGGCCGGGGTCAGGGAGCGGAGCGTGGCTCCCCTGTCATTGGGGACGAGTTTTACCCATGGGTTTCCTTCGACAAGCACCTGTGAAAGCGCGTCGAGGGGCATATCTTTGTTCAATTTGATGGTCAACCCTTGGCTGTGGCATCGCATGGCACCCACCCGGACGCAAAGGCCGTCCACCGGGATCGGTTTTTGCATTTCAAGAATCTTGTTTGTTTCGGCATATCCCTTCCACTCTTCCCTCGTCTGGCCCGATTCCATCAGGGTGTCGATCCAGGGAATGAGGCTCCCCGCGAGGGGGGCGGAGAAGTTATCCGTCGGAAATGTGTCGGATCTCAGCGCCTCAGTCACCCGAGCGTCTATGGCGATCGCGGTGGATGCCGGATCCGCAATCAAATCCGCCGACACGTTTCCGATGATACCCATCTGGGCGATGAGCTCTTTCATGTGCTTTGCGCCCGCACCCGAGGCGGCTTGATAGGTCATGACGGAAACCCACTCTATAAGACGGTTCGAAAAAAGGCCGGAAAGCGCCATGAGCATGAGGCTGACCGTACAGTTTCCCCCCACATAGGCCTTGATGCCCGAAGAAAGACCCCGATCGATAACGGGCCTGTTCACCGGGTCGAGGACAATCATGCTGTCATCATGCATCCGGAGCGTGGAGGCCGAATCGATCCAATACCCGTTCCACCCCTGCTGCCGAATTTCCGGATAGACCTCGGCGGTGTACCCGCCTCCCTGGCAGGTGACAATGATATCCAGTGAGCAGAGGCGCTCTATTTCATATGCATTCGCGAGTGGCTGGGTTCCGTATCCGACATCAGGACCGGCTCCCCCGACATTCGACGTGCTGAAAAAGACGGGTTCAAAGCCGCCGAAATCCGTCTCTTCCCGCATGCGTGCCATGAGAACCGAACCGACCATACCGCGCCAACCGATAAAACCGATCCTGAGCATTGTTTCCTCCCAAAACTGGGTATTCCCAAACGAAGATGTGATTTGATTGCCGCGTCGCTGAATTCCAAATGAAAACTAAATGCCGACCATGTCTCCCAGGACTTCGGAGACCGATCCGTGGCTGATTAAGTCCGCCTTTGCGTCAAGCGCTGTTTCGTCTCGATTGATGATCATCAGTTTGGCGCCGGCCTGAACAGCGGACAGGGGGATCGAGGCCGCCGGATAGACCACCAGAGAAGAGCCCAGCACAATGCAGAGGTCACAGGCCCTCGCGTGCCTGAAAGACGCCTCCAGTTTATCCTGCGGCATGGCTTGACCGAACGAGATGGTGTCCGGTTTCAGAATGCCCCCACAGTGGTCACAGCGGGGGATTTCCACCCCGGCGTTCAGGCGTGTTTGTATTTCCTCTCGGTCATATTTTTTCCCGCAACTCAAGCACGAGACTGAAAACGCCGTGCCGTGAATTTCAATGATCTTCTCAGGTGAATTCCCAGCCTTTTGGTGCAGATTGTCAATGTTTTGGGTGACAATGGCCAGCAGCTTCCCCGTGTCTTCCAAGCGCTTGACCGCCAGGTGGGCGCGGTTCGGGCGGGCATCTCTCATGGAAGCGTAGAACTCCGTGCTCATTTGCCAGTATCTTTTTCGCGTCTCCTCGCTGGACAGGATTTTGTCAAAATAAAAGTCCGAGGGATCATATTTAGTCCAAACCCCCCCGGGGCTCCTGAAATCCGAAATCCCCGACTCGGTGCTGATGCCGGCACC
>JAWOGN010000097.1:0-2995 GCA_046496815.1 Desulfatiglandaceae bacterium
TTGAATCCGAACGACTCATAAAGGTGCGTCGCAGCTTTCAAATCGCTGACCGTCCACAGGAAAACATGCTGATACCCTGAATCCTTGCAGAAGCCGACCGCTTCACGTACGAGGCGTTTCCCCAGGCCTTGACCCCGGCTGCCGGGATGGACCAACAGCCAACGCAACTGGGCGACTGTATCGGAATGGCGAACGATTGCAACGGAGCCCACAATTTCTTGGGCCATCTCCGCAATCCAAATCCGCTGCTTGGCCTTTTCGGCAGCCAGGGCAAACTCGCCGAGGGGCATCGCAACATACGGCTCAAATGTGGCGTCGAACCCATGCTCCCGGGCGTACAAAATGCCGTGTAAGTACGTGATATACCCCAGATCGCCGGGCTTGAGGCCGTGCCGTATATGGATCCGCTTTTGAGATAGCCCCGAATCGTTGATAGGCATTCCAAATCCTCCCGCTTTTTCCGACAACAATTCCTGATTCGCTAGTAGGGCTCAAGTCTCCAATTTTGATTTTTTCTTCTTCCAAGGTTTAAATATGGAGATGAATACCGTAACCATGAGCACAAGGCATTGCAGGCTGCCGAAGACAAAATTCATTTTTTGATGGTACACATATCCTGGATCCCCGAGAGATGACATGCCCAGATTGCCTGAAATCTCCATCATGGTGGTTTCCCACGGTCCAAGAAAAAATGTACCGAAAAGAATTGCGGCAACGGTTATGATCCATTTGAATATCAGCCAATTGTGCTTGAAAAACCCCCAATTACTCCAAATGGAGTAAATCAGGCCGGTGGCCAGACAACCGAAAGCGCCCGGGATGACAACGACCGCCATATCGACATGATGGATGCTTTGGTTGATTCCATACAGGACCCCGCCGTCGGTGACGCCGTCTTTTAGGAAGTACAGCAGGAGCAAAGCGACAGCACCACCGATCCAGCAGGAAACAGCAATGAGATGAAACCCTTTGAGCCAACGTAATCCTTTCGCACTCAGTTTTGGCATTTCACATCTGCATACAGGACTCAAAGCCTGCCGGTCCATTGTTTCAAATTGTCTGGATTATAGATCCGGTCCCATCTTTTTCACAACTTCAACCAAAGCCTGTAACTCCCCAACATTACCTGGAAAAACAATGTAGATCAAACCGGGATGCCGGCTTTCCGGCCCAAGTTGCCAGACCGGAACGCCGGGAACAACTTGCCCGAGAACCCGGGCCCGCTTTACACCCAGTCCACGGGTTGCGATGACGCTTGAAGTGATTCCTCCCTTCGCCAGGACGTAGCGAGGCCGAGTGGAGACGCCCTTCACAATGGAAACAAGCCCCTCCGAAATTTTTTCCCCGATAGAGAGATTCGTTTCGATTTCTTTTCCGCACGTGACTTTACGGGTTGTGAAAACGACCGTGTGATGTTCTTGGTGCAATGCCCGGTTCGTTCTCTCCACTGCATCTTTCACTGCTTTCGAACGACGGTTATCGTCCAGAAGCGCTTTCACATCGACTTCAACCCAGACGACTCGGTTTTGTTTTCTGAGCGCGTTGAGTTGGGATGTGGTCCTGGGAACATAGGATCCCACAACAATAAGGGCACCGCCCGATTTTGATAAACCCAAATCGGACCCGGTGAGAAGGGGTTTCGGATGCATTCCGGCACGAACGCGTACAAAGGACGCAGCCGTCCGGTAAAGGAATCGCTTCCCGAATGCTTCTGCGAGCAGAAGCCCCTTGGTGAATGTTTCCAGATCTCGATAGCTTGCCGCGTTCACGATGCAAACGCTGCATTTCTTCAGATCGCTCAAAAGAGCGGCGACTCGCTCCGGTCCACCCCTTCGAATATCGGCGATGGACACGGAAGCAACTGCTTTTGAGAGAATGCGACCGCTTGTTTTTTCCTCGACCCATTCACGCAGATTTGAGGCCTTATAGCCAAACGCCGGGTCGCGCGCAAATTCTGTTTGCCCTGCGGGGACGAGGGAATCCCCTTCACTGACGTAGTGGATATCGTCAATGGTATACCGGCCTCCCTCCATAAAAAAGGGAATCATCAGCCAGGCATCGAATCGTTCACCAAGACCTTCTGACAGCGCCTCGACCTCGCCGGGGAAATGTCCCCTCAGGGTTGAATCGCTCCGACTGATGACAACCATTTTCTGACCGGTAACCCGGGAAGCTTCCTTCAGGTTACGACCGATCTCAAAGTTTATTGCCCGGGCGTCTTCCAATGGAACACTGCGGGAATTGGTCAACAAGAAAAATGCCGGGGACCGATCTCTGAGCTCCCCTATCAAAGCTTCAAGAGACCAATGCGTGAGGACAGGAATGTCTTGAACGGTCTGCGTTCCGGTGGGGTCGTCGTCGAGAACTACGACTTTAGCGACCCCTTTTCGTGCTTGGTCTTGGATGTCCGGCAACACGTCTTCCGGCCATTCGGAAGGCAAGCTGGAAAGGGCCGTGTCACGTGAAATTCTTTTCGCGGACATGACCACATATCTCCGGGTGTATTCGTATCGTGCGCATCGGTTTGCCACGTGACCAAAACAAAGCATTTCGGCAATAAAGGAAAGTGACCGGTGAAAATGGAAATGGGCTGGGAGAAAGGTAGTTGTGTGCCATGCGGGGGCTTTCGGAAAAAAACCGTTTCGGTGAGGGAGCCTTCCCCAACCTTCAGGTACCTGCCAGACGCCTCGCCATCGCGCGAAGGATCAGATAGCAAGAGGTGGCGCCGGCATCCTGATGTCCGCGGGTCCTTTCCCCCAGGCGACTTGCGCGCCCCATCTTTGCGATCATATCTTTGGTCGACGCCATTCCCGCTTTGGCGGCGCTTTCGAATTCCCGCAGGGCATCTTCGAGGGATCCGTGTTCATCGGCCGCTTTCTCCATTGCTCTCACTGCCGGGGAAAGGGTATCGACAAGCGTTTTATCTCCCGTGGTTGCCTTACCAATTTCAAGGATGCCCTTTTCAGCCGATTGAAACATCTGGACCAGGTCACCG
>JAWOGN010000134.1:0-6516 GCA_046496815.1 Desulfatiglandaceae bacterium
TCCCTCGCTCAACTCAAACGCATGCCGCCTGAGTATTAGACCGGAAAACATAGTTCCAAATGAACCACCATGCTGCAGAGCAGTGGGATATCTACAAAGGGATCGTACGCCTCAAGAGGTGGGCAATTAAACCCTGGTGCGCCTGCGGCGGATTAAATGCCGCCCCTCCCTTCCGTTGTTCATATTCTCAACACCTTTATCAATATATTCCATTTTCAGTGTCATAACGGCATCTAAAACCTTCAAGATCAAAGGCCGATTCGGAACGAGCAAATTTCCCATTATCGGACCGCCCCATGAAATCAGCTATAGACTGAAGGGTTCAAAATCCTTGGTCTTTTAGGGAATAATAATCTGTTGACAAGTAACTTTCCGTCTTATAGAAGTTAATCGTTTAAGAGTTTGAAGTACTTATTCATCGAAAAATTTCATACGAAAGCGGTGTAGGGTTTGCGGACGAAAAGGGGAATCAACCCATGGTCTATGATCTAGCGCTGTATGTGTCTTTTGCCATCTTCCTATTTGGCATGATTTACAAAATTTCAACCTGGTTTCGGCGCAGTATCGGGGTCAATGCAGGCGGGTTTTCGGCTTCCAAGCGACTCGTAGCGGCCCTAAAAGGTTGTTTCGAGGTTTTATTCAGCTCAAGGATTTTGACGCTCCTGAAGGTTTTCGTCTTGGACGTCGTTTTTCAGATGCGGGTCTTGAGGGAAGATTTCCTTCGCTGGTTGATGCACATGCTCATTTACACCGGTTTCATGCTGCTTCTTCTGATGCATGCGCTGGATGGAATTATTACCGAGGCCCTGTTTCCCGACTACGCCTCGACCCTTAATCCATTTATGTTTTTAAGAGACCTTTTCGGATTTCTGGTGATTGCGGGCATCGGAATCGCCGTCTTTCGTCGAATCGTCATGAAGGTTCCACGTTTGAAAACCAATGCAATGGATTGCTACGCCATCATCATCCTTGCGATCATTATGCTCTCGGGTATTTTTCTCGAAGGCTTAAAAATCACTTCTCACACCGCCTTTACAGAAATGGTTGAAGACTACGCAGATACCGACGATGAAGAAGCGCTTCAGAGCCTCGAATCATTCTGGGTAAAAGAGTTTGATCTGGTTTCTCCCACGGTGACGGCGCCATTCGATACGGCGGTATTGGAACAAGGTATGGAAATGCATGAAATGAGTTGCGCCGCCTGTCATTCCAAACCGGCGTCGGCTTTCACCGGATACACAATCGCCAAACTCATCAAGCCGGTCGCTTTGGAGTTGGATCGTTCCGGTGCTCCGACCATTCTATGGTACATTCATTTCCTGGCGTGCTTTTTTGGTCTGGCCTACCTCCCCTTCAGCAAAATGTTTCACATTTTTGCGAGCCCGGTCAGCCTCTTGTCCAACGCGGTCATGGACAAAGACACGTCCGATCCGGCCAATATTGCTACCCGCCAAGTTATGGAGCTGGATGCATGCACCCATTGCGGCACCTGCAGTCGGCGATGCTCCGTAGCGGTGGCTTTCCGAAAGATCGGCAACATCAATATCCTCCCCTCGGAAAAAATGGTCTTTCTCAAGAACTATGTGGCCGATGGGAATCTCGACGATGAGGCACTTCGAGCCATTCAGGAAGGCGTTTATCTTTGCACCAACTGCGACCGGTGTACGGTGGTCTGTCCGGTCGGCATTAACCTGAGAGATCTCTGGTTTACCGTAAAAGAGGAAATGATTCAGAAAGGGCGGCCCGTCCCCCTTGTTCTCTCTCATTTTTCTTTTTATCGGGGGATCGATCGACAGGATTTGGATCCCGCCTCCTATTCCAAGCCCATGGACCGTTCCCGCGAGGCCGTTGCCGACGCATGCGAGCTGGTCAAGGAACCTCAAAAGCTCATATCCTTATCGCCGATAAACAAGGAATTCAAAGACAAGGCGGCGCTTTCCCTGCAGGCGAAAACCTTCGCCTATTGCTACGCTTGCGAAAACTGCACCACGGTCTGTCCGGTGGTGGAGAACTATGAACACCCTGAAGAAACACTCGGGCTGCTTCCGCATCAAATCATGCGTTCTCTCGGGTTGGGTTTGAGAGACCTGGCCCTTGGCTCCAACATGCTGTGGGATTGCGTCACTTGCTACCAGTGCCAGGAACACTGCCCTCAGGGTGTGAAGGTGACCGATGTGCTTTACGAACTCAAGAACCTCGCAATTATTGAAATGCAAGGGCTGTCCGGGAAAGGCGCGTCTCGGGCTGCCTGACGGTATGCGTCGGCGGAATGCTATAAGACCTGTTAACCGGATTGTTGAAAACCATGTCTGCGGCCTCCCACTTTTTTAGCGGAAACCCAAAGGAATGAGAATGAAATTTGCACTGTTTGTCGGATGTACAATCCCTCGCCGTGTTCAGCAATATGAGATTTCTGCAAGAGCCGTGCTGAGAAAACTTGGTGTCGACCTGGTGGATATTCGTGAATTCAACTGTTGCGGCTATCCCATGAAGAACTCGGATTTCGAAACATTTGTTCTCTTTTCAGCCAGAAATTTGGCCCTTGCCGAGCGGGAAGGGCTGAACCTAATGACGCTTTGCAAGTGCTGCTTTGGCAGCCTAAAAAAAGTGAATCATCTTTTGAAAGGGGAACCGGCGATTCGAAAAAAAATCAACACCTACCTGGCGCAAGAAGGATTGGAATATAAAGGTGGCCTTGAGGTCACTCACCTGCTCTCGGTACTCCACAAAAATGTAGGACTAACGACTTTAAAGGAACAAATAAATCGCTCGTTTAAGGATATCAAAATCGCGACCCATTATGGGTGCCACGCATTGCGACCCAGTGATATTATGCAGTTCGACGACCCTGTGTCACCGGTATTGTTTGATCAGCTTGTTGAAGCCACAGGTGCCGAGAGTATCGATTGGCCATTAAAGCTGGAATGCTGTGGCGCCCCTTTGATGGGGATCAACGATGTGCTTTCGATGGATTTGACTGAAAAAAAACTAAAAAGCGGGAAAGATTCCGGTGCCGACTATCTTTGTGTCGGTTGTCCCTGGTGCCAGGCACAATTCGACGACGTGCAACACATGATGGCCGCCGTGCGAGGCACAAATCATCAACTTCCCAGTGTTCTCTACCCCCAGCTTTTGGGACTTGCGATGGGTATTGACGGAGATGCACTGGGAATCAATTCAAACAAACTAGACATCCGTAAAATCGAAGCGTATTTGTCATAGGAGAACCCATGTCACAAGAGAAGATCGGTTCAGTAATGGTCGTGGGCGGCGGGATTGCCGGCATGCAAGCTGCGCTGGATGCCGCCGACTCCGGGTATTATGTCTATCTCGTTGAACGATCCACATCCATTGGGGGAATCATGTCCCAACTGGATAAAACATTTCCCACCAATGATTGTGCCATGTGAATTATCTCCCCCAAACTGGTCGAGGTCGGCCGGCACATCAACATAGAGCTTCTCACGCTGTCTGAGGTCAAAAGCGTGTCCGGGGAAGCGGGGAATTTTGAAGTTCAGGTTACGCAGTATCCACGATACGTGGACATGGATAAGTGTATTGCCTGCGGAATGTGCGCAGAGAAGTGTCCGAAAAAAGTCATCAATGAATATGATGAAGGGCTGAACAAACGAAAGGCGGCCTATGTGAAATATGCCCAGGCCGTCCCTCTCAAATATGCCATCGATCCGGATCAGTGCATTTATCTAAAAAAGGGGAAATGCAGGGCCTGCGAAAAATTCTGCCCTACGGGCGCCATCAAATTCGACGATCAAGAAAAGGATATTGCACTGAAGGTAGGCGCGGTCATCATCTCCAGCGGCTGCCAAGTATACGATCCCGCAACCCATGACGTATATGGATATGGCAAGTCTCCCAACATCGTCACAAGTTTGGAGTTTGAAAGGATTCTCTCCTCATCCGGTCCCTACGGCGGACATCTGATCAGACCATCGGACAAAAAGGAGCCGGAAAAAATTGCGTGGCTTCAATGTATCGGGTCACGGGATGCGCACATCGGGGCGAAGAATTACTGCTCTTCGGTTTGCTGTACCTATGCCATCAAGGAAGCAATGCTGGCAAAGGAACATAGTAAAAATACCCTCGATACCGCGATCTTTTACATGGATATCCGCACCCATGGTAAAGACTTCGAAAGATATTACAACCGAGGGAAAGATGAGTCCGGAATCCGTTTCATCAAATCAAGAATTACCAACATTGTGCCCACCGGTGATACAGGAAAACAATGCATTCGCTATATTGATGAAGCGGGCGGAAGGGTTGAAGAAGAATTTGACATTGTGGTTCTGTCCGTGGGTCTTGGCGTCAGCAAGGAAGCACTTGATCTTGCCGCTCGACTTGGAATTGAGCTGAATGAATACGGGTTCGCGGCCACCTCGAGCTTTGAACCCGTTTTGACGTCCCGGCCCGGCATCTATGTTTGTGGGGCCTTTGAGGGACCCAAAGACATCCCTTCGTCGGTTGTGGATTCAAGCGCTGCGGCGGGACTTGCAGGCACCGGTCTCACGGAAGCCCGCTGGAGCCTCACCAAGGCAAAAAAAATCCCTAAAGAGATCGATTTGAGAGGTGAATCAATCCGGACGGGGGTATTTGTCTGCAGATGTGGGACCAATATCGCCGGGGTCGTGGATGTGCCGTCGGTCGTTGAGTTCGCCCGGAAGTTGCCGGGTGTCGTCTATGCGGAAGACAACATGTTCAGCTGTTCTCAGGATACCCAGGAAAAGATGGCTCAGGTGATTAAAGAAAAGCGGCTCAATCGACTGGTTGTCGCAGCCTGCACGCCGAAAACCCATGAGCCGCTCTTTCAAGAAACAGCCGCCGAGGCAGGCATTAACAAATATCTGTTTGAGATGGCCAATATACGGAACCAGTGCTCTTGGGTGCATGGTGCGGATCCGGATCCGGCGACCGAAAAGGCGAAAGACCTGGTGAGGATGGCGGTGGCAAAAGTGGGCCTGCTCGAGCCTTTGAGTGAACCCACCCTGGAGATCAATCAGTCCGCCCTCGTGATTGGCGGCGGCATCGCCGGGATGTCTGCTGCACGGACGTTATCCCAACAGGGTTATCATACGTATCTTATTGAAAAAGAAGGGAATCTGGGAGGTCAGGCCCAGCATCTCCACAAAACCTGGCGGGGCGAGGACATGCAGCGACATCTGGCGAAAATGATTGACGAGGTGAACGCCGATGCTCGGATCGATGTGCATTTGAACACGGAAATCAAAAAAGTGGATGGGTTTGTCGGCAATTTTGAGACGACCGTTCAATGGGATGGAAAGACGGAAGTACTGAAGCACGGCGTGACCCTCATTGCTACGGGCGCCTCGGAATTCAAGCCGAACGAATATCTCTACGGAGATGATCCGCGTGTGCTGACAGGTCTGGAATTGGATATGCAGTTCATGGAAAATGACGCGTCCCTGCAAAAGCTTAAATCTGCCGTCTTTATTCAATGCGTCGGCTCGCGTATACCGGAACGTCCCTATTGCTCCAAGACGTGCTGCACCCATTCGGTGCAAAACGCACTGCACCTGAGAGAAATGAATCCCGAAATGGACATCTTTATCCTCCACAGGGATATCCGTACGTATGGGTTAAGGGAGGATTTATACCGTGAGGCCCGTGCCAACGGCATACAATTTATCCGATACGACATGACTATGGGGTTGACCGTGGATCGGGACCATGAAGATATTCAGGTGCGTTTTACTGATACGACACTCAGGAGACAGATGGAGATACGTCCTGAGCTTCTGGTGCTGGCTTCTGCGATCGTGCCGGAGAAGGATAATCCGCTCGCACAAATGTACAAAGTGACACTGAACGATGATGGATTTTTTGTTGAAGCGCATGTGAAACTCAGACCCGTTGATTGCGCCACAGACGGTATCTTTATCTGCGGATTGGCACATGCCCCAAAGCCTGTAGAAGAATCCATCTCACAAGCACAAGCTGCGGCGACCCGGGCGGTCACCCTATTGGCCAAGAAGACGATTCAAGTGAGTGGGACGGTTGCGCAAGTGGATCCGACATATTGCAGCAGTTGTGGTGTGTGTGTGGATATTTGCCCCTACTCGGCGCCCTCCTTTGCCGCGGAAGGGCGCTTCGCCGGCCGGGCCGAGATCAACCCGGTGCTGTGCAAGGGATGCGGACTCTGCGTTGCCTCCTGCAGGTCGGGGGCGATTAATCTGAAGGGATTCGGTACCGATCAGATCATGGCCATGATCAACGAGGTCTAGTTGATTTTGCGCGTTGAGGAGATCGATCCATCGTAGCCGAAAATTTTCACAAGCTAGGGATACAAACCCATTAACGTTGGTACGATTCCAATGGAATCGAAACAGGAGAAGGCAATGACAGACTGGGAACCGAAGATAACAACGTTCTTGTGCAACTGGTGCAGTTACGGGGCGGCGGATCTGGCGGGAGTCAGCCGATTTCAATATCCCCCCAATTTCCGAGTAATCCGGGTGCCTTGCTCGGGTCGGGTGAGCC
>JAWOGN010000195.1:0-10567 GCA_046496815.1 Desulfatiglandaceae bacterium
CCTTCCATGATCGAATGTGTGACCTACCGGATGAAAATGCACACCACCGCGGACGACCCGAAGCGATACCGGCAGGAAGAAGAAGTCGAGAAGTGGAAAAAACAGGACCCCATCTCACGGTACCGGAAATATCTCAAAGACAAGGACTTACTGTCGGATAAAAAGATCGAGGAAATGGAAAATGGCATCCAGGAAGAGATCAAGTCGGCAGTAAAGCGCGCCGAAGAGAAGATGAAGGACTTCTCGGACCCTCTTCAGATGTTCGACCATCTATACAGTGAACGGCCGCTCTACCTGGAAGCGCAGAGGAAAGCGCTGGCCGAAGAAACTGAAACGAGGAAGGAAAACGAAGAAGAGGAGAAAGGGGCGTAAGATGGCCAAAATGACGATGGTCCAGGCGATCAACCTGGCTCTCCGGCAAGAGATGGAGAAAGACGACCGGGTGATCGTCCTGGGTGAGGATGTAGGGCGGGACGGCGGTGTGTTTCGCGTAACCGATGAACTGATTGACGCGTTCGGAGAGAACCGGTCTGTAGACACGCCGTTGGCGGAATCTGCCATCGTGGGAATGTCTATCGGAATGGCCGTCTACGGGCTGAGGCCGATCTGTGAGATGCAATTCTCGGGTTTCAGTTATTTGGCCTTTCATCAAATTGAGTGCCATGCGGCAAGGCTTCGGCTGCGCTCTCAGGGTCTGTGCGAAGTTCCCCTGGTTGTCCGCGCCCCTTACGGAGGCGGCGTGCGCGCATTGGAGCACCACTCGGAGAGCCGAGAGGCCTACTATGCCCACACTCCGGGCCTCAAAATGGTGATTCCGTCGGGACCTAAGAATGCAAGGGCGCTCTTGGTGAGTGCCGTTCGAGACCCGGATCCGGTCATCTTTTTTGAACCCAAGGCGGTTTACCGTGCCTTTCGTGAAGAGGTACCCGAAGAAGAGGAGACCCTGCCTATCGGCAAATCGGTGAAAGTGCAGGAGGGAAAAGACCTGACCGTCATTTCCTATGGGGCGATGATGCGGCCGACGCTGGAGGCGGCCGAAGCGCTCAAAGCGGATGACGGCGTGGAGGCCGAAGTGATCGATTTGCTCAGCATCTCTCCGCTGGATCACGAGGCCTGCGCAGCATCGGTCAAAAAGACGGGTAGAGCTGTGATCGTCCACGAGGCCCCGCGAAGCTTTGGGCCCGGCGCCGAAATCGCCTTCAGAATAATGGAAAAATCATTTTTCTATCTCGAAGCACCCATTGCCCGGGTAACCGGTTTCGATGTCCACATTCCGCTTTTCAGCCGCGAAACGGCGTATCTGCCTGGAAAGGATCGCATCGTCCGCGCTGCAAGAGAAGTCCTGAACACCTGAGAGGAGGAAGACATGGCCAGGCCATTTAAATTGCCCGACCTTGGAGAAGGCGTACACGAGGGAGAAGTGCTAAGCGTCCTCGTATCGGTAGGAGATTCCGTGAATGAAGGAGATCCGATTCTTGAAGTGGAGACGGACAAGGCCGCTGTTGAGATCCCTTCTCCCTTTACGGGAAACGTTGAGGAAATCAAAGTCAAACCCGGAGACACGATTCAGGTGGGCGACGTGCTTCTGACCTTCAGCGATGCCGAAGCAGGAGAGGAGAAACCCCCCGAGGAGGCTCCCCCCGCAAAAGAAAAGGAAGAAAAGCGGGAAAAGGCAGAGGAAAAGAAAAAAGAAGCGGAAGCGGAGCCTGAAGCGCCCGAAACCAAAAAGGAGACCCCGGAAGGGGAAAAAGAAGGTCCGGTCCCGGCTTCTCCGGCCACGAGGCGTCTGGCCCGGGAGCTGGGCGTCGATCTGAAAGCGGTCAGTCCCAGCGGACCAGGGGGTCGGGTAACGTCGGACGATGTCCGGACCTTTGCGGAAAAGGGAAAAGCTGAAAAGCCGAAAGAAGAGGCTCCACCGGAAGAAGCGGAAAAAGAAAAGCCGAAGGCGCATCCCATCGAGGAAAAGGCACCCGAGCTGCCGGATTTCTCTAGATGGGGAGCGGTCGAACAGGT
Organism: Desulfatiglandaceae bacterium; assembly: GCA_046496815.1. Classification (GTDB taxonomy): domain Bacteria; phylum Desulfobacterota; class DSM-4660; order Desulfatiglandales; family Desulfatiglandaceae; genus JAWOGN01. The sequence goes on from JAWOGN010000195.1 coordinate 2,014, forward strand.
TCCGGTGCGCTCGATCCGCAGGGCCACAGCCAAACAGATGGCGCTCGCCTGGTCCCAGATCCCCCACGTTTACAGCCAGGATATGGTGGACATGACGAAACTGGAGGCGTTTCGACAGACGCACAAGGAGGACGTGCAAGGGAAGGGGGGGAAGCTCAGCGTAACGGTGTTTGCGCTGAAGGCGGCGGCAGCCGCCCTCAAACAGTACCCCCGGTTTAACGCCAGTCTGGACGTGGGTGCCGGAGAGATGGTGCTCAAGCAATACTATCACATCGGGGTTGCCGTAGGCACAGAGGAGGGGCTGGTGGTGCCCGTGATCCGCGATGTGGATCGCAAGAGCATCCTGGAGCTGTCCATTGAACTCAGCGACCTGGTCAAGCGAACGCGGGAGCGGGAGGTCAACCTGGAGGAAATGCAAGGCGGCACCTTTACCATCACCAATGTAGGTCCCATGGGTGGGGGATATTTTGCGCCCATCATCAACTTTCCGGAAGTGGCCATTCTGGGGATGGGCGCCGCAAGGATGCAACCGGTGGTTGTCGAGGAAGCGGAGGGCAAACACGAGGTTGCTCCTCGCTTCATGATGCCGGTGGTTCTTTCTATTGACCACCGTATTGTTGACGGGGCCGACGCGCTGCGGTTTATGCGGACCTTCATCGACGCAATGGAAGATCCGGAAGAAATGTTCATTACAATGACCTGAGGAGGAAAACCATGGTGATGGGAGAGCTGAGCCAGGATACGGAGGTACTGGTCATCGGGGCAGGCCCGGGCGGATACGCTGCAGCCTTCAGGGCCGCGGACCTGGGAATGGACGTGACCATGGTGGATATGGAGAATCGTCCCGGGGGGGAGTGCATCTTCCGCGGGTGTATTCCTTCCAAAGCACTCCTCTTCCTTGCGGACCTTCTGCACGACGCCTGCCGCGTCGAAGACATGGGTGTAGAATTCAGCGAACCGAAGCTGGACCTGGACAGAATCAGAGATTGGAAAAACGAGGTCATCGATCAACTCGCACAGGGGTTGGTAACGCTGAGCGAGAAGCGCGGCATTCAGCGCATACAGGGCCGTGCGATCTTTGAAAGTCCAAACCAAGTCCGGTTGCAGGATTCGGATGTGAGCAAGATCAAGTTCCGCCATGCGGTACTGGCAACCGGCTCCTATCCGAGACCGCTTCCGGACATTTCCTTCGAACAAGGAAGCCGCATCATGGATTCCGCGGGTGCCCTGGAATTGCCCGACATCCCCGAAAGGCTTCTTATCGTGGGAGGTGGGTACGTGTCCATGGAGATGGGAACGGTCTATGCTGCGTTGGGAAGCCGGGTCACTGTGGCCGTGCGAAGCGAGAGACTGCTGAGGGGAGCGGATCCGGATCTGGTCGAACCCCTGGTCAAGAAACTTCAAGGGATGTTCGAGAACATTCACTTCAATACCCGCGTTGCTTCCATGAAAGAAAAAGCAGACGAAGTGGATGTAAAGCTGGAAGGAGAGGTGGACAAGGCTGCACAGCACTTCGACCGCGTGCTTGTGGCAATCGGCAGAAAACCCGGCTCAGACGGAATCGGGCTTGAAAACACAGGGGTCAAGCTAAACGATCGGGGATATGTGGAAGTTGACGAGAAGCGGAGAACCGCAGATGAGAACATTTTCGCCGTAGGCGATGTGGCCGGAGGCCCTCTGCTGGCTCACAAGGCTTTCAGGGAAGGCAAGGTAGCGGCGGAGGTCATCAAAGGTCTGCCTTCTGCTTTTGATGTGCGGGCTATTCCCGCAGTGGTTTACACAGACCCTCAGGTGGCGTGGTGCGGCTTGAGAGAGGAATCGGCCCGCAGAGAGAAACAAAACATAGATGTGGTGCGCTATCCCTGGAAGTTTTCAGGACGGGCCGCCACGGTCGGTGTGCAGGAAGGGTTGACCAAGCTCGTGATAGATCCCGATTCCGGCCGGGTTCTGGGGGTCGGCATCACCGGTCGCAGTACGGAAGGTTTGATCTCCGAAGGCGTTCTTGCCGTTGAAATGGGCGCGGTGGCGGAGGACGTGGGATTCAGTATCCACCCGCATCCCACACTATCGGAAACACTGGGGGAGGCTGCGGAGATTTTTGTGGGCAGCGTCACCCATCACCTTCCCAAAAAAACGGAGCGGTAACTGTCCCACAGCCCTGGAAGAGGTTGAAAGTCGGAAGGGCTGGATGATGAATGCAGTGGTTGGATTTGTGTCGGAGGCTCAACGGAGATCCTTTTGGGACCGAGGCCTCAGCGTTGGGTTTTGAGGATGTCGTGACTAAAAATGGAATGACGTTTCGGGCACTGGATATGGCCGATAAGCTTGGAAACGGTACGTATGGCGGGGTAAGCATGGTGGGTCCGGTGGTGCACCTAAAGAAAAATGTCATGCCGTTGAAAAATCCGGCTTGTCCGCATTACGAAAATTGTCTGGATAGAGCCGTCAGCGCAAAATGGCCTCAATTTACCTGCAGCAATTGCATGTACCGCGATCTTCGCGTTGGAATTGAACCGGACAGCCGCAAGATGGACGGGTATTATCGCTTGCTACAGAAGATTTTTGAGATCAAGTAGCGGCCATTTAGCTCAGTTTTGCCCATGAGGGTACCCAACCCGGCCAGCGTACTCGTCATCGTTGTTAAGCAATTCCCGCCTCGATGCCACTATTCTTTCGAGAGATCCGGCGCCGGATATGAATAACGGCCCCAGCCGGTTGAACCGCCGCGGGGGTTGCTGTAATCATAGTGGTAGGTCGGTTTATTTGCGAGTTCGTCTTCACTGCCTTGGAACGTTATTATTTTTGTGATTTCCCAAGGGATCCTCTCCTGGGTGCCGTCCGCCTTGTATCGCGTGCGATAGGTCCAGTCATTCTCAATTTCAAGTGAATCAAAATGGATGGCAACAAGCTTTGAGCCCATGCCCAAAATGCCTCCAAAAGACAAGATCACGTGGTAGATTTGTCCTCTTTCGTTGATAATAATATCGTCAATTTCCGCGATTTCCCGGCCTTGGGAGTTTCTTACCGTATGTCCGATCAGCTTTGAGGCTCGAATGGCCAACTCCGGTATCTTTCCCCGGGGCTCCTCCCGCTCGGCGGCCTCACTCAAAGCGCCTGTCAACAAGAGGACGGAACAGCAAGTGGCGGTGATCGATGACAGACAACACAACACTTTTTTCTTCTGGAATAATTCGGACTTTTTCATCATTCGACTCCTTCTTGAGTTTTTCGTTCAGACCCAGTGATGCATAAAGAATCGGTCCCTGTCTTTTTAGGCTGCGGCACCCCTGTTACTTTATCTAACAGACAATGGTGCCGGGGATATATAGGGTGGAAACAGTATATGCCCGGGTGATGACGGTATTTATAACGACGCTATTTCTTGTATCCGCTTGATTTCAAGAGAAAAGAGGAAGGCCAAAAAATTTTTGAATTATCGACGACGCACGCATCTGAGAACGAATGCGGACATAGGGCCTTTGGCCGTGCAAAATACGCAATCGACCCCATTGTTCGGGGGGATGTATCGGCATGATAATAGAACAAGCTGGTTTACAGGGCGCAGACAGAAAAGTCTGTCACGGTGAGAGGGCTTTGGCGGTGTGAGTCGGAGACTCAGGCTCGCCCTCGTGGAATCAGCAGAAAGTTCAATTCGGAGGGAAAAGACACCTTGTTTAAACGCTGGATACCCTGGAAGTTTTTTGTCAAACGCATTGCCCGCTCTTACGGGTTCATGGACCCGTTTACTTTTCTGGCCCGGCTCCGTCAGTTTTCGCAACCCTCCGAGGTGCAGGAACCCCTGGAGCTTCTGCGTGCGGGGATCGTTTTCCATGCGCGGGGGCTCATCAACACCAGAGCCATACAGAACAATCTCGACTGGATCTGGCCGTACTGGGTGGAGAAGCAGTTTAATCCTGAAGACGCCTCCTTCATCCCCCGTGCCTACTCTTTGACCCACGTGAATCTGACGCACCGCAACTGGACCGCAGTCGGTCAGCCGGATTTGCCGCTTTATCCGCTGGTAGACCCCCGAGGGCTTGTCACTCCTTTTTACGACAGCTGGTCCCTGGACGTCTGGGTTTTTGGAGAGAATGACCGGCGACTCCTGCCTTCAAAGCTGTCCGACGCGCATCAGTGCCTGGAGATGGGGCCGGGACTGACGGTTCGGACCCATTGCCGAAATGGAGCCCTTGAGTTGATAACGCGGGTATGGCTGGAGTTACGGCAGAATACGCCGTTTCTCATCATAAGGTGCGACGCCCGGTCGCCGCAAAAAGGGTGGCTGGCCTTCTCCCTTCGTCCCTACAATCCGGAGGGTATTCAATTCATAGAACAGATCGAGTATGAGGAACCGGGTCAATCATTGGAAGTAAACTCGGATACGGTGATTCACATGAACGAGACGCCGGAGAGGGTCCTTTTCTCCAACTATGAGGAGGGAGATGTGATTCACAAGCTCGGGGAGAAAGAATCCGACCGCCGCATCACCTGTGACGTCGGCATGGCCAGCTCCCTTGCCCTTTTTGCGATGCAAAATAACCAAAGAAAAGATCTCGAAATCCGACTGGCACTGGATAAAGCGTGTAGCCGGGAAACGGGAGACGTCCCCCACAGCCGGACTTGGGAAGCGGCTTGCGAAGGCACCGCAAGGCTTCGATTGCCGGATTCCCATGTCTGTTTCCTGTTCGAGGCCGCCAAAAGGACACTCATCCTTCTCTCGGCCGAAGAGATTTACCCGGGCCCGTACACATATCGGCGGTTCTGGTTCCGTGACGCTTGTCTCATGATCAATGCCCTTCTGTCTCTCGGTCTCACGGAACGGTGTTTTCGTCTCTTGGACACCTTTCCGAAGCGGCAGAAACGGTCCGGATATTTTCAGTCACAGGAAGGCGAGTGGGATTCAAACGGCCAGGTGCTGTGGGCTTTCGATCGCTTTCAGCGTCTGACCGGACAGCGCCTAAAAAAGAGTTGGATGACGTCTGTGACCAAGGGTGCCCACTGGATCCGGAGAAAGCGGACCTCAAAAAACGACGGCATACATGGAGGCCTGTTGCCCGCGGGTTTCAGCGCCGAGCACTTGGGACCCAACGATTTTTACTACTGGGACAACTTTTGGGCTCTGGCCGGTCTGCGATCGGCCGCTCGGCTTGCGAGCATTCACGATTTCGATGAAAAGGAACGTGAGCTTCTGCGTGAAGCTGCCGACTTTGAAGCGACGATCGTCGACACTATCCGGCCGCTCCTGAAACGGACGGCAGGCGCTGTTCCGGCATCCCCTTACCGGCGAATGGATTCCGGTGCGGTGGGATCTCTGGCGGCCGACTACCCGCTTCAGATCACCCCGGCCGGAGACCCCATGATGGTCAAGACTGCGGACTTTCTCCTGGAGCACTGCGTTTATGCAGGCGGGTTTTTTCAGGACATGATTCACTCCGGAATCAATGCTTACCTCACCCTGTGGATTGCCCAGACCCTGCTCAGGGCCGGAGATGTGAGATATCGACGGCTTATTGAAAGGGTGGGGGAGATGGCTTCGGCGACCGGACAGTGGCCGGAGGCGATTCATCCGCTCACCGGAGGCGGCTGCATGGGCGATGGTCAACACGGATGGGCGGCCGCCGAGTGGGTTCAGATCCTGCGAAACCTATTTGTGCGCGAGGAGGAAGACAAACTCATCCTGGGATCGGGTCTATTTCCCCAGTGGCTTCAGACGCCCGAGGATCTGGCATTTGGTCCGACGCCAACACCCTTCGGGGATGTCAGCCTGAAAATCCTGAAGCGGGATCACGGTCTACTGGTGGAGGGGGACGCCCGCTGGCGCAAGGGTCCCTGTGACATGGAAATTCGTGTCCCGGGATATCGTACGGAGAAGATTCAAAATTTCGACCGGGCATATAAACTGGAGCATTTGTAAAACCGGCAAACAAACGCAAGGAGGTCCCGATAAGGAAATCATGAATATCTGCATGTTTACCAACACTTATCTTCCCCATGTGGGCGGTGTGGCCCGCTCGGTGGCGTTGTTCACCGAAGACCTGCAAGCCCTGGGGCATCCGGTGCTGGTGGTTGCCCCGGTATTTCCCGATGATCTTCAAGAGGAACGGCAGGAGGATATCCTCAGAGTCCCCGCCATACAGAATTTCAACGGAAGTGATTTTTCGCTTCGCATCGCCGTGCCCTTTAGAATCGCAAACAAGATCGAGAAATTCCAGCCGGATATTATTCACAGCCACCACCCCTATCTGCTGGGGGATGCGGCACTTCGGACCGCATGGCGCAGGAATCTCCCCCTGGTGTTCACCCATCATACGCTTTATGAAAAATACACGCACTATGTCCCGCTGGATTCCGAAAACATGCAGCGCTTTGTGATTAATCTCTCTACCGAATATGCCAATCTGTGCAGTCGTGTGATTGCCCCCAGCCGCAGTGTGGCGAAGCTCATCAAAGCGCGGGGAGTGACCACGCCTATTGAAGAGATTCCGACCGGGGTGGATCTTGACTTTTTCGATCGGGGCCAAGGAGATAGCTTTCTTCAGGCGCATGGGATATCCAATTCGAAACCGGTGATAGGGCATGTGGGAAGGCTCGCCCCGGAGAAGAATCTGCGTTACCTGGCCGAGGCGGCGGCGCTTTTTCTCAAAGATCATCCGGGTGTCTTTCTGGTGGTAGGGGCAGGCCCCAGTGAGAAAGAGATCCTCGATACATTCAACAAGATGGGCATCGAGCAAAAGGTAATACTGGCCGGACAGAAGACCGGCCAGGAGCTCAGTGATGCCTACAGCGCCATGGACTTGTTTCTGTTTGCCTCCAAGACCGAGACCCAGGGCATGGTCGTGGCAGAGGCCATGGCAGCCGGCCGGCCGGTCATTGCACTGGATGCTTCGGGCATTCGGGAGGTGGTGGAGGACGGGCGAAATGGGCGCCTTCTACATGCGGACGCTTCTCGAGCGGAATTTGCCAGGGCGGTCAAAGAATTCATCAGCAATCCTGAAAAGGCGGAACAGTGGCGACAAGGTGCCCTTGAGACGGCCGCCTCCTTTGGGAGGAAAGAGACGGCGAATCGCTTGGTGGGGTTGTATGAGCGTGTATCAAAGCCATATAAGGAAGCGCCGCAGGGTGCGGATGAGCTGAATGCCTGGGATAGACTTCTGGGAGGATTGAAAGCCGAGTGGGCGCTCATCTCAGAAAAAGCCGCGGCTTCCGTCGCTGCATTGAGCACAGACGATACGTCCTCATGACGCAGCATTTTTGACTATAAACAACGCATTTGCCGGATGTCAGGTGCAAAAATGTTCTGGAAGGAACCCCCTGTTCTATGATCCTTTAAGGAATAAAGCTCTGCCCTTTGAGCGGGGACTGTCGAAAAGAAACTCCATGACCCTCAACAATAAAATCAGTCTTTTGGTCCTGTGTGTGGTTGCTGCGGCAGTCGTTGTTTATATCTTCTTGAGGGGGGACGCCGAGCAGTGGATTGGTTTTGTCGCCAACAAAGACACGCATTGGGCGCTGTTTATAGGACTCATGTTGATTTTGCCCATTTTTGCCTTTCCCATCAGCGCATTTTTGGTCCTTGCCGGAATCAAGTTTGGTTTTGCAATGGGTTCGCTGGTGACCTTGCTGACCATACCGATCCACCTGATTGTCTCCTTTATGCTGGCCAGATCCCTTCTTAAACCGTACCTGGTTCGAATGCTGGAAACAAAGGATTACCAACTTCCCCGGATCCCCCGAAACAAAACTCTCTTGTATGCTTCTCTTTTCGTCATGATCCCGGGCCCTCCCTATTTTTTGAAAAATTACCTCCTGGCCCTATCCGAGATACCCTTTGGTTACTATTTCGCGATCAACTGGGTGATCGAACTGGCCATATGCATACCCGTGGTCGGCCTGGGGGAATCCGTGGTTGAGATGAATTGGAAGATGATGACGCTTTTTGCAGGTCTCATTGCAGCGCTCTATCTAACAGGCCGATGGCTGAAGAGCAGACTCTCCGAGCCCAACGGAAGCTGAGACCTGCGCTGCGCAGTTTGAGCTCATAGCTTTTTCACAGCGACACGGGCGGCGATAATGATAGGATCCCACACGGGAGAATAGGGCGGAGCATAGCTCAAATCCAGATTGATCATCGCATCCAGCGTCAATTCGGCATGCAGGGCCGTTGCCAGCACGTCGATACGCTTGGCGGCGCCTTCCTTCCCCACGATTTGACCCCCAAGGAGCCTTCCGGTACCCTTCTCGGCCAGGAGTTTGACGTGGATGCGGCCGGAATCCGGATAGTATCCCGCCCGGGTGGAGCTTTCTATCTTACCCGTTACGTATTGCAAGCCGAGATCCTGTACCTCTTTTTCCTGCAGCCCGGTGCGGGCCACTTCAACGTCGCATATTTTGCTCACCGCCGTACCGACAATGCCGGGAAACGTCGCGTACCCACCACCGATGTTGATGCCGGCCACACGGCCCATTTTGTTCGCCACTGTACCCAGCGCGATGTGGAAGGGTTGTCGGCGCATGAGATGGTAGCATTCCGCACAATCCCCGGCCGCCCATATAC
>JAWOGN010000409.1:0-14651 GCA_046496815.1 Desulfatiglandaceae bacterium
CTGCTAAAGCATATAATCCCTTATTCTTATATGGAGATGTAGGACTGGGAAAAACTCATTTAATGATCTCGACGGGGGGAGCCGCCTCGCGACCATGGATCTGAAAATCATCACCCCGGGAATATCAACTTTTTGTTCACACGGAATACAGTATCCACAACGATGACAGAATACTTTGCCCAGTTCTGATCGAATTCTCTCGATTTGCTCAAAATCATTCTCTGACAGGGGCTTCGGCGAGCTGTAAAAACCAATCACCTCGTCGACCTCCTTCAGAGACGATAAGCCGGGGATGGGTACCACATGCGGATACTGCTGAAGGAAGCGGAAACACAAATCCGCCCGGTCCAAGAGACCCCCCCCAAGCGGTTTCATGGCAATGATCCCCATATCGAGTGCCCCGGCAATCTTGAAAAGCTCCGCCGCCGGGTCGTGTTCGATAAAATTGAAAGGAATTTGCACGGTGGAAAAGTAACCCGAGCGGCACGCCTCAATAGAGGTGACGATGTCATGGGACGTAAATCCGATGGACCTCACTTTGCCCTCACTTCTTGCCCGGATCACCGCCTCATAGGCGCCTCCGGGAGCAAGCACCTCCTTGAGTTCCGCTTTTGCGCTGATATTGTGGAGCTGATACAGGTCGATACAGTCGGTCCTGAGATTTTCCAGGCTGAGGGCCAGATGTTTCGCAGCACCTTCGGCGTCTCTTTTGAGCGTTTTGGTGGCCAATATGGTTTTGTCTCTCACCGTCTCCAGAGCATGCCCAATTTTTTTCTCACTGTCTCCATACATATTGGCCGTGTCAAAAAAAGTGATGCCGCGATCAAAGCAGTGGCGAATCACGGAAACAGCCGCTTCGAAACCGAGGGGAATAATGGGAATACCGCCAAACCCAACTTCAGAAACCAAAAATTCTGTTTTTCCCAGTCTCACGGATTTCATCATTCGCGGTCCTTTTCAAAGTTTCTGAGCGCATTTCCGCCCGTAAGCAACGATTCGGTCGGCCAAGCGGCCTCTGTGTAGAGCAGTCGCCAGGCGTGCGATTTTCACTGCTGACTGATTTTGGTCATTCATGAAAGGCAGCAACAGTCCGAAGTCAGCAACGGCGCTGAGAAATATTTCCAGATATTCTTCTGCTCAAGCACCCGGTTTTGCCGGTACGGTGCTGGTAGGAAATATCGGTCTCATATTGAGTGGCGTGTCCGGGTATTTACCGTGGGAACTCCCCCGATGGCAGCCCGGCCAGCATCGAACTCGATAGTAGCGCACCGGATGTTCCGGAATCGGCCCATCCCCCGGGTACCAAACCCCCGGTGCAATGGGATAGACACGGCCGGTTTCCGGGCATGTTTCCGAAGTCGGAGCTTTTTTTGCAGCGGATTTGCCAACTTCCTCGCCCCCGCTCGGCGCACGGATCGATAAGACAAACACCGCGCAGGCCAAAAGAACCAAAACGGACAAACGCTTCATTTCATGCCTCCTTTCATGCCGATGAAATGTGGGCTTTGAGGTCCCGCAGGTTTACATTATGTTCTTCATGATTCTTCCATCTTTCATGACCAGAACGACCCGCTCAAGTCCGGATTCAAAGATCGTGAGATCGTCCAGGGGATTTGCATCCAACACGATTAAATCCGCTATGTTGCCCGCCTCGATCGTACCGAGTCGATCTGCAACCCCGAGGAGTTCGGCGTTACTCCGGGTGGCGGATATAATGGCTTCCATCGGGGACATCACCTCTCCTTTGATGGCCAGCTCCCTGCCCTTCAAATGCTGCAAGGGACCGATAATATCCGAACCCGATCCGATTTTCACGCCTGCCCTGTAGGCAAGCTCCAAGGCCGCGATACCCTTTTGACCCACCAACTCAAGCTTTTCGAGAGTATACGGGTCCAGCGCTTTCGCACCTTCCTTGATCATGAGGTCGTAAATCGTCAGCGTCGGGACGAAGAACGCCCCCGTTTCAACCATCATCTCTGCTGTCTCAAGGTCAAGCAGATTGCCGTGCTCGATACTCCGCACACCCGCTTTGAGGCAGTTCTGAATCGCCCGCGGGCTGTAAGCATGCGCCATCACGTAGGACCCCGCCTCCGCTGCCGCTTCGACCGCAGCCTGGAGTTCTTCGACCGAAAATCGGGGTTGCCCCGGTTTGCCCGTATCCGTCTTCGATTGGGACACGACCTCCCCATCCGCAAAAATCTTGATTTGATCCGCACCCCGACCCAGTGTTCTCCGAGCCGCCCGGCGCACCGCTTCGGGCCCGTGACAGATTTCCGGGCGGATACCAAGACTGTTCCGCGGGCTCGGCGCTTCTCCGTTGTCAGCCTGGGTCAAAGGGGTGACGCTGAGGAAAAGCCGGGGCCCGCGAATGAGTCCCTCCTCGACGGCGACCCGGAACCCCCGGTCCAGCCCTGCCGCGTCGCGGAGCGTCGTAAAGCCTAAGTTCAGATCCGTTTCCAGCGTTTTTGTGACGCGGTGTACATACACTGCGGGTGGAAGCGCAGCCGTTTCGTGGAGATAGAACGCCACATTGCCGGGATGAACATGGGCATCAATCAAGCCGGGCATGAGCGTCTTTCCCTTCAAGTCAATGACTTTTCCCCTGGGCGCCGATTTACCGGCCCCTTCCGGAAGGACCGCTTCTATGGTTGAACCTGAAACGACCACCGTCGCGTCGGGAAGCGGGGCACCGCCCTGTCCATCAATCAACAGTGAATTCTTGAATATGATTTTCTCAGCCACGTGAAACCTCACCGGCGGTGCGAATGCAATTCAAACCCGTCCGAAGATGTTGCGCCGTATCGTTGAAACAACAGGGTTTCAAGCGCTAATGCCTTAGTCAAATTATTAATGCTAAAATTTTAGTATGATTGGACATTTTGGAGGAAAAAATCCCATTTTTTCCCCAAGCGCGCTGAGGCGGCGATCGCCATCACCCCTTTCTTTCGATTTTCGGATTCAGCTCTTCCCGAAGCCAGTCGGCGAACAGGTTGATGCCCACAACCAGAAAAATCAGAGCCGCACCCGGAAAAACCACAAGCCACCACATGCCGGCGTAGACATAGTTTTTTCCAATAGAGATCATCATTCCCAGGGAGGGTTCAGTCAAAGGAACTCCGACTCCCAGGAAGCTTAAGGTTGCCTCAAGCATAATCACAACAGCCAAGTCCACTGCGATCACCACAAAAATGGGTGGAATTGCGTTGGGAAGCAAGTGCTTAACCAGGAGTCTGAAATCTCGAGCTCCTGTGGCTTTCGCAGCCATGATATATGCCTCTTCTTTCACTTCCAGGACGCTGCCACGTATTGTTCTTGCGTATTTGACCCAGTCTGCGATACAGATTGCGAGGATGACAATCAAAACACCACGCCTCCTAAACAAGCCCAATAAAAGTATGGCCATCAAGGTTGTAGAGAAAGAAAAAAAGATATCAGCCAAGCGCATGGTCGCTGAATCCAAGAATCCCCCGTAATATCCAGCAAGTAGGCCTACAATAACGCCAAAAGTTCCAGCGATAAGCACCACCCCGAAGCCTACAAGTAGCGAGGTTCTGCATCCGAATAGAATAGTGCTGAAGATTCCCCGTCCCTGATCGTCGGTTCCCAAAATAAAGGGGGCTTTACCCCCATCCATCCACACAGGAGGGGTTAGGAAATGCTCAAGGCTTACTTCTTTAAGGTCGTACGGGTTCTGCGGCGCAATAAGGGGAGCAAAACATGCAGCCAGAATGAAAATTACTAGCAGAACGCTTCCTATTAGGGCAGATGGATCATGAAGGAAATCATGAAGGATTTTCGATTTGATGGGTCGATTACTCATATCGGATTTTTGGATTCAGAAATGCGTAGAGAATATCTACCACAATGTTAATACTCAGGATAATTAGAGAAGCTAGCATTATATAAGTGACAATAACGGGCTGATCAGTTTCATATATTGATGTCAACAAAAGATTCCCCATTCCCGGCCACTGGAAGATCGTCTCTGTGACAAGCGAAAATGCGATCAGCTCTCCGAATTGCAAGCCCGTCATGGTGACCACCGGAATGAGAACGTTTCTCAAAGCGTGTTTGAAAATCACTTTTCTGGGTGGCAGCCCTTTTGCCCATGCTGTCTTAATATATTCCTGCGTCATGACCTCCCGCATACCTGCGCGGGTCAAGCGCAAAAGTACGGCGAGCTGGTACAAACCCAAAGTAAACGCTGGAAGTATCAAGTGTTGTATGCCACTCATCGTCAAAAAGCCGGTGCGCCAAAAGCCAACCCTGACGGTCTCCCCCCGACCGAAAGGAGGTAGAATCCCTCCGTAGACGGCAAAAACCATAATCAGCAAAATTCCTGTTAGGAAGGTGGGAATGGAAATATTAAATAAAGAACCTGCCATTATTAAGCGGTTTCTAAGAGCGTAAGGCCGCAGAGAAACGATGACTCCTAATCCTACTCCTAAGGTAAACGAAATAAATATTGCTGATACGGCCAGCTCCACTGTTGCTGGGAGCCGTTCCAATATAAGACCTAATGCAGGCATACGACTCACATAAGACTTTCCGAAATTCCCCTGAACTGCATTGCCGATGAATCGAATATATTGGATATAAAACGGCTTATCCAAGCCGAACGCCTTCCTTACCTCCTCGATCTCCTGAAACGTGGCATAACGTCCTGCCAACGAAAGGACAGGGTCCCCGCTATAGCGGAAGATAATAAAGCAGATAAAGGAGACCGCCAGAAGGACGAAGACGCCCTGGATTAATCTTCTTGCTATATAAGTGACCATGATTTACCCAAGACAGGCAGGGTCGGAAACGTAGTCGACCCTGCCTGTCTGATCCAACTATTACTGTTTGGATATTTCCTTAAAAACGATCCATCTATCAGGACGAGGCTCAAACTTAATGCCTTTGCCCTTTTGCATAGCATAAAGATCGCGCTGATAATGCAAGGGAATACACACGATCTTGTCTACCATAGCCATTTTGTTAAGATCTTGAAGAACTGTTTTGCGTTCTTGCTGATCCACCATACTGGCGGTGGCTTCAAGCAGGATGTCGAGGCTGGGGTCGCTGAAGTTCGCACCATTTAAAGACCCGTGTCCCTTCTCCTGATCCCGGGTATGGACGAGCTTGAAATAAGTCCTGCCCATATCAAAGGTACCATCAAACCATCCGATCAGGTAAAACTCCAGTTTTCCTTCAAATACCTCGTCAAAAAAGATGGATTTGGGCTTTACGTCCAGATTGACCTTAATTCCCACCTTTGCCAGATATCGGGCGACGGCCTCAGCAATCTGCTCGTCTTGAACATACCGATCATTGGGGCCGGTAAGGGTGATTTCAAAACCATCTTCATACCCCGCTTGCTTAAGGAGTTTCTTTGCCATCTCCGGATCGTAGGGCAGCCGCTCCAAGCTGGCGTTATACCCTATGGTTGGAGGATCTGGAATTTGGGCGGCAGGTGCCGCGTGGCCCCTCATGATTTTTTCGATGATCTCATCCTCATTGATGGCCATATACATGGCCTTCCGGACACGAATGTCGGCCGTGGGGCTACCCGGCTTGTTGCCTATCTGCAGAAAAATGGACCTTCGGGCTGGGCGTGCCATTACTTCAAGTTTGGGGTTCTTGAGAACCTTATCATACAGCTCAACAGGGATCCCAGAGACAATCTCGGCTTGCCCGGAAACCAGGGCTGCAAAACGGGTTGAAGACTCAGTGACAGGTCTCAATTCCACGTTCTTAATTGGTGGAGCACCTTCCCAATATTCCTCATTTGCAGCCATTTTGAGGTATGATCCCTTGACCCACTCAACGAACTTATAGGGCCCGGTTCCGATGGGCTTAGTTTCTACGTCTCCCGGGTCTCTGCTTTCGGTCGACTCCTTGTCCATAATGTAGATCTGATGCATATTATTTACGAACCAGGGAGTAGGGCTGTTTGTTTTGACCACCACAGTGTAATCATCGATGATATCGACGGACGCCATGTTTTTGCCATCCGTGGTGAACTCGGAAACTTCGGGGTTGGATAATCTCTCAAAAGAAAATTTGACATCTGCTGCATTAAACGCATTGCCGTTATGAAACTTCACCCCCTTTCTAAGGTAAAACTTCCAGGTCAATAAATCAGGATGTTCATAGCGCTCAGCCAGAGCGGGGACGAGGGTCCCTTCAGCACCTTTACGCTGCATAAGGCCCTCAAAAAAGTTAGCCATTACAGATAGATTTGCATCGGCATCGGAACCATGGGGATTCATCGTGCGAGGTGGGGTATCCACCGCAACCACAATAGATGAAGCACCGGCGGCTTGTCCTCCAAAACCCGCCAAGAGCCCCATGAATAGTACTGCCACCAATAAAAATACAGTCTTTTTCATTCTTTCACCCTCCTTTTTAATTCTGTTTTTGTAGATTTATTAAAGAAGTTCACCTCCTTTCCATTTTGGTTTTTTTCCAGGTGAGCACCTTAAATGGAGACTCACCGGCTTACGCCCGGGGTGCTCAACGCACTATTTGAGAAATCGTATCTACCCGCATACCGTTCAGGAGTAAGGCTTAGTACAGAAAACACGCCACATAATGATCCTCACCGACATCCTTCAAAATGGGCTCGTGTTTGTCGCATTCGTCCCTTCGGTACCGACATCGGGGGTGGAAATGGCAGCCCGAGGGTGGACTGATGGGACTCGGGACATCTCCTTTGAGAACCAATCGTTCCTTTTTTGTCTTGGGATCCGGCACCGGAATGGCCGAAAGCAGCGCCTCCGTATAGGGGTGTTTTGCATCCGTGTATAAATCCTTGTAACCGGCCATCTCCACAATTTTCCCCAGATACATGACGGCGATGCGATCGCAGATATGTTCCACCACGGCCAGGTCGTGAGCAATAATAATATATGAAAGGTTAAACTCCCCCTGAAGATCGATCAGGAGGTTGATGATCTGGGCTTGAATCGACACATCCAGCGCCGAAACCGGTTCATCGCCGATAATGAGATGCGGGTTCAGGGCCAGGGCTCGAGCGATCCCGATCCGCTGCCGCTGTCCGCCGGAGAATTCATGGGGATACCGGCGGCCTTGCTCGGGCGAGAGACCCACCTTGTCCAGCAGAAAAGCAATGCGCTCTTTTCTCTCGGAGCCCGGGTAAACGTGATGGATCTCCATGGGATCGTTGAGAATTTGATTGACCGTCATGCGAGGGTTGAGCGAGGAGAAGGGATCTTGAAAAATGATCTGCATTTCCCTTTTGAGCCTCCGGAGCTCCGACTTACCGGCCTTGGAAACAGCCTTCTCCTGAAATGTCACTTTACCTGAGGTCGGCTCGATCAGTCTCAGGACCGCAAGGCCGGTTGTGGTCTTGCCGCACCCGCTCTCCCCGACCAACCCGATGGTCTCGCCTTTTCCCAGCGTGAATGAAACTCCGTCCACAGCGTAAACATACCCGACAGTCTTGCTGAAAAGCCCCTTCTTGATCGGGAAATGGACTTTGAGATCTTCAACTGTGAGCAGATTTTCCAAACTTGCAAACTCCTGTCCACGCAATGGAACGGACTTTCTCGGCACGCCGTCAGTACAGCCAGCAACGAACCTGATGGCCGTCACCCAGGTCCTTGAATTCAGGAATTTTTTCTTTGCATATCCCCTTGGCCGCCGAACACCGGGGAAAAAAGCTGCATCCCGGTGTCAGTTCGTACAGGCTGGGTACCATGCCCGATATCTCCTTGAGACGTTGTCGTCCGTGTTGGGACCGGTCCCCCAGCTTCGGAATAGACCGGAGGAGTCCCTGGGAGTACGGGTGCCTTGGTTCCTCAAAAATAGCGGAGGTTTTTCCCTCCTCTACGACTTTTCCCGCGTACATGACGAGGATACGTTCGGCGATTTCGGCAATGACTCCCAGATCATGCGTAATCATGATAATGGCCGTATCGTAGTCGTCCTTCAATTGAATCATCAAATCGAGTATCTGCGCCTGAATGGTGACGTCGAGGGCGGTTGTGGGTTCGTCCGCAATGAGAATCTCCGGGTTACAAGCAAGGGCCATGGCGATCATGGCACGCTGGCGCATCCCGCCTGAAAGCTGATGGGGATATTCGTGGACTCTTTTTTCAGGCGCGGGGATCTGAACCTTCATGAGCATCTCGATTGAACGCTGCCAGGCTGCGCGCTTGGAATTCCGCTCATGAAGAATAAACATTTCGGAGATCTGGTTTCCGATGTTGTAAACGGGATTGAGTGAAGTCATGGGTTCCTGAAAGATCATGGAAATTCGATTCCCGCGGATCGTTCTCATCTTCTCCATGGTCAAGCCGACAATATCGATATCGTCAAAAAGGATCTTTCCATTGACGATTCTGCCGGGCGGAAACGGGATCAGCCGCATGATGGACTGGGCCGTAACGCTCTTGCCGCACCCCGACTCTCCTACAATGCCCAGGACTTCTCCCCGGTCAAGATGAAAAGAGACATCATCCACAGCCTTGGCTACGCCCTCAAAGGTGTAAAAGTAGGTTTTGAGTTCTTCTACCTGGAGGAGATGAGAGTTGCTGTTCATCTTGGCAATCCGACTGATTTCTGTGATCTGTAGGCAAGTGTCGGTTACAGCAAAAGTGATTTTATCGTTACATTCGAAAATCACAATGTCAATGAAGTTTTAAGCGGCTTTAAAACTTGTTTCAGTAGTAATTAAACCATCGACTCTTGTCGGATTTCTCTTGTGTTTCCTAACGCTTCACGGTTTCAGTTGTGTGAACCCTAAGGTTCATTTCATCTTAGAAACCGCTTCTATGAAGCTTGAAAGATAACCATAAAGGGTGGTGAGGCTCGCAATGTTCACGTGCTCGCTTTGAGAGTGCTGGCTTTCATCCCCGTCAGCCCCCCAGACGATCCCCTTGATGCCGTATGCGGAGAGAAAACGTGCATCACTTGCGCCATGTTCAAATCCCACCTTGGTGTCACCTGCAATTTCCAGCAGCAAGTCCAAATAAGGGGAATTTCCCCCATGAAATAGAGGCTCTTTTTCCTCCACCACCAGTTTTCCCTGTATTTCTCGCTGCATTTCCTCGATGAGGGCATCCACGTCGTCATTCTCCGTATAGCGGATGTCCAAAACAGCTTCCGCGTGATCAGGGACCTGATTGTGGGATTTTCCCCCTTGCACAATACCGAAGTTCAGGGTTCGGTGCCAATGATCCAATGTGGAGCTCTGGAAAAGGGAACTCAATTTCCGGTAATCCTCAAAAAGCTTTACGATCGCGTTCTCACCCAGCCACGGTCTGGCGCCGTGGGCCGCCTTGCCTTTTGAGATAAGTTTCAACGTAAGGAGTCCTTTTTCTTTCACCACGATCTTCTTGAGACCTCCGCCGTCCAGTGCGATGCAGAAATCCGCCTGTATCTTCTTTAGGGCGTTTTCGGCGCCATGGTACCCGCCGACCTCCTCATCACCGGTAATGAGGATGCCGAATGGAAGATCCTCTTGACCCCCGCCGCTGGCCCGGAGCTTTTCAAGTGAGTCCTTGAGCAAAGTCAATGAAAGCGCCACGGCGTATTTGTCATCGAGACTTCCCCGGCCGTAAAGTCTTCCATCTTCGATTCGCGGGACAAACAGGTCGTCGGAGCCTTCGACCACATCAATGTGAGACATGAATAATACCGGGCAAAAACCCGCTTTAGGAAGGACCCGGAGTGAGGGTGTGCCCTGATGGTCCAGTCGACGGTATTCGGCCTCGCAATCCTTCAAATATGTTTCGATGAAGTCCGCACACCGCACGATCTCTTCCGGATTTGAATGCATTGACTTAAATCGGATAAGCGCTTGCGTAAGGTCAATAATTTCATCCATGGCAATCCTGACTCCCGGCAAAGGGGTTAAAAAACATAAATCGTACTTCCAACAAAACGATGCGGATTCAAACCTTCAGAGGAGTCCGGCAAATTGACCCCTGCAGTCATTTGTTACGTTCCTTGGAAGGAAAATCCAGGAAGGCGATACCCTGCTGCCCTTCGCTGTCTTGATAGATGTGCAGGAAACGGCCATTCGCAGCTTCAGGGACGTGTATCACGCGCACGACGGACTCGTAAGGGGCAAAATCCGATGAAAAGGATAAAAGCTGATTATCGCTGCTTCGAAAAAAGCTCTCTTTGAATATCGTGTCCGGTTGATCAGGGAAAAGGGGGATGGGTACGATTTTTGCCTCGACGAGGTCATTGAAAAAATGAGTCCCGGAGGAGACTTCCGGCGTCGCCCCATCCGCTTCAAAAGCGATCTCCGATAGAACCAGCGTGCGGTTGATGTCTTCATATCGGACTCGCACCCCAAGGTTTATGTCGTTGCTTCCCCATCGTCCGGGACCAAAAAGCGCATACCGCTTGCCGTCAAGCAATTGGTTGAGACGGCTGACCACCCGTCCGATGGCCACCTTCTCCTCGAACGTAGTGAGGCGAGCATAGGCCTTCGGATCCACATAAACGATATACTCTATGTCTTTGATAACACGATTAGAAACAATACGTGTATTGGTAAAGAGGATGCGGTCGTCGGCAATGCCCGCAGGCAATTCCACCCGTTCGAGTTCTTCGGTGACGGCCAACGATCGGCATTGAAGAATATAGAACGTTTCATGATTCCACGCAAATTCAATGTCGACAGGTCGACCATACGCGGATTCCAATCTATGAAGAATCCGTTTCATCAGGGGAACAAACGGGGTCTTTTCAAGAAGATTGTCAAAGGTGATGCAGGCGTTCCGGATGTCAATCCCCTGCCCCTTGAACAGGGCCGGCGACAAATGCCCCTCGCGATTGAACGAGAAGGCATAAAAGAGGTCATCGAGCGGCAGATCCGCAATCAATTCCCGGAAGGAAAGGGATTCGACTTCACCCGATTCAAGATTTAGCGCATCCAGCCGGCGCTGTGAATACTTGAGGACTTGGTTCGCATCCACTTCCGGTCGAAGCCTCGGATGGCTTAAAGGTATCATGCGAGGATAGTCGGACCCGACACGGTCTACAGCGCGTGTTCCCAGGCCAAGCACCAATCGAACAATTCCATCTTCCTTTCGGATGCGGGGGGTCCATCTAAAGGGGTTGTGTGAAAATGCAACCCCCGCTGCGAACGGAAAAAAGACTTTACCCAACCGCCGACCCACCACCTTCTGCACCAGGACGCTCATTTTTTCATCAAAATCAAGGAGATTGTGGTCCCGCCGGTAAAGGATCGGACTCGGACCGTAAGTGCTCATATGAACCTGTTTAAGCCCCCAGATGAATGCTTTCAGGCGTGAGTCAAGATCTCCCCGATTCGCGAGGAAAACCGAATCATATTTTCCCGAAAAGGCATAGCCGAAATTGTCCTCCAGCAAGCTGGATGATCTCAGGATCAGCGGATGTTCGCCCACCTTTTTCAGGAACCCACGGAACATCTCCACCATGTCATCCGGGTAGGCGGCCTTTTCAAAGAGTTGAGAGATCGTTTTGTACTCTTCCTCGATGGCGTCCCGGGTCTTGTATTTTTGACTATGAAAATGGTAAAGTCGATTGTAATCAATGAAGTCGGAAAAAATGCCTGAGTTAAAGTAGTAAGATTCCGGTATCTCCACGTATTTCTTGAATTCCGGGTCCTGCTCCGCAAGCCTGGGTAGAATGATCTTGTACGCCAGGAACATCCCCGCAGCCTTTCCCCCGAATCTGCCCGGTCTCCGGGGGTTCCAATAGCTGTGGTCAAGCATCTCGTCAATATCACGGATGGTGATATGTTGTTTGGCAATACCGATGAAGGGAAGTTGGTTGGAAACGAAATGATTGATGAGCGCCACCCTGACGCCCTCCGCTTCGATAGGACTGATAAAGAGGTCCCCCTGCGGGATTTCACAAAAATCCTTTAAAGCATTCTTGATTCGAATCGCCGTTGCGCCCTCTGCGTTTACCACCCGGGTCAAGTTTCGGAATCGATCCTCCTTCCGCGCCAGGTTGATGTGATTTTCGCACTCTTCCCGGGAGAAGTGTTTTGCAAAATAGAGGTCCACGAGAGCGTCCGCATAGTCCTTTATGTTTCTTTCGGTGGCAGGCAGTCCTTCACTTTCCAGTTTAGCACACGCTTCTTTTTCCAGGCTCTCTTTGTCTGCAACCCCCCGGGTGCCGAGGGCTGAAAGAAAGATAGCCCGCATTTCTTCGACAAGATGGGGGTATTGCATCATTTTATTGTAGAGACGATAGGCTCGAACGAGATCTATCTCGATTTCAACCGTGCGGTCACGATGAACCGCTGATGAAACAAGGGGATTTTTCACACCCATCCTCGAAGCTTACACGCCTCGGCCACCCTGGCCACGGACACGAGATAAGCGCCTTGCCGCAGACTCACTTTACGGTTTTGGCTCATTTGATAAACACTCTTAAATGCTCGGGTCATTTTCTCCTTGAGTCGCCAGTGAATTTCATTGATTTCCCAATAAAGATTGTAGGTGTTCTGAACCTGCTCAAGGTAGGAGACGGTGACCCCGCCGGCATTTGCAAGAAAATCGGGTAAATCTATGATTCCTCGCTCAAACAAAATGTCATCCGCTTCGGGGGTTACCGGCCCATTGGCCAGTTCACAGATAATTTTGCATTGCAGCCGCGGCGCATTCTCTTCCGTAATGACATTTTCCAAGGCAGACGGGAAAAGCACCGTCACCTCGGTTTCCAAAAGTTCTTCGTTGCTCATATTTTCTGCCCCGGGAAACTCCTGAAGGCTGCCGTTTCTCAGCTTGTATTCAATCAGGGCTTCCGCATCCATGCCTTTTGGGTTGTAGACACCGCCTTTGGAATCCGAGGCGGCCACGACCTTGAGGCCCAGGATACTCTCGCCCAGTCGGGCAGCGTGTTGACCCGCATTCCCAAAACCCTGAATCGCCATGGTTTGCCCCTTGAGCCGGACGTCGTAGACCTGGGCGGCCTCCTGAGTTATATAGACACCCCCTCTGGCTGTGGCGTCGCCCCGTCCCTGGGACCCACCGATCGGGACCGGCTTTCCGGTGATCACACCGGGATGTTTCCCGCCCACGATCGTTTCGTACTCATCCATCATCCACGCCATTATTTGAGGCGTGGTATAAACGTCGGGAGCGGGGACATCCCGGCTGAGACCCAGGGACCGGGCGATCGCTCGGACATAAGCCCGGGCAAGCCGCTCCTTTTCATTTTCAGACAGTTCCTTGGGGTTGCAAATGATGCCGCCCTTACCGCCTCCCAGCGGAATATCCACCACCGAAGTCTTCCATGTCATCCAGGCCGCAAGCGCCCGGACCGTATCAACGGTTTCATCCGGGTGCCACCGGATTCCGCCTTTGGCGGGGCCGCGGGCCGTGTTGTACTGGATACGGAACGCATGGAAGATCTTGGTGGTACCGTCGTCCATCCTTACCGGAAGGACGACCCTCAATTCGTGCATCGGCCACCGAAGAAACTCATGCGTGGCGTCGTCCAGACCCAATTTTTTCGCAGCGTCATCCAGTTGCTGTTGAGCAATCCGAAAGGGATTGAATTTATCACTCATTTCCAGCTCCTTCATTGAGATTACAAAAATCCATTCCTCAAATTGTCAATGAAAACGGAAACCCAGAGCTATCGAACCGATGTGAAAGCCGCTATCTGTGACGGGTTCTTGCGTCATCTCCCGGGAACAACTGAGGATCGTGCGCCTGGGATTACGCTGATCCATATTACCTCCCTATTCCGAGGCTGCAGAAAAGGAGGAAGAGGATCAGCGGCAGGATCCTCACTGGGGGCTCCCCTTCGCCACCAGAATTTTCTGGCCCGGATATATGGCTTGCTTCGGCGAGATATCGTTGAGGCGACGCAAATCATCCACGGAAATGCCATATTCCTGTGCAATCCGATATAGGCTATCTCCAGCGCGGACCACGTGATAGCGGCCTTCGGACCCGGAGACCGATTTGGGCTCAGCAGCAGGCGGGGTTCCGGCTTTTTCGGACGCAGACGCTGATCTTCGTTTTAGGCTATCGATTTCCTGGTTTAATTTATCAAACCGTGCCGCCAACGCCTTTCCGGAACTTTCGGCCTTGGCAATGGATTGCATCAGGGCCTGTTCTCTGTCTTCAAGCTTGGCAATCCTTGCCTCGATCCCGTCCAGGGCACTCAGTCGCTCTTCGATTTTGTCGGCTCGGGCGTGAAAGGAATTCTGTGTGTCCGTGGCCACCTCCTCGCCGCCTCCAAATAGCAAGGCGACGAGGACGATCAAAAGCAGAATCACCCCCCCCCAAAGAACCATGATTCTTCTTTGGGGCTTAGAGTCAAGGGGTTTTCTGGGGCGCTCAAGGTTTTCATCCTCGTTCGCGTAGTCCAACTCATCTGCAATTCCCTGCATCAGTTCGTCCATTTCTTTCTCGGCATTACCGTTCATGCGTCCTCCCTCAAATTGGTTTTTCGTTCAACAAAACAAATATAGAGTGACTATAGAACAAAACTATGGCTGAAATCAAGAAATGATGAACGCACAAAAGGCCGGAAATCGGCATTTTCCGCCATTTCGGCTCCGCATCGAATGCGGAACAAACTGCGGTTGAAAATCCAGACCCTTCCCCCGGTGAGAGAGCTTGAACTCCGGTCGAAGATCCCGTATCCGTCGGGTTTTCATGACACCGCCGATTTTAATGCCG
>JAWOGN010000376.1:0-3849 GCA_046496815.1 Desulfatiglandaceae bacterium
AATTCTATAAGTTCAAGAAGGACGACCTGAAGCACTATCCGACATACCACGCAATTCTGATGGAGTTCAGCAGGTTCTATGGGCTGGAAGGCTTCACCCTCAAAGAGGTCGACAAATACCTCTGGCAGGCGGGCAAAGAATACTTTCCCAAGCAGTACTGACCGCTGGAAATCCGAATAAATATCACTTCCCGAAACCTGCGAGAGACTTTTGGTTTGTGAAAACAGGTGGTTTGACCCGACCATTTGATGTCTTAGCACAACCGCAAAATACCGTCATTCGGCTAACCGCTTAATCTGAAAGGATATCTGTAACCGGACGCGTGTCGGACCCTGTCCGAAGAAAACAGAGAATACCGCCCCAAACAGAGAATGAACGTCGGGAGAATGGAGAGAATCTGGTGGCTGGAGAGAGGTTCCGGAAAGATGTCAAAACGGCCGAAACCCTTTGAATACAAGGGGAAAAAGAAAACCCGTCACCCCAGAGAGTCACTCTGGAGAGACGGGTTGTCTTTTTTAAAATGGTGGAGGCGGGGGGAGTCGAACCCCCGTCCGAAAATATTCCGCTCAGGCGTCTACATACGTGTCCCGATACTAAATTTTCACCCCGCAGTTCGCTACCTGGCAAGGTCCCCGAGGGGCTAACCTGTATCTGTTTTAGCGTCACCGTCTCACAGGTTAAGCGGATCAGCGAGCCTGCTAATCGACGCCCAATCCGGTCTCACAGGCAAAGACCGGGTGGACGCTAGCCTTTTATGCGGCTAGGGCATACGCATAATCGTCTGCGTTTACATATAGCCCGTCTGTTTTACGAGCAGACAGAACCTCGGTATGCAACCTAAGCTTCAATTATCCCCGTCGAAACCGGTTCGCCCCCTTTTGCTTTTAATACTAACCATAAAACGTGATAAAGTCAACTTTTTCGCCATCGCTTGCCTTCTTCCGCCTCCCTTTTGAGTTCCCGCTCCTTCAAGGCGTGCCGTTTATCATACTTCCGCTTTCCCTTTGCGAGCGCGACCTCAATTTTGGCGCGGCCTCTCGTAAAATAAATCTTTGTGGGAATGAGCGTGTATCCCTTTTCTTCGGTTTTTCCAATGAGACGTTTGATCTCTTTCTTATTCAGGAGAAGCTTTCTGGGTCTCAAGGGATCCAACTTTACATGGTGGGAATGGGAATACGGGGTAATATGAACATTATAAACGAAAACCTCTCCACTCTTCACCCTGGCGTAACTGTCCACCAGACTTGCCCGGCCTTCTCTAAGGGATTTTACCTCCGCCCCCAAAAGCACCATCCCCGCTTCCATCACCTCATCAATGAAGTAATCATGCCGTGCCTTCTTATTCTGGCATACAAGCTTCACGCCCATAACAGATCCGTTGCTCCTCCCAGGGCTGCGACTCCGGCTTCCCCGAATTCCGTGCGGCAACCAAAACCCCTATG
Organism: Desulfatiglandaceae bacterium; assembly: GCA_046496815.1. GTDB lineage: Bacteria > Desulfobacterota > DSM-4660 > Desulfatiglandales > Desulfatiglandaceae > JAWOGN01. The sequence goes on from JAWOGN010000376.1 coordinate 1,443, forward strand.
CATCCAAATATCCTTTTTCATCAAGCTCCGGTAACAGATCCTTCATGCGATCATAAACATATGCCCGCACCTCATTTGCCGTGCGCAGGTCAAGCACACTGCCGAAATCGGCGCGTGCCGCTTCCAGCGTAATGGACCGAATGATCTTTTTGATGACGGGAATTGCCCTCGAATTCATGCTGAGTTCATCGATGCCCAACGCCAACAGAATCCCCACACAAAGGGGGTCTCCGGCCATTTCTCCACAAACCGACACATCGATTTCGGCGTTCTTTGCGGCATCCACCACCTGCCCGATCATCCGCAGAAGGGCCGGATGAAAGGGTTGATACATATGGGCGACATGTTCATTGACCCGGTCGATGGCGAGGGCATACTGGATCAAATCATTGGTACCGATGCTAAAGAAATCCACATATTGCGCCAGAACCTCCGCCATAGTGACGGCAGATGGGATCTCGATCATGATACCCATCTTCATATTTTCATCATACGCTACTTTTTCTCTATCCAGTTCCTTTTTCACGTGGCTGAAGATCTCTTTGGCATCCAAGAGCTCCTGCAATCCGGATATCATCGGAAACATGACCCGAACCGTGCCATAGTGGCTTGCCCGGAGAATGGCGCGCAACTGGGTCTTAAAGATTTCCGGGTTCTGAAGACAAAATCGAATCGCTCTCAGGCCGAGGGCGGGGTTCATTTCCCTATGGCTTTCAGCCTCCAGGGCAAATTTATCAGCGCCCAGATCCAGCGTTCTTATGGTGACCGGCGCAGGGGCGATGATTTCAACCACCTCTCTGTAATCTTCAAACAACGTTTCTTCCTTCGGTAGGCCCTTGCTTCTTAGATAAAGAAATTCCGACCGGTAAAGACCCACCCCGTCACTGCCGAATTCCCTGGCAGCGGCGACCTCCTCCAGAAATTCCATGTTGGCTTTGACCGCGATCGCGTGACCGTCAAGCGTTACCGCGGGGAGATAGCTGACCCTTGCAATACTCGACTTGTATTCTTCATGTTGAAGTTGCCTTTCCTGGTACGCAATAATGGTTTCTTCATCCGGATTTATGATGACCTCCCCGGTGTTTCCGTCGACGATCAGCAACTCCCCTTCCGCCACCAGGGAAGTTGCCGCCTCAAGCCCGACGACAACAGGTATCTGTAAGGCCTGGGCCATGATGGCCGCATGGGACGTTCGGCCCCCCGCCTCCGTGATGAACCCCATGACTTTGCTGGTATTTAATTCGCTGGTATCCCCGGGAGATAATTCGTGCGCCACAATGATGACCCGCTCATTAATCTCCGCCAGACTCGGATGCTTGTCTCCCGAAAGGTTTCGGAGAATTCTCTCCGTCACATTCTCAACGTCTTTGATGCGCTTGCTGATATATTCATCATCGATTTGGGCAAAAATCTCTTTAATTTCTTCGAAAGATTTCTTCAGGGCCCATTCCGCGTTGATCTTCTCATCATGAATTTTTCGAATGGTGGCATCATTCAGCATGCTGTCTTTCAAAATCATCATATGACTGTCCAAGATAAACGCGTGACCCTTCAGCTTTTCGGGCATGCCGTTTTTGAGGATGTTCAGCTGGTCCTCTGTGGTGTGAACCGCCTCCTTGAACCGTTCTATCTCTCTACTCAGCTTGTCGTCGCCAATCAGGTATTGGTAAAATATCTTGACTTTGGATCTATCGACCAGTCGCGCCTTTCCAATAATGATTCCACGGGATACGGCGATTCCCCGCAAGGTTTTTTGACTTTCACCGGTTCCGGTTCTCATTTGGCTTCTCCGAATTTCCGCTCCACAAGCTCTCTGAGTCCGGCCATAAACGCCGCTGAATCCTTCCCCACAATTCTGGCGGCTATTTCCGTTCCTTTGGGACACGAAAGCGTTAGTATCGCCAGTATACTCGATCCATCCACTTCCCGGTCGCCTTTCTTAAGGTAGAGCCGCGACTCGAATTTATTTCCCAGCTCCACAATCTTCGCCGCAGCACGGGCATGCACCCCCAAATCGTTGCTGATTTTGATTTTTCCGACAACTTCATCCAACTCAAATCCCTAAGGCCTTTTTTCGGGCCAGACATTCTTTATACACCCGTCTGTAAGCCAGTTTCTTCTCATGAGAAATCGCCACGGCTATCTCTTTGACGCTCATAGTATCCGCAGCCAACAGGCTTTCCATTCGCCGCATCACCTGATGATCCAGCGGCGCAACTTTCTCCTTTTCCTTCCCCGCCAACACCAACGTGAACTCACCTCGAATCCGGTCGGGCGTCAAGTCGCTCAAAATTTCGCTCACCGGCCCTCTTCTTATCTCTTCGAATACCTTGGTCATTTCGCGAACCATAACCAATTGCCGATCTCCAAGTATTTCCATTGTATCGCTCAGCATCGCGATGAGCCG
>JAWOGN010000408.1:0-5433 GCA_046496815.1 Desulfatiglandaceae bacterium
AAGGCCACGCTACCGTTCCATGGTATGCGGTAAGGCTTTGCGGCCTTTTCAGAGAGATTCCACCGGCCCCCAACGCACGATTACAAAGCGCTGAATCCATATAATTAAATCTATTCATACTTCATGTGCACTAAAAACAAAAAAAGGAAAAATGTCAAGAGAAAAATACATTATGTAGTAGTAGTGATAAAAAAAATACCACATGTAGGAGTATATTTTTGCCCTGACGTGGATCTCAGCGAAGCGCGGATTGTTATTAAGGCGGCAAGACGTGCCGCTCGCGGGGTGGGTGCCTATGCATTTCCAAATACCTGCATGGAGTCCTGCAGCGCATGCCGCAACCACTCAGGTACTTTAATCTTCTCAAAAGTGTCGGTCCGGACGCAGACGGTGACGGTGTGTCCTTCAACGACGATTTCCTCCTTTTCTCCCACCAGGTATCCTCTGTATCCCCAAGTGATGGAGGTTTGCCCAACGGTGATGACCCGGACTTCCATGTCCATGCGATCTCCGTACTCCAGGCGCCGGTGAAAGTCACTCTCCATGTGGACGGTCGGAAGGGAGACGTTTTTTTTGTGCAATACATCGGAATATTCGATCCCCAATTGAGTCACGAAAAAGTCCTCAAAGGCCAGGTGAAAGTAATGCAAGAAACGGGGATAGTAAACAATCCCGGCGTTATCGATATCGCCGAAGGAAACCTTAATGGGTGCGCGAAAAGGCATGGGACGATCCCTCCTCAAATGGTGCTAACCGAGTGCTCACGTTTCGATAAGTTCGATCTCAAGTTGAAAATTGCGCTTTTGTCCAGGTTGGAGAAATAAGGCGTGCAGGAAAAGCAGACTTGAACCCTGATAAGTGCGCTCAAAACCCGTCTTAAGATTTCCTGGCTTTCAGGACGCTGTTTGTCAAGCCATTCGAGGAGCGGTCCTGAGAAGTGCAAGCCCACTTTGACTGCAGGATGGGATTCGAGCAACTCAAGCAAAGGTCGATAACACTTTTTGTGGGCCATATCGAAGACATGGCCGAAGTTACCAATCGGTTGGTGACAATGAATGACCAGGATTAAGTTCAGCATCCTATCCTCCTTGGATAGGGAAGCCCAGTCGTTGTCCCAGTTCCTGAAATGCATGGGCGGTTTCAGCAGGAAGTTTGTCCGCAAATTCCGAATCGCCTTGAAGGTCGTAGAAGATATTTTGGCAATGCCAAAGATCCAACTCTATATTGAGGTCCTGCGCGAGGTTCAAGAAGTTGAATATATTTTCTATTGAGGCCTTACCGTGGTGTGAGGCCAAGTGCTCCAGTTGAAGCTGGAGAAACGCCTGAGATTTTTTTTTGATGATTGCTTCGTTTAGCTTGAGGTCACAGCGTTTGGCCAGATTGACCCAAAAACGTAGCTGTGACCAATCGACAGGGTTTTCTCCATGCCCCGACTCAAGCACCTCAAACAACGCATCCGCGGCCTGGAGCCGAAAGAGGTTGATCATGATGGCCGGCAAACGCTCCTCCGTTTCCTCCAGCAAGAATAGAAGATCGCGAAGGTCCCCTTCCCGTGCATTGATGGACTGCTTGATCCGGTGGTATACGTCATGCGCCAAGGACTCGATAATGCACTTTCGTGTGTCCGCCATCAGATTCTTGAGGGTGTAAACTTGAAGGTCCGAAATGTGTCCCAGAACAATTCCATTGATGTCCTCCCATGTTTTTCCCCTGACCGTCGAACGGAGTTCCTGGGCCAGCTGTTCGAGGGTGGAGTCCGCACCCAGGTTTCCCACCCAGCACCTCAGGTCTTTTCCCTCCCGGCGAATCGCCGCATAAGCCCTTCCAAACACCCGGCCGGTCATTTTTTCAACAACCCGCACCTCTCCCAGCAGGGCATGCAGCTGCGAATCGTCAACGCGCTGCCGGCTCAAAGGCTGAACGATTTCTGAAAACACGCAGGTTTTCTGCGCATGCTCGGTCTCCAAAGCTCCCAGGGCGTAGTGGGCGGTTGCGCGGGAAGGATCCATTCGAGACGCTTTGACCGCTTGCCGGTAGACTTGATCGCCGTGCCCGTAATTCGAATGGTTGCTTTCAGCGTTTCTCAGAATTCCCAGTAGTTCAGCCTCAAGATCCTTGCCGGCCCACCCCTCGACCAGTTCGATGGCTCTTGCGGCGTATTTGAGCACCTGGGCGGCCTCCAGTCCGGAGATGTCGTCGAAAAACCAACCACAACTGGTGAACATGTAAAGTGCCATCCGCTGAGACTCCAGGAGTCGCCATGCTTCCGTGGCCTTTTTTTTGCCCGGTTGTCCGACGGCATATTGCCTCAGAAAACGCTCCCGTTGAGCGTCCGAAGGATCCATCAACACCTTAATGTACGCATCGCGGGCTTCCCAGGGATCTTTCAGGAGCCTCCCGCCGCGTTTTTCAAAGATCGCCCCAATTTCTTTCGCCAGCCGATCCAGTCCCTCCCGTAGCGGAGTTCGCCAGGCCTGATTCCATCCAGGGGTGTGGTCCACGTTGCATCCGCAGTCGGATCGCCATCTCTCCACGCCGTGTGCACAGCTCCAGGAGCTGTTCTCAAAGAGTTTGACTTCATTTTGCGGCGGAAATTTTTCGAGAAAAAACGCGTAGTTTGTGAGTTTGATTCCACGGGTTTGCTCGAGGTGGTCAAACAGCCAAGACAACGCCAAATCACCAAACTTGAAATGATGTCCGTAGGATTCACCGTCGGTGGCGACACTGACCAGCCGCGGTCCATCTCGACGTTCCCCGAAAGCTTGCTCGATTCGCAGGAGAAACCCTTCACCGGATTCAAGGATTTTCTCATAGGCGACCGCCCTTGAAAGGGAGGCATTGTAGAAAAACACATCCATGAAACTTTGACCCGCCTTGCCGAAGATAACACGGTAAGGTCGTGTCGGATCGATACGACCTCCCGACACATCTTGCCATGCCCTTTTCTTTGACTCACCGGCCAAACTGCGAACCGCTTTGGCTTGCTCCGGCGATAGAATGGTAAACTTGATTCCTTCCTCTGACATCAGCTTCAATGTCTCTGTATCAACGGCGGTCTCGGCCAGCCACATGCCTTCGGGTGATCTTCCAAACCGACGCTTGAAATCCGCGACTCCCCAGCGAATTTGTGTCCGCTTGTCTCTCCTGTTTGCCAGCGGCATAATGATGTGGTTATAGACCTGAGCCAGTGCATTGCCATGACCCTCGTATCGGATCCGGCTCGCTTGGTCTGCGGCCAGGATTTGCGCATACACCCATGGATGGCAATCTTCCAACCAGGAAAGCAGTGTCGGACCGAAGTTGAAACTCATGTACGCGTAATTGTTAACAAGCTTGAGGATAAGACTGTCGTGACCGTGCACACGGGCGCGCGCATTCGGTCCATAGCATTCGCGTGTGATGCGATGGTTCCAATCATGGTAGGGCTTGGCGGAGTCTTGATATTCGATTGACTCCACCCATGGATTTTCCCGAGGCGGTTGATAGAAGTGCCCATGGATGCACAGATACTCGTTCCTCATATGATTTCCTCTCCGGGATTCGCCCCAACATAGACGCCGGTTCGATAGGGATCGTACGGTATTTCTTTTAATCGATATCCGAAAATTCGTATTGAGTGAGCGTAATCTAAGGCAAGAGCTCCCGGGTGTCAAAGGAAAGTCTCCATTTCCAACAATCCCGTATGGGCGATTAGAATTCTCCTCCCTCCGCCTCAACACACCGGGAATTTGTACCGGCGGCGGGACGCGTCAAACCTCGCTCGGGAAGGGTTGAAAATTTGGTGGGTTCCTGCTAAAAGACTCATTGGTCGCACAACGGCTAAATCTTAAGGGTACACAACGTTCAAAGCCGTTCCGGTGTAGATCAGTCGTCTCACGGCTTTTGGCGCCGGTTGAAATGCAAACAGACCCGTCCAGGTTTGATATGAATTGTCCGAATTGCGCTTGAGAGAGAGAATCGGGAGATGCAAAAACATATTAACGTCTCCGACATTCGTATCGCAATTAGAGGTGCCGGCGACCTCGCTTCCGGGGTAGCTTGGAGACTCCACCACTGCGGATTTAAGGTTCTCATGACGGAGATCGATCCGCCCATGGCTGTCAGACGGAAGGTTGCTTTTTGCGAGGCGATTTATGCCGGTAGCACGGTCGTAGAAGGGGTCGAAGCGAGGCGTGTGCACGAGGAAGAGGAAATCGTTCGGCTTTGGGGTCAAAACAAGATACCGATCTTGGTGGATCCGCAATGTGAGATCCGCAGAGTTATCAAGCCGGCCGTATTGGTGGATGCAATTCTGGCAAAGAAGAACAGAGGCACTTCCCTGGAGGACGCTCCCTTGGTTATTGCGCTTGGTCCGGGGTTTAGAGCGGGCCGAGACGCCCACTTTGTCGTGGAAACCAACCGGGGTCATTACTTGGGCCGGCTCTTGAAATCGGGCTCAGCAGAACCCGATACCGGCGTACCCGGGGCGGTCCATGGAATTACAACGGATCGCGTGCTCAGAGCACCCAGAGCAGGTTTTTTGGAGACCCACGCCGAAATCGGGGATTTTGTAAAAAAAGGCGATCGTGTGGGTTCTGTGGATGGCGTACCCGTAAATGCAAAGATTGACGGTGTCATTCGGGGCCTCATTCATTCCGGAATCACGGTTGCGGAAGGCCTCAAGATTGGGGACATCGATCCCAGGGGAAATAGGGAGTCCTGCCACACTATTTCAGAAAAAGCGCTTGCCATCGGGGGAGGTGTTTTGGAAGGGATTTTGAGATGGTATGCCCGCTAGGTCCACCTTCCAGCTTTTCATGCAGACGGTTAGGCAGGTGATTTCTCTCTGGAGTCCGGGCTTTCCTCCTTAATGGGTTGGAGTACCTCAATGCCGCCAATTCCCCGCATTTTTATATCCGTCATCACAATGGGAGGGGATATCTCTCAAAAAAGCTGAAGCGCCTTTTCAATCGGCTCGTTCACACGAACTTTTGTAGATACATCTAAAGATCCTGTGTCAATCCATCACGGTTTGCCCCTATCATCTTTGCCTTGACAAAGGTTTTGCGTGCAGAATAGAAGAGACTTCAGACCACGAAAAATCTGATCTGCAAGCGATAGGATACGCTTACTGTTTAACCGATAAGGGAGAAAAGACATGAACCAGCACCAAACACTTTATGCATCGAGATATAACCCTTTGCTTATTACACCCACACGACCGCTTCCAAAGGAGGTCGCAGTCATTGGGGCCGGGACGATCGGGCCGGATATCGCGTATTATCTTAAAAGTGCATTGCCGGGGATCAAACTCCACCTGGTGGATGTGGTGGAAGAAGCGTTAAAGAATGCGGAAAAACGCCTTTCAGGCTACGTAAAAAAGGCTATGGACAAAAGAAAGATGAAGACGGATAAGGCGGCGGCTGTTCTCGAGAATATCAATTACACGATGGA
>JAWOGN010000072.1:0-15853 GCA_046496815.1 Desulfatiglandaceae bacterium
TTCGATCGGCGCGGCAGTGGCCCTGCTCCTTGGAAGCATCCTCTTGCTTGTAACTCTCGCGGGCGCGGAGGGAGAGTACGGCTTCCCCACCCATTACCCTCCTGGTTTCGACGGACAGGGACGTATTGACAGGATTGCGGTGGAAGAGGTTGTGATCGATGATATTTTTTGGAAGTTCTCACCGGATGTGAAATACCACACCAAAGCCACCGAAAATGCCTCCCGGGCGTGGTTCAAGGTTGGAAGCCGGGCCGGATTTGTGAAAGATGCCGGCAATCGTATTTCGGCTTTATACCTGATTGAAAAGCCAAAGCCCTAGCGGTCATGATGGCTGAATTCATGCCGAAAGGCCTGATCAGATAATCCGGGGCCTGGGTGAAGCGTTGCCCGGGCCTCTGTTTTTTGGCATCGACGCCATTGAGCCGATGTGAAGACTATTCTTCTCTGAACCCCCAGAAAGGGTATTCAAGCGCATAGGAGGCAATCTTGCCGGGGCTGTTCTCCCGGCTTGCGACCATCCATAAGGTGGTTTTTCTCTCTTTTGTGGAAATGGGATCCAAAAGGTCCCAATCCGGGAGAAGAATCATCGCGTTATCGGCGCTGTATTCGATGTCGCCTGATTCCTTAAATGAACCCAGGTCCGGCTTTTCACTGTAGCGCCCTCCTTCCCCCCGGGATAGTTCAGAAACCACGAGGAAGGACACGTTCTGTTCATCCCGAATGGCCTCCATGTGACGCAGCCAGGCATCGATACCGGTCCGACGTTCCGTAAGATTCTTGAAAGGGAGCTTGTGGAGGCTGTCAAGGACCACAAGGGCTGAATCCATTCGTGTTTCGTGCTGAAGAAAATCAATTTGCCGTCTCATGATGTCAGGGTTCAATTTCCGGTCTGTAACCACACGGAAATAACGGAGCATGTCCTTCAATCGCGTGTAGCCCGCCTGATGCCTTGCCAGTGCGTCCCCTTTCAGATCTCTCATCCGAATCTCTTTTTCTGAGAGTCGACTGAGACGGCAGAGGGTCCGCAAGTAGATCTTGCGGCGGCCGTTCTCAAAGTCATAGTAGATGACCGGGTTTTTCCGTGTGGCCACATCCGATGAAATCTGCATGAAGAAACAGGATTTTCCCGCCTTCGGCGGGCCGCCCATGATATTGATACCCCGAATTCCGTCCAGGGCATGGTCCATTTTATCAAAGCCGGAAGTGAACCCCAGAAGTTCCTTGCCTTTTTCCCGTTCAATAAGCTCGAAGATGCTATGGTATTCCTTCTCCAGTGAAGAAAAGGGGGAGAATGATTTGGAGGCCTGTATCATGGAGGAGACGGCTCGCCTGAATTGGTCTCCCTTTTCCCGGGCGAGATCACAGAGGCCGTACCCTCGTTTGATGTGTGATGGCCATTTGAGAATTCTTGCCTTAAATCCCAGCCGCGCGGCCAAAGAGCGCGCCGCGATCCGGACTTCAGGCGAGTTCGTCATTGCCAAAAAAACATGTTTTACAAACGCAAGGCTTTCCGGGGTCAAGGTTTCCATGTCAGAAGCTGTCGGAACCGCAATCCCGGGATAGCCAAGCTCCTTCAGGGGCAGGAGATTGTGCTCGCCGTCCGTAACAAAAAGTGCGCCACCCTCACATCGATCGATGTCTTGCACGTTGAAAATTCGAAACGGCTCGGCGAAAAACGTTTCATCCCCATGCCAAAAACTGTCCTCAGTACGATCCGGCAAGACACATCGGGCGGCATAGCAATTTCCGTCCTCCAAAAAGTAGGGATAGACAAGGTATCGGCCGTTATACCCGATTTTCATTTCATCGACCACCGCCCTCGATACCCCGAAACGATTGAAATGGGCGTACTGATCTTCGGTCATGAAAGATACGAATTTTTTGATTTCAGCACTTAGATTCCTGGCAGGGTAGGCGATATCGCGAACCGCACGTTCCAAATCCGGATCGTATCCAGGGATTTCTTTGGGTTCGATGCCCATAATTTTTCCGAAATACGCATGATATCCACCGGGCACGCACCGGTTTGAGCATCTGAAATACCCGAAAAAACGGCTTTCAGGATTAATATAGACGGCCATGGTTCCGGGTTTACCTTTTGGGTTGGACGAACAGATCGGGCACGGTGCCTTGAGGAAGTTTCCTTCCACGGTCGCCTCTTGGACCTGTTTGAGATAGAATTTTTTAATCGCTTCAGTCAGATCCATAAAAAGCATCTCCTAAATTCATGGATTGCGCCACAGACTCATCGAGAAGTTCCATCTGCCAAGCAGAATACATATTTTATCCGATTACTTTCCACCTATACCACAGCGCTGTAAACAGATAAAACCCCGAAAGCAGGGGTTTGACCGTGAATTCAAAAAAAGCCTTTGATCGCTGTTGTGATAGTGATAAAATAAAAACCCAAAGATTTGTTTGTTATGGGTCGTGATCGTTCTGACGCCTTTCGCCCCCCGGCGATGAGGCCGTGCGCATATTTTGATCACTCACATACGGGACTGTTAAAATGCCGAATAATTCGGGAGATGCGTTTTCCGCAAAAGCTGTTTGCAAGTCTCTTTTCAAGAAAAGGCTCATCTCGGTGGATCAAGGCCGGGAAATACTCCAAAAGCAGGATGGAATTCGCAGAAAACTTGAAAAGACCCAAGTCATCGGGCGAGGGACCCGGTCTTCGACGAGCCGGTTCAACAACCCCGTCACCATTGTTGATGTGATCGTATCCCTGGATCTGGAGCGAGCGGATGATCCCGCTCGACCCCTGGACGAAGAGATCATCTATCAGGTTCTGGCGCAAGAATGGAATATTCCTTATAAGAAAATCGACCCCCTGCAGTTGGACCTCAATCTGGTGACCGATACCATCCCCCGTTCCTTTGCAATGAAACACCTCGTGCTTCCCATTGCGGTGGAGGATGGGTGTATGTCCGTTGCGACCCCCGATCCGTTCAATGTGGAAGCGATGGAAGACATTTCCCGGGTCTGCCATATGAAGGTAAAGCCCGTCGTCAGCACAAAGTCAGACATCGTCAAGCTGATGAACGAGTTTTTCGGCTTTAAGCGATCCATTGCGGCCGCGGAGAATCAATTTGCCGGACCATCCGTGGACTTGGGCAACCTAGAGCAATATGTTCGGTTGAAGAGTGCGGACGAGCTTCCTTCGACTGATCAGCACATCGTCAATGCGGTAAATCATCTGCTGACATATGCGTTTGACCAAAGGGCGAGTGATGTCCATATTGAGCCCAAACGGGAAGTCAGCGTTGTGAGGATGCGTATCGACGGTGTTTTACATCCCGTCTATAGGCTTCCCAAGAACGTACATTCTGCTATTCTGAGCCGTATAAAGAATCTTTCCCGGTTGGATATGGCTGAAAAAAGGCGACCCCAAGACGGACGAATCAAGACGGATAAAGGCGAAGCGGAAGCTGAGATAAGGGTGTCTACGATTCCGGTGGCTTTTGGGGAGAAGGTGGTCATGAGAATCATGGACCCGGATATTCTGTTCCAGGACCATGAGGCCCTGGGATTTACTTCTGCAGATCTTATCCGCTATCAGCAGTTTATCAGCATGCCCCATGGGATCGTGCTGGTGTGCGGTCCTACCGGAAGTGGAAAATCTACGACACTTTATTCAACGCTTCGGTATCTTTCCTCTCCGGAAATCAACATCACCACCATCGAAGATCCCATAGAGATGGTGCACGAAGACTTCAACCAGATAGCGGTCCAACCGGTGCTCGGTGTGACTTTTGGCTCCATTTTGAGGAACATTCTTCGGCAGGACCCGGATATCATCATGATCGGGGAGATGCGGGATCTTGAGACGGCGCAGAATGCAATTCAGGCCGCATTGACCGGTCACCTGGTGCTGTCTACTTTACATACCAATGACGCCCCATCTGCGATCACACGGCTTCTCGACCTGGGTATCCCCGCTTTTCTGATTCAGTCTACCCTCATCGGCATTGTTTCCCAACGGCTGGCCCGAAAGATTTGTCCCCATTGTAAGGAATCTTTTGAGCTGGACAGCATTGAACTAAGCAACCTGGGGCTGAAATTATCGAAACCGGGGCCGGTCAAACTCTATCGGGGAAAAGGCTGCCTGAAGTGTCGGGGGACCGGATATCTGGGCAGGAATGGAATCTTTGAAGTACTCCCCATCACGGAATCCATCAAAAAGATAACGACCACTGAGACGGACCTGGAAGTCCTTCGTGCCCAGGCCAAAAAAGAGGGAATGGCCACCCTGAGGGAAAACGCCACAAAAAAACTCCTGGGGGGAGAAACGACTTACGAAGAAGTTTTGAGAGTAACCTGGGAGCAAACCTGATTCTCCATGCTCGTTCATCTCAGCATTTCTAATTTTGCCATCATAAGGCACCTTGAGATTGATCTAAAACCAGGGCTCAACATTCTGTCAGGGGAGACAGGCGCTGGGAAGTCAATTATCATTAATGCCATGAATTTGATTCTGGGCGGAAGGGCATCTGCCGATCTTATCCGGAGTGGGTCCAAAGAAGCCAAAGTGGACGCCCTTTTCAGCTTTCCGGAAAATGAGATGCTGAGCCTTGTGTTAATGGATCTCGGGGTTCCCTTCGACGGGGAGCTTTTGATCAACAGGACTCTATTTCGCGAGGGGCGAAATAAGATTTTTATCAACGGGTCCATGGCAACGTTGCAGATGTTAAACCGTGTGGGCACCTTGTTGATCAGCATATCGGGCCAACATGAGCATCAGCTTCTCCTTAAGCAGGATAACCATCTGGTTCTATTGGACGATTTTGGGGGGCTTTCCGATGAACGGCAAAAGCTTACTGAAGTATTCAACCAACACCAAACCGTGCGGGAGGAAATCAATGCCCTGGAGGATGTGATTGGGAGGATAGGGGAGAGACGGGATTTAACCGAATTTCAGATCCGGGAGATCGAAAGCGCCCAAATCGACCTGGGTGAAGATGATCGGTTGGCCGAGGAGAAGCGGCGACTGCAGCATGCGGTCGAGTTATTGGCGGTCGTTACGGAAGGGTATCAGGGTCTTTATGAAAGAAACGACTCGGCGCTTTCCTCCGTCTCTCAATGTCTTAAACGGGTGACGAAGGGTGCTGAAATAGACCCGGGTCTTGGTTTTATCAAAGAGGCGCTCGCTGAGATTGAGTTAAAGCTTGAAGACGCGGCGTTTGCCCTGAGGGACTATGAAAAGCAGATACACATGGACCCGCTCAGCCTGGAGCGGGTTGAAGATCGACTCGAAGTCCTGAACGGCATCAAACGTAAATACGGCCCGACGCTGGAAGATGTCTTACGGTACAGAAATAAACTCGCTTCCATGATTTACGACATGGGCGAGAAAAAGAATACGCTTGATCAGTTGCGCAAAAAGCAAGCGGAGTCGGAAGCGTTGCTATGCAAACGGGCGGGTGAGCTCTCCGAGAAACGGAAAGCCGCGGCGAAAGTGCTGGAGAGAGCCGTTGAAACGGAGCTTTTTGAGCTTCATATGGCGGAAACTCGATTCCATGTGCATTTTGGGGAGGCGGGTAAGTCGGTTGCGGAGCCGAGGGAGATCCATATCGATGCGGTGCATGACGATGGCATTGACCGGGTGGAATTTATGATTTCACCGAACATTGGAGAGGATTTGAAGCCTCTGGGTAGGATTGCCTCCGGCGGAGAACTCTCAAGAATTATGTTGGCGCTCAAAACGATTTTGGCGAGGCGAGCCTCAGTAGAGACCATTATTTTCGATGAAGTTGATTCTGGTATCAGTGGTGCAACCGCCGAGGTAATTGGAGAGAAACTTTCCTCTCTAGCCGAGTACCATCAAATCGTGTGCATCACGCACCTGCCTCAAATTGCAAGCCAAGGAGAAAACCATTTTCTGGTCAGGAAGGAGGTTGTGAAAGGGAGAACTCAAACCCGGATTTCAGGATTGGAACCCGAGGCGCGGGTTCAGGAAATTGCGCGCCTTTTGGGTGGAAAAGAGATCACCCTCCGAGCGGTGGCACACGCGAGGGAGATGCTTGGCTAATGCGTTGACTTCACAATTTGCCCCGCCAGGAGAGGCGTTTCAGCCAGCGATACAGCCAAAGAATGGTTCTCCATGATCTGGGTTGCTCTGATTTCACCAATTTTTTCCCCCATGAGGGAAAGAGATTTTCCCGTTCCACAACGAATCGATTCTCCCAGCGCATAGACTGCGAAAACCTGACCCGGGTGAATCCCCACGTTTTTTCCCCCGTTAATTTTAACCGTGCCGTTTTCTACCGCTAAGATTTTTCCGGTCCAAGTCGCTTTTGTGAGATTGTCGATGACCGCAGCAACTTGTCGTTTCAAGATGGGGAGTATTTTTGCCTGCAGTATTTGATCGATAATCTCATTTTCATCTCGACCTTGCAGTTCATCAAATAAGAAGGACATTTCCTCGGATTCCATCTGCGTCATGTAAAGGCATCCGCTGGCCGTATCAAACACGTTTACCAACATGGAAAGTTCAACAATCGTTGACACGTCTCGAAACGGCCAAATTCCCCGCTTACCTGTGGTTACTTCCAAAGGATTCAGAATCCCGATGAGGATGGCATTCATTCCCGAATCCAAGGCCTTTTCGATGAGGTCGGGATTCGGGCGAATGCCGGATGCAATTGGCTCGGGCCCCTTCGGCAAACGAATACCCGGGGTATCCTGAAATACCACGTGTTGAGAAGATTTCTGCAGGAGTTCGACAAACATCGTGTGAACTTGAGCCGTTCTCGTCGGCCCCAGACCTGCCTGGTCGACCAGCGGGACAATCATTACCTGCTTCTTAATGCTGTCCTTGGCAGGGGTGATTTTCGTTACCACGGACTTTGTGGTGCTGCACCCGAAAATTGCCGCCAAAAGCAATAGTGACAAGGTAAAAACTCGGCTGCGAAGCGCTGCGTTTTGCATGTTATCAATTCCTTAATTTATATAAATTTAGCAAATTTCCATTTATTTTACAAGGAGTTCAGTCTGGAATGTCCGGAATCCATTTCGCGGATAGCGCCACGGGGGTTCTCGCTGTTAAAATACGATATCAAAAGAACTATACGCGTTCCGCCATTCCTCCGAGGTTTCCGTGACTTGAGAGACCTGCGCCGCAGGAGGTCCGTGCCGACACCAGGCAACCAACTTCTTTATGCGGTCTTCAGGACCTTCGGCAACAAGTTCAACTCCCCCATCGCGCCGATTTTTCACCCAACCTGTGATGCCGAGTGCGACGGCTTCTCTGCGGGTGGAGTCTCGGAACCATACGCCTTGAACCCGGCCTTCAATGATAAGATGAACGCGTACATTGCTCATGGTGCTCCTCCGTCAGCCAAGTCCCATATTCCTTTCGGATTCGTCAGCCCCTGAGGTCTCTGAAATTTGGTTTCTTGTATCACTTCAGCGTTTTGAAAATCCTCAATATGGGAAAGGGGGGCCGTTGGGATCTCTTTGAGAAGGCTGCAAATGCTTCCCTCTTTGCAGGGCGCTCATATTGAAGGCAATTGCCCATCTCGGTGTGTTCGATTTTCGCCCCAGCCGCGCCTGTAAGTGAATTTGATTGACCGTTATCAGGGCGCCGACGATTCGGAACGGAAATTGTGACCCGTTTCGTCCAATGTGATGACAGGCGTCCAGGACCTCACCGATAGCGCGGCATACCCGGATGTGGGGCCTGTTCACTCGGAGGCCCCACCGCTGCAAAGACAACATCAGTTCATACTGCGTGTCGAAAGCCGGTACTCTCCCCTGTTTTACACCGCAGCAGAACATATTGAGCGGACGTTTCGCCGTGATTCTTAGATTGGGTTCCCGGAGTGAGGCAATCGCCGCGCTTTGAGGATTTGAAAAGGGCGGCAGGCCCTTCTCGATTCGATTCAGATTCAATGCTTCAAAGGGCTCCGACTCGATATAGACCATCCCCATTATCTCCAGAAGATTCGGTAGGGGCCTTCCGTCCATTGGTTCCACGAGGACCAATGGAACCGTGAGGATGGTCTTGATATTCGCAGTGATATCTTCTCCCGCGCATCCATCCCCTATCGTGGAGGCCATGGTTAGCTTCCCCTTTTCATAAATCAGCGCTACGTCTGCGCCGTCTATCCAGGGTTCTACCGTGTAATCAAAGGAAAAGCGGGTTCCGAGCGCTTTTTTTATCCGCGAATCAAAGTCCAAGATGTCTTCATCACGGAACGCGTTCTCTATGCCTGGCATCGGTTGTTGATGTTTCACTCGCATGCGTGCTTTAGAGGATTTTACCATTTGAAAGTCAACGCGTTATAATGAGCCTGCGAGGCGCAAGAGGACTTCTCCCGCGTCTCGGGAGTGCTTCCGGAGGGCGGGCTTGGAAAAGCCCGGCCGCCACGTAAGATCAACCAGTTGATCGGATACCACCAACAGACCTGCCATTGCAATGGATCGGAAAATTGCAACGGTCATCAGGGCGGACATTTCCATTTCCACAGCCAAGACCCCCGATTTCTTATGGGCCTTTACTTTTTCAGGGGTTTCGCGATAAAGGGCGTCGGTAGTCCAAACCCTGCCTTTGGAAAACGGCAGTTGCTTTTGTTTCAGCGTCTCCTCCAACATCAGATTCAGGGTTGCTGTCGACTCAATGGGTCGACCGGAGATGGGGTAGTGAGCCGAAGTGCCCTCCTCGGAAATCGCACCGGTCGGAATCAATAATTGACCGATCTTTAGGTCCGCCTGCAAGGCTCCGCACCACCCCAGGACCCAAATTCTTTTTGCCCCCAGCACAATCAGTTTTTCCATGCCGATGACTGCATGGGGGGCTCCCAAGAAGGGACCGGAAAGGGTCAGTGGGGGGCGACTCCCAACCGTCGCCCGGTAGAGGCGGACCCAGCCATTGCCGTTTGTTTGCACAGTTTCTCCTTCGGTGAGCCGGACCAGATAGTCGAGCACCGAAGGAATCAAGACCATCAAGGCGTCGGGACCCACTTCGGGGTCCCCTTTTCCCCGGACGGGCTGAATAATTCCCACATCGGAAGGGATGTGTCTGTTTTGTGGCAACCGCAGGTCCTTTCTCTGACGTCATCATCGCGATGAAAGCCGGGGTTCAAGCGAAACAGCGCCCAAATACTAGAACGAATGTCCCGACATCGCAACCTCAAATTAAAAACCGGGCGCATTTAATGTGGGAGCAATCCGGCAAGCGATGAGGCTCACATGCTTTGCCGGATCGTGACGGCGTTGTCCCAGGCGACCGCGCTGATTTTATCTCGAAGAGAAAATGCATCAAAAGATACCCAGATGCGGGCCTTGGAAAACCATAAATTTTAATGGAAAAAGCCATAAAATGTGATAGGCTCTCGTATCAGGTGTGCGCGCGGATGGCGGACCGTCTGGGGCGGATTGATTTCTGTTGACATATTTTATTTGCTTAGTTTAGATTAGAAGTTTTTGAATTTAAGGATGTTTTTTGTATGTTTGAAAGTCTCACCGAAAAACTGGGCGGCGTATTTAAGAAGGTTACCGGCCGCGGCAAATTGAGCGAATCCAATGTCCAGGCGGCTCTAAAGGAGGTTCGTTTAGCGCTCCTTGAGGCGGATGTCAATTACAAAGTCGTAAAAGAGCTGGTGGAACACATCCGCGAACGCGCGCTTGGACACGAAGTGCTTCAGAGTTTGAGTCCCGGGCAGCAGCTCATCAAGATCGTCAATGAGGAATTAACGCGATTGATGGGTGAGGCGCATGCAGGACTGCGACTGGTGGGAAGACCCCCCTATTCGTTGATGTTGATCGGGCTTCAGGGTTCGGGAAAGACAACGACCGCCGCCAAGCTGGCGCGTTACCTGCGCAAGCAGGGACGGCAACCGTACCTTGTGCCGGCGGATATTTACAGGCCTGCAGCAATCGAGCAATTGAGAAAACTGGGCGAGCAAATCGGTGTGCCGGTTCATCCAACGGATCCCAATCGGAAGCCCGAAGACATTTGTGCGGATGCGCTCTCAAGCGCGGGCGGAGCGGGCGCGGATGTTTTGATTATTGATACGGCCGGGCGTCTTCACATTGATGAAGCCCTGATGGCGGAATTGGTAAGAATAAAGGAAAAGGTCCATCCGACCGAAAGCCTCCTGGTTGCCGATGCAATGACGGGACAGGACGCCGTCAATGTGGCAAAGCGGTTCAATGAAAGCTTGGACCTTACCGGCGTCATTCTTTCCAAGATGGAGGGAGACGCGAGAGGGGGCGCTGCCTTGTCGATCAAGGCGGTGACCGATACGCCCATCAAGTTTATTGGGGTGGGGGAGAAACTCGACGCCCTTGAACTCTTTTATCCCGACAGAATGGCGTCACAAATTCTGGGCATGGGGGACATGCTTTCTCTCATTGAGAAGGCCCAGGCGGAATTTGACGAAAAAGAGGCGGCGAAGCTTGAAAAGAGACTGCGAAAAAACGAATTTGATTTGGAGGATTTTCAGTCGCAGCTTCGGCAAATGAAAAAAATTGGGTCCCTTGATCAGATAATGGGAATGTTGCCGGGACTGGGACAACTTAAGAAGCTAAAGCAGCAGAAGCCCGATGAAAAAGAGTTGGTTAAGGCGGAAGCGATCATTAATTCCATGACTCGTTCGGAAAAACGGCAGTTTAAGATTATAAATGGGAGCCGGAGACGGAGGATCGCGAACGGCAGCGGAACCACCGTGCAAGATGTAAACCGTCTTCTAAAAAATTTCGCTCAGACGAAAAAGATGATGGAACGTTTCACAAAGAAGGGCTATGGAAATATGTCCTCTTTTTTCGGCTGAGTATGAACCCTATGGGTTTCTTGATTAAGTGGCGTTTCAAGATGACCGGACCCTGGAACAGGAAATCGGGACTTTCGATCGGTTTACGGTTTGGCAATTTGTGCGTTTGAGAGATTTCGAAGGCACATCAACCACAATAAGCATGAGGATGGAAGGGGTGATTAGAGAAAATGGCGGTTAAGATACGGCTAACACGAATGGGCGCCAAGAAAAAACCATTTTATCGGCTGGTCGCAGCTGATTCTGAGGCACCGCGAGATGGCAAATTTCTTGAAATTTTGGGGTCTTATGATCCCATGAAAGATCCCGCGGAGATACGGGTTCACACAGACAAGATCAACTACTGGCTGGGTAAAGGTGCACGGGTATCGGAGTCTGCAAAGGCAATTTTGAAAAAGCAAGGGCTGCTGAGGTCTCATTCAACAACAACTTGAGGTGGCGTGGTGGCTAAATCGAACATGGGGGGGAATCGACATGAAAGATTTGATTGCGTACATCGCCAAAGCACTTGTAGACAAGCCTGAAGAAGTCAGTGTCGCGGAAATAGAGGGCGAGCAGACCTCTGTGATCGAGCTGAAGGTTGCCAAAGAAGACCTGGGAAAGGTTATTGGAAAACAAGGACGAACGGCACGCGCGATGCGGACCATTCTCAGTGCGGCTTCCACCAAGATAAACAAGCGATCCGTCTTGGAGATTCTTGAATAATCTTGGGCCAGGCTTCACCCGACACGTTGCTTCTCATGGGAAAGGTCGTTGGGCCGCATGGCGTGGATGGGTTTTTGCGGGTCCTCTCTTATGCCGAGTCGGATGCTTCCTTCCATGATGTGGATACTGTTTTTCTCAGATCCATTTCGGGTGAGGTTCGTAAATTTACATTGGCCGGTGTTCGACCCCACAAACAGGTCCTTTTGATGAAATTGGAGGGTGTGAGCAACAGACGGGAGGCTGAAACGCTTAGGGGAAAGGAGGTCCTTATTCGTAAAGAGGCGATACGCCGAGAAGATGACGCGTACTTTTGGCATGAGCTTTTAGGCATCAAGGTCTTCCTGGATACGGGTGCGTATCTCGGCGTCATATCCCGGATCATACCCACAGGCGCAAATGACATTTACGTTGTTGGAACGGGCGATAAGGAAATTCTACTTCCTGCCACCCACGAGGTGGTAAAAGAGATCAACATTGAAAACGAAAAAATGATTGTTTCGGCAACGGAGGATTTGTTGAATTTGTATGAGATTTGATATTCTTACCATATTCCCGGATATGTTTTCCGGCTATCTGCAGCAGGGGATTGTAGGGCGGGCGGCCAAAAATGGGATTGTAAGGGTCAATCTCATCAATATCCGTGATTTTGCCAAGGGGCGCCATAAAAGCACGGATGATCGACCCTACGGCGGTGGAGACGGGATGGTGATGAAGCCGGGCCCCCTATATCGCGCCCTGCAATCCGTTGAGAAAAACCGCGGGCAGAGTCTTGTGATATTCCTAAGCCCTCAGGGGGAGGTATTTGACCAGGCAACGGCATGGGAATTGTCAAATTCGGACCAAATCATCCTGGTATGTGGGCGTTATGAAGGGGTGGATGAAAGAATCCGTGAACACTGGCTTGACCGGGAGTTGTCCATCGGCGATTATGTGCTTACCGGCGGTGAGTTGGGAGCGATGGTGGTAATGGATGCCGTAAGCCGATTGGTTCCGGGCGTTTTGGGAGGGAAAAGGTCCAATGCGGAAGACTCCTTCCAAGATGGGCTGCTGGAAAACCCTCAGTATACCCGGCCGCCGGTATTTCAGGGAAGTGAAGTCCCGGCCGTGCTTTTATCCGGTGATCACGAGAAGATACGTTTGTGGCGGAGGGTGGAATCCCTGAAAAGGACACGCGACAGGAGACCGGACTTGTTGAGAACGGCCGAGTTGACGCAGGAGGACGAGATAGTTCTGGCCGGACTGCGAGAGAACCCATAGATACCGAGGCCGCGGCGGCGTTGCGTGCCGCGGGGGTTGGAAGAACTTCATGCGTCTCTACATCGGGCTGGTCCATTTTCCTGTGTATGATAAGAACCGCCGGAGAATTGCATCGGCTATAACCCCCCTGGACCTGCATGATATATCGAGAGCGGCCAAGACCTACGCAGCCAAAGGGTTTTTTGTTATTACCCCGCTTTCGGATCAGCAAACGCTGGCGCAAAGAATCCGGAGGCATTGGACCGAGGGCTTTGGCGCCCGGTATAATCAACACAGAAAAGAGGCGATACAACTCCTTGAAATAGCGCCATCTCTGGAACAAGCCATGCGTGTCATCGCGCAGAGGGAGGGAGAGACTCCCTTAACGATCGCCACCGATGCATCCCGCCGGGATGATCGATGCATATCTTACAGCCATGCACGATGCCTGTTGCGGGATGAAAGAACGATCATGTTGGTTTTTGGAACTGCCTGGGGACTCGATCAGACGGTGCTGAAGGAAGCGGATTACGTCCTGGATCCGATTTCAGGTACCACAGGATACAATCATCTGTCCGTGAGGTCCGCCGCGGCGATTATCCTGGATCGACTGGCAGGAGAAGAAAAGATGCCGGCATTTAAATGTGCACCGGCCGTAAAGGACACGCGTTTGATGAAAACTGGAATCGGCAAAGCACGATAATCGAAAAGCAGCCCCGCGCCGTGGAATAAGAAAAACAAGGGAGATTCCGGGTGTTGGCTTTGATCGAGCGATTGGATAGATGATTGGAATGCCCGGGGGATGAAATTGTCCCGGAAAGGGCGGTGGAGGAAAATATGATGGATGTTTTAGAAATGCTGGAAAAGGAACAGATGCGCGTGGACATTCCCGATTTTCGACCGGGTGACACCGTGAAAGTCCATGCCAAGATCAAAGAGGGCCAGAAGGAGCGAATTCAGGTATTTCAAGGGGTC
Source organism: Desulfatiglandaceae bacterium (assembly GCA_046496815.1). Classification (GTDB taxonomy): domain Bacteria; phylum Desulfobacterota; class DSM-4660; order Desulfatiglandales; family Desulfatiglandaceae; genus JAWOGN01. The sequence continues at coordinate 13,689 of JAWOGN010000072.1, forward strand.
GTCATCCGAAAGAGAAAGGGAAATACGGGGGCCACCTTCACGGTCAGAAAGGTATCCTACGGCATCGGTGTGGAAAAGATATTTCCGCTTCATTCTCCCCTCATTGATAAAATTGAAATTGTAACCAGAGGGAAGGTGAGGCGGGCGCGGCTGTACTACCTGAGAAAACTCAGAGGAAAGGCTGCCCGAATTAAAGAAAAAAGATTTTAGATGAACAAGATCTGATGGTCTCGTAAAAAGTCCCAAACGTCCTTTTTTCGTCATGCCGGTGCAAGCTTAAATGCAGTGTTTTCAGGCTTTCATAAGAAAACCCGGACCCGGTTTTCAACGCGGTGACGACTTTTTACGCATGCATCCGGATCTGTCTGTGTTGAAATTAATTGTACACGCCGCCAAAAACCCTACAGCGTTTTGCCGAAAGTTTCAGCCCCTCAAAATGCGATGCGTTTTTCTATGAAGGCTTGGCTCGAGATGCCGGTTATCATTTGATTGCTGGAACCGACGAAGCGGGTCGAGGTCCGCTGGCAGGTCCGGTGGTGGCTGCCACGGTGATTATTCCCGTGGGCGCCGAGTTATCCGGGGTCAAGGATTCAAAAAAAATGACGGAGAAGGCCAGAGAAGCCGCTTTTTCAGTGATTCACCAGGAAGCCCTTGCAGTGGGAATTGGCGTTATCCCTCATCAGTATATTGATAGATTCAATATCTTAAACGCCGCGTTAGAGGCCATGAAGCGGGCGGTTTTGGCCTTGAATCCACGGCCGGAATTCCTTCTTGTCGACGGGATTCACGCAGTGCCTGCGTCGATTCCTCAACAGTGCCTGAAAAAGGGCGATGAAATCTGCCGGAGTATTTCAGCCGCCTCGGTGGTGGCCAAAGTCTACCGGGACCGTATCATGCGTTCCTATCATCAGCAATACCCGGCCTATGGGTTTCAAAAAAACAAAGGATACGGTACGGCTCAGCATCTCGAAGCCCTGAGGAGGTATGGCCCGTCTCCGGTCCATCGGTTGACATTCAAAGGAGTCATATCGTTTGACAAGGGAAAGACTGGAACTGGGCAGGTTGGGTGAGGAACTGGCGTACAAAAGCATCAAACGGCGCGGTTATAAGAAGATAATCCGTAATTACAGGTGCCCGTTGGGGGAGGTGGATCTGATCGCAATGGATGGCGATACGTTGGTGTTTTTGGAAATTAAGACCCGAAAGACCCAGTCGGTAGGCTTTGCAAAAGAGGCCGTGAATAAGAGAAAGCAACGACAGATCTCCAAAGTTGCGCTCGCCTACATGAAGGCCATGAACTGCCGTGACACCAAAGCGAGGTTTGACGTGGTGGCCGTGTGCCTCGGGAAGGGTGAACCCGAGATTGAATTGATTCAGAATGCCTTCGATCTGACGTATTTGTAGGGTGGGGGGTCCAAAATGAAAGGCCCGGATGCAAGCCATACGGGATTGGAAAGATCAAACCCCGATACCGGCGATCAACATTGCGGAACACTGTATGTGGTTTCCACACCCATTGGGAATCTGGAAGATATCACGTTGCGTGCCTTGGATGTTCTCAAGCGGGTGGCCGTCATCGCTGCTGAGAATGTCGGCCATACGCGGGGGCTTTGTGAGCATTATGGCCTAAAAAAGCGGCTTACCAGCTACCATCAGCATAACCAACGGAGAAAGACACCTGAACTTGTAAGCACACTGAAGTCGGGGAAGGACGTCGCGCTGGTGACGGATGCCGGGACGCCCGGCATTTCCGATCCCGGTGCACTTCTCACTCAGCAGGCTGTGGAGGAAGGGATAAAATTGGTGCCGATTCCGGGGGTTTCCGCGGTCATTGCTGCGCTGTCTGTCTCCGGGTTGCCTGCGGAACGCTTTGTTTTTTTGGGCTTTTTGCCTTCCAAACGGGGTCGAAGGAAAACGGCACTGATGGAATTGCGTGACGAGCGGAGGACCATGGTGTTTTTTGAGGCACCCCATCGGCTCATCGCGATGCTGAGCGATACAATGGAAATACTTGGAGATCGGCAATTGGTTATGGTTCGCGAAATGACCAAGGTATTCGAAGAGATAAGAAGAGGGCCGGTGAGCGAAATTTTGAGCGACTTGACGCCCGACCGGATTCGAGGTGAGTTCACGTTGGTGTTGGCGGGGAAGGAAAAGGAGAAAGT
>JAWOGN010000074.1:0-4739 GCA_046496815.1 Desulfatiglandaceae bacterium
GACGTCAAGTTTTCGATCGACCGAATTCTCGATCCCGAAGCCGGTATGCCGGTCAGGAAAAACCTTGCAGCCATAGACAGTGTGAGCATCGTCGATACACACACCGTCCAAATCAAAACCAAAAAGCCGACCCCCGATTTACCGGACCTGATGATCAACGACCGCATGGGTTTTATCATTTGCAAGAAGGCATTCGAAAAATTGGGCAAAGACCTCAATTATCAGCCCATCGGAACCGGTCCCTTTCGCCGGCTGGTTTATAAACCCCGGGAAAGCTTGACCCTGGTCGCGAATGAGAAATACTGGGGGGGTGAACCCGCTCTCCGGAAAGTGGTCTTTCATTTCATGTCGGACAATTCCACCCGCGAAATGGCCCTCCGCAGTGGTGAAGTCCATGCCATCAATATTCCGGCCAAACAGGAATGGATCGACCGCTTGCGCAAAACCGGTTTTCAGGTGGATCTTACCAGCCCGGCCAACATGTTTACCCTCTATTTCAATCTGACGCAGAAGCCTCTCGATCATAAAAAGGTGCGCATGGCCCTTTGCCACGCCATCAACCGCCAGGAGCTGATCAAATACCTGGGCGCGGATGTGGCCAAGCCCGAAGTCAGCCCGCTGCCCAGCGGATACATCGGTCACACCGACGAGGTGGTCAAATACCCTTACGACCCGGAGAAGGCGAAAAAGCTGCTGGTCGAGGCGGGTTTCTCCGGGGGTTTCAAGCTCTCCATGAATATCTCCAATTCGAACATCTACCTGCCGCCCATGCAGGTCATTCAGGAAATGTGGAAGCAGATCGGGGTGGACATGGAATTGAAAGTCGTGGACCATCCCACCTATCACAAACTCATTCGCCAGGATGTGAACCCGGTGGTCATCTACGGCGCCCACCGCTATCCCTATACCGGCACCATCTATCTGACCCAGTTCTATCACTCCGACTCGATCGTGGGCAAACCCGGCGCCATCACCAATTTCTCCCATTACGGTGAAGCCCTGCCGGGCGTGGATCAATATATCGAGGACGCCCGCTTTGAACTGGACGTTAAAAAGCAGGCCACCCTATGGGAAGCGGCGCAAAAACAGATTAAGGCCGACTGCGTGTCATTCCCGCTGTTCACCCGCCTTTACGCCATGGCGAAGAGTACGAAACTGGATTTGGGCTTCGAACAAAAAAGCTGGTCTTTCTACCATCTCGGCAAAGACAGTCGAATTCTGAAATAGCCTGAAACCGGCCGGGGAGCTCACCGCTCCCCGGCCTATTTTACCGGGAAACGTATGAAGCAGTATGCCATCAAGCGAATCCTCACCTCGGTGACCATTATGTGGGCCGTGGCGACCATCGTGTTTGTGGCCATGCGTGTGGTGCCCTCGGATCCGGCCATTGTGGTTCTGGGCGATCACGCTTCCGAACAGGCGCTGCGGGCCTTTCGTGAAGAAATGGGTCTTGACCGGCCGCTCCTTGAGCAATATGTGGAATTTATCACACGCCTGGCCCGAGGCGATCTGGGCCGTTCCATGATTACCAACCAGCCCATTGCCGCGCAAATATGGTCGTTGTTTCCCTATACGTTGAACCTGGCCATCGGCTCGATGCTGATCGGGGCCTTTTTGGGCATTCCCCTGGGCGTGTGGGCGGCCATTCGCAAAAATACGGCCATCGACTATGTAAGCCGCGTGGTGGCATTGGCCGGGTTTTCTTTTCCCGCCTTTTATTTGGGTGTGGTGTTGTTGCTGATTTTCTCCATCAAATTGGGATGGTTTCCTATTCTACACCAGGTGCGGACCGGGACGCTTTTCGAGCATATTTACAAATTAACCTTGCCCGCATTGAGCCTCGGTTTGATCCAGGCCTCCTACGTGACCCGGCTGACGCGCTCCTCGATGCTGGAAGCCTTGAATGAGGATTGGGTGCGCACCGCCTTTGCCAAGGGTGTCAGGCCCCGGGACGTCTATTTCAAGCATGTGCTCAAAAATATCATGATTCCCGTGGTAACGGCCATCGGGCTTTACACCGGTACCATTCTCGGGGGGGCCATCCTGACCGAGACCGTGTTCAATCGGCCCGGTCTCGGCAAGCTGCTTTTGGGCGCCATCGCGCAACGGGATTACAATTTGATCCAATCCGGGCTGGTGGTCTTCGCCTTCATCGTGGTCGTCGTCAATTTGGTCGTGGATTTAACTTACTCGCTCTTCGATCCCCGGGTGAAATATGAATAGCGGCCGATCCGGAAACCGAAATCCCCTCAATGAAAAAAACAAAAAGCCGATGTCAACGCTTATGGGGGACGTCTGGGAGGTCCTGAAACAGGATAAAACTGCGCTGATCGGGTTTTTTGTCATTCTGGGCCTTGTTGCCACGGCCCTGTTCGCCCCCTATATTTCTCCCTACGGTTACAGCGAACAGCATATCGCGCATGCTTTCAAGGGACCGAGTCCCTTGTTCTGGCTGGGGACGGATGAATTCGGACGCGACCTCCTGACGCGGATGATCTGGGGCAGCCGGCCGGCCCTTCTGGTCGGGGTCCTGTCCGTGATGGTTTCGGTGAGTATCGGCGTGCCCATCGGTCTCATGGCCGGTTACAAGTTGGGCGTGGTGGATCGTATCATCAGCTGGTTTGTGGATGTGGCCTTGTCGTTTCCTTCCATCCTGTTGGGACTCATGATCGTGATCCTGCTGGGACCGGGAGTCCTCAATGTGGCTTTTGCCATCGGCATCTCGCATGTTCCCCAGTATGTGCGCTTGGCCCGGGGGCCGACCATGTCCGTCAGGAACCTGGATTTCGTTCGCGCGAGCAAGGCCCTGGGCGCGACCGATGCGCGGATCGCCTTTTCACATATTCTGCCCAATATCATCGGACCGATCATCATCATGGGCACCCTCTCCATTGCCGGGGCCATTCGTATGGAAGCATCCCTCAGCTTTCTGGGATTCGGTGTGAACCCTCCGACGCCTTCCTGGGGCAACCTGATCCGGGATGGCGTGGACAATATCTTACAGAGCCCCTGGATGGCACTGTTTCCGGGCCTGGCTCTGACCTTCAGCGTGCTGGCCTTCAACATGGTCGGCGATTCATTGCGGGACATGTTCGATCCCCGCATCATGATGGGAAAGGAAAAAATGGGATAATCCAATGGCCATGTACGAACTTTTAATTAAAAACGGATGGCTGGTCGACCCGGTCGGCGGCCGAAATGGACGCTACGACCTGGCGATCGAGCGGGGAAGAGTGGCCGCAGTGGGAACCGACATCAATCCGGACAACGCCGGGCAGACCTATGATGCCGAAGGGGCCTTGGTCTTACCGGGCCTGATTGATACGCATGTGCATCTTTCGCCCGCCTCCCAGGCAGTCGGCTTCCACATGCTGGCCCGGGCCGGCGTAACCACCTGTCTGGACTGTGCCGGGCCGGTCGAGGAGATCATCAAGGGGATGGCCGCCTATGGCTGCGGTTTGAATGTGGCCGTACTCAACCAGTTAACACCCGAAGGGACGCTGAGCGGACCGGACGCCACCCGTGAGGAAGTGACCGCCTATGTGGAAAAGAGCCTTGAAAACGGCGCGTATGGGATAAAGCTACTGGGCGGTCATCACCCCCTTTCTCCGGAGACCACCGCCGCGGCCGTTGAAACGGCCCATGACTTCGGCTGCTACGCAGCCTTTCACTGCGGCACCACAAAAAACGGAAGCGACCTGAACGGGATGCTGGAGGCGATTGCGCTGGCCGGTTCAAACCCGCTTCACATCTGTCATGTCAACGCCTATTGCCGTGGACTTACCCACGGCTCGCCCATAGAAGAGACCCGAATTGCGCTTCAAGCCCTGGCCGAACATCCCCACCTGGTGAGTGAGTCCCATATGGGGCCTTACAATGCCTGCTGGGCACGGCTGAACGGGGAGGGGAAACCTCGGAGCCATGTGGTTCGAACATGGCTCCGCGTCAAAGGGTATGGTGAAAACGCCGAAGGATTGCTGGACGCCGCCCGAGATGGGTATATGCGGGTTCAAAAGGAATATCCATCCGAAGTCGTCTATCTGGAACCCGCCGAAGGCGTGGCGCATTTAAAGCAGGTCCATTTTCAGGCTCACATTTCCTTTCCGGTCAACCGACGGTCCACCGCGTTTTTGTGCGCCGGTGAAAAGGATGAACAGGACCGTTTTTTTGTCACGGCCTTGAGGACGGACGGCGGAGGGATCCCCCGAAATTTTCTCTTGAGTCACGGTCTGAGTCTGGTCAAGTTCAACGCCTTGACCCTGAGTGAATTCGTGCACAAGACGGCCGTAGCGCCGGCACGCATGCTCGGTCTGCCGCGGAAGGGGCATCTCACCGAGGGCGCCGACGCCGATGTGGTCGTTGTCGATCCCGAGCGACAGCGAGCCCTGGCGACGATCGCCGAAGGGAAGATCATCATGATGGAGGGCCTGATCATGGGTTCCGGCGGAAAGCTTATCACGACGGACCGGGGGGCTAACCATTTGGAAGGCCAGGGTATTTCTGTCTTAAAGGCGGACCTCCCCGGCAGCCTTTTCTGCAATGCATCTCAATTGCTGGGTGTCAATTCCTGATGCGGATTTTTTGCCGGCCTGGTTGACGGATGGGGCGTTGGCATGAATTCGGGCTCCGGATTCCCGGTCTTGAAACACACGTCAACGATTTTTGGGTGCTGCCTCGCCGTCATAACATCAAGAAATGGTTCAAATCATCTGTGGTTTGAAAACAAGCGACAATGAAAG
>JAWOGN010000240.1:0-9401 GCA_046496815.1 Desulfatiglandaceae bacterium
AGTCAAGCTCGTGTTGCTTTAAACCAATCACAGCCTGATGATTCTAATAAAATTACTCAGCCCTCGTGGGCCGATCGACAAATTGACGATACAGGTACAGATCCGTTGATATGCCCTAACTGTGACCAGCCCCTAACGTTTATCGGGACCTTCTTCGGAAACTGGAATGAACTTCAATATCTTTTTAATACCGCAGGTAAAAACTCTGATATTCCTCCTGCTTTATTACGACCCGGATGATAGCCATGTGGATACCATTTAAACGCATCCGCTGCCCATGTACATTTTGTGGTCATATATGGCGTATCCCAAAACGACGTATTTTACGCTTTGAGAGATTTTTTGACATCAAAAAGGCTCAACCATGCGTTTGGGAGTGCCATGATTGCCATGAGGGAGTGGTTATCCCTGCAACCGATAAGAACATTCATGGAGAAACAGTGGAAATTGATCCCAAAACCCTTAATCAAAACACAGAAGTTATCCGTTTTTGACCATGATTCCATGGTTCCAACATTCCATTATTCCATGTGGCCGGCATAAAAAAAGATGCCATTAAAAACCCTTTATTTCAATAAGTTGTAGAATTTCCGAGACGTTTGCCGATATGCCGACGGTAAATCATGTCCTCCGGGCTCAGGCCGAAGCCGGAACTTTTGGATCTGCGTTTCTACTTCTGTCTAGATGCCTTTCAGAAGAAAGGAGGAAAGTACCGTTAATATGCCCAAGAAGAGAATGCCGATCTGGAAATTCCACACATCAGCGATGAAACCCAGGAGAACCGGCGTAAGGCCGAGTCCGACGATAACGCCGACGGCAATTGTTGTGCCGGTGAAAATGCTCCGTTCACTCGGGTTCGTGAGTTTTGAAACCGCTACGAGCGCCGCAGGGAAGAACGCAGTCGAAACAGTCGCCTGAACAATCAGCATGATGACGAGAAAAGGGATGGGTTTGGCTATGGCCAACACGGTTGTTGAAAGTCCGGTGGTCGACAATACCACAAACAACACCTTTTTGAATCCATATCGGTCCACAACAAAGCCGGTCAGAATGGCGGCAAAAAAGCCGCCGATTCGAGAAATCCCAAAGATGGTATTTGCGAGTTCCAAAGGCATCCCTTTCTCTTCGACGAGAAACAGCGGTATCATATTATAGAGACCCAGACTGCCGGCGGCGGCAAAAATCCAAAGGATCGCTATGATCCAAAAATCTCTCCGGACCAAAACGCGTGCGAGGCGGACACTCTTTTTTTGCTGCGGCTGAACATCCGAAACGAAAACAAGGAACAAAGAAAAGACGACAAGGCATGTGGCACTCATCATCAAGAAAACAGTCTTCCATTGAAAAAACCGCAGAACGAGCGCGACCAGGAGTGGGATTGAAAATATACTGAAGGACGCCGCCGTTTCATGGAAGGCGATTGCCTTGCCCCAGTTTTTGCGTTCGATAATGCCCGTTAGAAGTGGAATGGCACTTGGAAGATAGATCCCCGCACCAAGCCCCATCAATGAGGAAACGACCGCGAGACCGGCATACGTCTCGACGTAGCTGAAAAAAAATGCAGAAATCGTCAAACACATAAAACCCATTGCGATGGATCTTTTATACCCAATACGAGGGGAGAGCAATCCCGAAAGAAGCACTGAAATGGTATAGCCCACGGATAGAAAGGAAAATATGCCGCCTGCTGCGGCATGGCTGATATTGAGCTCATGCTCGATTATCGGCAGAAGCGGAGAAATGACGGTGCGAACGGAAAAATTCGCGAACCATAGGCCCCAAAAAATTGAGAGCAGGAAAATTTTCATGACCGGGAGACTACACATTGCAGGGGTGTTTTACAAGGCCCATCCGACTGAGTGGGTATCTCTGCCGGGGATGAATAGGAATTGTGTTTGCCTACCCTTGACATCCAAAAACCTTTGAAATGTTTTGGACATTTTCTGAAGAACCCTATAAAAACACGTAACCGTTCACGGGTTCAAAGGTTCAGAGGTTCAAGGTTCAATTCTCGTCCACGGAGCGCATTTGGGTTGGGTTCCTACATCTTCAATGTGAGAGATTATCTCTCAGAATGTTTGGATCTATCTGATAATAAAGCATTTATCAGCTGAACTGAAAATTTTAAATATCTTTGGCTAGGTATTTATGAGAAAAGAGTCAGCTTTAATCCCTTCTTTGTCCTTAACCCTGAATCCCGATTTCATCGGGAAACGCTGAACCTTTGAACGCTTACAAAAATACTTATCATATTTGTATGTAGTGCGTGGACGCCCCCTTTTATAGAAAGGGAACTTGAAAAAGGGCCCGGTCACTTCCCGTTCAGCCACCAGGTAGGAAAATATGATTTTGAATGAATACACTCAATCAGGAGGGACCAATGGAAGTTTTACACTGGAAGGATAGCGTGGATATTCCGATAGAGAAATTCCCCTACCGAGGCAAGAAATATGACGTTAAGGGCATCAGTGTTCGCTGGCTTTCTAAGTACGGGGAGGACGATATGGGGAACCCGGAATACGGACTCAGATTTTTCACGGCCCAACCCGGCGGCGAAATCCCCATCCACAACCACTTTTACATCCAGACGATGTACATCTTAAGTGGGCGATTCGAATGCCGGCGTTTTAATCCTGAGACAGATGAACCGGTCGAGAAATGGATCTGCGGGGCGGGCGAAGTTATCTACGTCCCCAGCATGGAGCCACACGGTATGCGAAACTTGAGTGAGACCGAACAGGCGACTTTTCTCTGCTGCATCTGCAACGTTTACGAAGACGAAACCATTTGAACCGGGGGCCTGAAAAACGAAAACGGCCAAACGGTTAAATGACTTTGAGGCCTATCTCGGGACATCCTCCCAGCGCATCGATTCACCAGCCGGGATGCTGACGGATTACTTTCCCTTATCCAATTCGCCGGCCAGTGGGATGGGCTCTTTCACGGCTCCGAAGCTCTTATGGTCGACCGGCTTATCGGTGCCCACCGCTTTAATCTGAGGTTCCTTCAAAAGCTCAATGACGGCTTTGAGGTAAGCGCCATCCTCAACCGAAATGCGTTTGGCCTTGATTTCGCCGTTGAAGTCCGCATCCTTGGTGATGGTGACTTTGTCGAGGGCAAAGATGTTGCCGTTAAGTCGGCCGCTGACGGTCACGTTGCCCGCATGTATTTCGGCTTCCACATGCCCCCTTGCCCCCACGGTGAGGTGGTACTTTTCAAGCTCGACACTCCCCTTCACCGATCCTTCTATCACCAAATCCCCTTCACCGCGAATATCTCCCTCAATGGAGATGTTCCGCCCGATGAGTGTTTTGCCATCGGCGGGCATGTATCCGGGACTTGGCCCGGCACCAATCTCATCGCTATTGTTCTTTCCCAACATGTGATCTCCTTTGAAATAAATGGAGGTTATTCATTGTCACGCTGCAGCGTGTGCCTTTTTTTTGCGGAAATGCGCGTAAAGAAATTTTCTTTATCTGATCAAACAGCATTTTCCGTCAGAGCCGGTTTGATTCGGTAAAGCAAGATTAAAAAAAACCCCTGAGAAAGGAGGAAAACTCAGGGGGCTAAGGTTAATAAAAAAGGTTAACGGGCCTACAAGGAGGTTTAAGGGAGAAGTTTCAATACATACAATTGCGCATAATCATATATATATTGTAATATTTGTCAAGTTTTTTTTATAAATTACATATAATTTTAATATCTTATATCTATATTGTGGGTAAAAAAAGATTCAATACCATATATTGTATCTTGACTTTTTGGGTTTCCATTTTTTTTCGTACGGATTTTCGTGCAGAAAGAAGTAGGTGATGGGATAGAAATTCGATAAAACCCACCCTGGATACAAGATGTTTGACACAAGGTCTTCTAAAACCATATTGTATAGGGTAAACACGCATGCACCGTGTCGCCCTTTACGGCGCGAATCTGAAATTGTGGAAGCGCAAAATCATTCCCCTCAACACAATGGATGAAGGACAGATAAATTGTGAGCAGAAGAATCAGGATTATGAGAAGGACAAATTTGGGCCTGATTGCGTTCGCCCTTATCCTGGCATTGATTTCAAAGCCCGGCTTGGCCGAGGACAAACAGAGTTTCAAAAGCTGGCTGGGCGATTTGCGCCGGGAGGCGCTCGCGAAAGGCATTTCGCAAGCAACATTTGATGAGGCGTTTGCTGAGATCAAGCCGATCCCTCGCGTCATTGAATTGGATCGCAATCAGCCGGAGTTCAGGATGACGTTAACGGAATATCTGGATCGGGTAACTCCAAAGCACCGGATCATCCAAGGCAGAAAGGAACTCGCGAAGCATCACACCCTGCTGATGAAACTGTACGACCGGTACCGCGTAGAGCCTTGGTTTCTTATCGCCTTTTGGGGAATTGAAACAAGCTACGGTCGGCTAAGCGGCGATTTCCCGGTCATTGGATCTATCGCCACACTGGCCTATGACGGCCGTCGCAGCAGATTCTTTCGCAGGGAACTGATGCACGCCTTGCGAATTCTGGAGGATGCGCATATCTCCGCAGGCAAAATGAGAGGGTCCTGGGCCGGGGCGATGGGTCAACTTCAGTTCATGCCTTCTACGTTCCAGGCCTTTGCAGTAGACTACGATGGAGACGGCAAGATCGACATCTGGGACAACTTGGGCGACGCTTTTGCCTCAGCGGCTCACTATCTTGCCAAGTCCGGCTGGGTGAAAGGTCAGTCCTGGGGTTTCGAAGTTCGCCTACCGGAGGGGTTTGCCCCGGCATTGCCGGACTTAAATATCCGTAAGCCTCTCAGCCAATGGCAGTCGCTGGGTGTGCGCCGTCCGGGGGGACAAGATCTAACGCCGTCTCCCGATTTGATGGCATCCGTGATCCAGCCGGACGGGCCGAAAGGGAAAGCCTTTATCGCTTTGAATAACTACCGCGTAATCCTTAAATGGAATCGCTCCTATTTTTTTGGGGTGGCGGTTGGGACTTTGGCGGATCGAATCAAGGAGCGTTGAAACGGCAGCTCGAGTGAGTTGAAAGTTCGAGAATCGCTTTCTTTCCAAGTCATGTTGAAACCTGACGACGCTTCGCCTCAAAATTCACGAGACTTCGAGATGCGAATCCAAGATCCGGCAGCTTGTGAAATACGGCAACCGAATGGGATTCAAACCGGATGCAATAAACCCGATTTTGAGTCGTGTGGCGGCCGGATATGGTTCGATCCTATTTCGTGTCCAGGGCCTGTCGAATCGTTTTGGCGAATTCACGCAGTACCAGCGGTTTCATCAGAAACTTACGGATTCCCAACGCTTTCGCTTTTTCTTCTGAGATTCTTTCGCTGAATCCGGTGCAGAGTATGATCGGCATATCATTCCGGATTTTCATGATTTCCTTTGCCAACGTTTCCCCCGTCATATTCGGCATCGTCATGTCCGTGATGACCAGCTCGAATCGGTCCGGGTTTGTCCGGAACAGTTCGAGCGCTTCGATGCTGCTGGTTCGGGTGACCACCTCATAGCCGAGGTGTTCCAGCATTTTCTTACCTATGTCTACGAGTACCCCTTCATCATCGACGAAAAGGATAGACTCAGTACCGGTCGGCAGTGCTTCGGATGCCGGCATCCTCTGAGTGTATGTGGTTCCATTGATGAGCGGCAGGTAAACGTGGAATGTCGTTCCCTGTCCCGGCTCACTTTCCACAAGGACAATGCCGCGGTGGCTCTTCACAATGCCGTGCACCACGGCCAACCCAAGCCCGGTTGACTGATCCCGTCCCTTGGTGCTGAAATAGGGCTCAAAAATCCGTTGTAAGATGTCAGACGGTATGCCGTGCCCCGTGTCTTTCACGGTCAGCCTTAAGTAGGGTCCGGGATGTAGATCTGCGTATTCCCGCGCAGCGATGGTATCCACGTCCATTTTCTTGATTGTGACTTCAAGAATGCCCCCTTCCCGGCGCATGGCATGTGCTGCGTTGGTGCAAAGATTCATGAGGACCTGATGGATCTGAGTGGGATCCGCCTGAACGGTTCCCATGGTGCTTTCTATGTTCTGCTTTATGTCGATGGTGGCAGGTAAAGACGCCCTCAACAATTTGAGGGCCTCCTTTACGATGGGCGTGATGTCCACCGGTCTGAGTTCCTGTTGGCTTTGCCGACTGAACGAAAGGATTTGTTTGACCAGATCTTTCGCTCGATGTCCGGCTTTCAATACCTCCTTGAGACTGCCGATGGCTTTGTGATCATCGGCGAGCTGAAGGCCGGCAAGCTCCGTGTAGCCGATGATGGCTGCCAGGATGTTGTTGAAGTCATGGGCGACACCGCCCGCCAAGGTCCCGATAGCCTCCATCTTTTGGGCTTGCTGGAGTTGTTGCTCCAACCTGCTGACTTCCCGCTGGGCAAGAATTCGATCGGTGATATTACGTCCGGAGCCGCTGACAACCGGGTTCCGTCCGTTTTGATTTACCAAAACACTTCGGTATTCTATATAATGTGTAGAGCCATCATGTGCCAGGTATTTGGTTATCCCATCGAGGGCGCCATCTCTCTTGATTCTCGGTAAATACTCCTCATAGAAGGCATGGCGGTACTCCGGAAACATGAAGTCGGATATCGGCCGGCCTATGAGGTCTTTAGGGATATATCCGAGTGTTTCGGCTGCGGCGCGATTCACGGTGACAAAATGTCCCTCCAGGTCGTGCGTATAAATAAAATCGCTGATGGTGTCGAATAAGTCACGGTATTTTTTTTCACTCTCGTGCAAAGCAAGTCGCGCCGACTTTCTTTCGGTAACATCAACGAGGCTCCCTTCGTAATGGAGTAATCGGCCCTCGGCATCGTGGACCGCCCGTGCGGTATCCTGCACCCAAATGAGCGTACCATCATACCGGCGAAGCTGAGTTTCGAAATCGCGGATTTCACCCGTTTCCATCAGGAGCGCGAGCATGCGCTTGCGCTCTTCCGGATTCTCAATCTCCTCTGCGTTGACCTCCAACAGTGTCTGCAGGTTCGGATAGCCGAGGAGCTGCACAAGCGCCGGGTTGGCCTGCAGAATCCTTCCTGAGGGCGAAGTCCGGTAGAGCGCAACGGGCACCCCTTCGAACAGGTTGCGATAGCGCGCTTCGCTCTCCTGCAGGGCTTGCCGTGCCCGTTTTTCAGCCGTGATGTCTCTATAAATCGCGTAAATGCCCAAGATCTCATTATCGACGATGACGGGAACCCCAAAAAACTCCACGTCTATCAGCTTGCCGTCTTTTCTTTTTCGTCGGCTGGATCCATGGACCGCCTCACCTTTCAGAACCCGGCTTGTGTATGAGATTGCACTTCCGGTGTATGCTGCCGACACGACAATTTCATCGAGGTTTTTTCCCCGAATTTCAGACTCCTTGAACTGAAACATCTCCTCAAACTGGGGGTTGCATGACACGACATTGTGTTTTTCATCAAGCGTTACAATGGCCAGAGAACTATATTGAATCAATGACTCAAGACGGATTCTTTCATGTCGTATGATGCTTTCTACCGTCGTTCGCTGCAAATGGTCCTGGATCACCCTGAGGGCATCCTCCGTTAGGTTCAGATAACTTTTTGAGGAAATAGACCTACAAAGCTGATTGGTGTCATGAGAACGCCTTTGAACGTTACCCACTGATTAAGCAGAAACCGTGCCGGAATGAAAGAAATTAATATTTACCTAGTGATGCCGGGCACATAGGTTCTCTGTGTTGCGGTGTGTGTGGCCGGGAAAGAACGTGAAGGTGATTCGGAATATGAATGTGTGTCAAATTATTGACTTTTCATTGGATTTTTCATCCCGGTGTTGGGAGAATATCGGTCGAAACGCGTCCGGGAATTGACGGGCGGCAAAACCCGCAGGACCGCTCCGAAACAAAGAATGCGCGTCTCCGCATGCCGCGACCGGGGGGGGTTCGAAACGCTAAATGGATACGCCGGGTGAAGTCACTTTAGGATGGGGCAAATGTCAAATGAATATGCTATGGTCCGATCAGATCCGATACGGAGGTCTTGACGCGCGGTTTTGTGAAAATGCAAGGTTCTGTTTTTCCCCCTGGGATTGCAATTGCGCAGCAGGGGTGGTAGCGGTATCCGGTAACTGGAAAAGACAACGGGTAACAGAAAGATTGGGTTATGGATGAAGAGATCTCAAAGGAGCGGGCAGCTTTCCTGGCTGAAGATTACGGACGTGGGTTTATAAAACACTGCCGGTTCGAAGCGCAGACTGTCAGGCGCGGCTATTTTGAGTCAAGGGTGCGTATCAAAAAGCACCATCGGCAGCAGGATGGGTTCATTCATGCCGGGGTCATGGCAACCATGGCCGATCATACCGCGGGATATGCGGCATTTACAACGGTTTCCGAGGGGTTTCAAATTTTGACGATTGAGTTCAAAATAAACTTCTTAAGACCCGCACAAGGCGATCTTCTTATCTGCCGCTCCAGGGTAATTCGGGAGGGGAGCCAAATCATCATTTCAGAATCCGAGGTTTTTGATATCAGGGAGGACGAGGAGGTTCTTGCAGCCAAGGCAATGGTCACGCTGATGGCCGTGAGCCGTGATAAGCTGCTCTCAAAGCGCTGAAGCCACCTCTTCCGCAACCCGCTTCGCTGTATCCGCAGGATCATCCGCATCGCGGATGGGACGTCCCACCACAATAAAATCGGCCCCATTCTTGACCGCCTCCGCCGGCGTTACGATGCGTTTTTGATCGTCCCGTCTCACTACCGAACCGGACGGACGTATGCCGGGGGTGACCGCAATCAGCTCGGACCCAAGCTCCTTTTTTATCATGGCGACCTCAAGCCCGGAACACACGACTCCATGACAGCCCGCAGCCTTTGCCAAGCGTGCCTTTGAAAGAACCAAGGCGCCCATGTTTTCCGAGTATTCCGCAGCATAGCCCAGGGCTTTCAGTTTCTCCTGATTCAGGCTGGTAAGCACCGTGATCGCAAGAATTTTGGTGTCTCCCGGGTTGTTTTCCGCCACTTCCCTTAGGATTTCATCCCCCTCGTCGCAATGTACGGTCACGAATTGGGGATGGTGTCGGCTGGCTGCCAAGAAAGCTCGCGTGACGGTGGTGGGAATGTCGTGAAGCTTGAGATCAAGGAAAATCCCGGCGGATCCGGCATTCTGAATGGATTTGACGATACCGGGCCCGTGGCTGATAAAAAGCTCCAGCCCCACCTTGAAGAGACCGACATGCGCGTGCAGCTGATCGACGTAAGACATGGCCGCATCGTAAGTCGGTACATCCAGTGGAAAAATAATGTAATCCTTTGGCGCTTTCATAGAACACCTCTTTCACAATTTTTTGCAGATGACATGCGTCTCATCTTTCTTCGTATGAATTTAGCGCTTTGAAATGGTGGGTTGGGGGCCGTTGGGATCTCTTTGAGAAGGCTGCAAC